>JBCCHI010000034.1:0-32470 GCA_039028815.1 Pseudomonadota bacterium
CACGTCGATTTCCGTCAGAGTGCCCGGCGCCTGCGTTTCGAACCAGGCCAGAAACCGGCACAAGGCAGCGCCATCGCGCAGATGGGCCGTGCGGGTTCCGGCAATCTCGGCCTCCGTCTTGCGTGCCTTTGGCAGAATGCAGGGCTCATCGCCCCACCGGATCCCGACCCCGGCATTCCGCAACCGCTCCACCACCCAGATCGGTACGCTTTTGCGGTCCAGCCGCACCGGCCCGGACAACGCGTCCAGCACATCGCCGAAGGCGGAGGGCGGGTGGATCGTAACAGCGTTTCCCAGATGGCGCGTCACCTCATCGCTCAGTTTGGCCGGCTCCATCAGCAGCGTCACGGCACCGCCGGCATGCAGCACGCCAAAGCCATGCGGCACCGGATTGCGGGGAATGTCGCTGCCCCGGATGTTGAGCAACCAGGCCAGGGAATCCGGCAAGGTGATCACCGCCGCCGCATCGCCTTCGGCCTCCAGATCCGTGGCAAGCGCCGCGCGCTTGTCCGCGTGGTTGCGGCCGGCAAGGGCATCCGGGTAAACGCGAACCGCACCAAGAGGTGGCGGCGGACGGTCCTGCCATATGCGATCCACGAGATTGTCGCAGGCCACAAGGTCGATGCCGCTGCCCGTCAGGCCGCCTTTCAGCGCTTCAATCTGCTCTGGTGTATAGAGCCAGGAATCGAAACCGATCCGGCATCCCTGGTCGAGACGGGCGCGCAGCCACGACGCGGGCTTGGTGTCCGGCCAGTCGACCGTTGCGAAGGCCGTTGTGTCGGCCTGGGACCGGGCCTGCGCCCGATACCGCCCGTCAACGAAAAGCCCGGCCTCTTCCAGAAGAGCGATGCAAAATCCGGCCGAGCCGGTGAAGCCTGTCAGCCATGCCAGACGGTCGTCGCAAGCGGCAACATATTCGCCCTGATGTGCATCGGCCCGCGGCACCAGAAACCCTGACAGGCCCTCGGCGCGCATTTCGTCGCGCAGCCGGGCAAGACGCGGCGGTCCCTGCTCTGGGCGCGCCGTCTCGGTGAAGGACTGAAACCCGGATCCAGACATGCTCTGCGGTCCTTTCGATGGTTCTGAAAACAGGCAAACGCCGTCGCGGCCCCGCGCGTCGCACCAGAGTATTTTCAGAAAGATGAAGCAGGCGGCAGGGGGCTGCAAGCGCTGTTGCGCTCACCCGGCCTTTCGCATACCCATGAGTCGCGCCCTGGCGCGCGGATCGCTGTCAAACAGCGCAGCCAGCTGTTCGGTCATCGCACCGGCCAGCTGGTCCGCATCGGTGATGGTCACCGCCCGCTCGTAGTAGCGCGTGACGTCATGACCGATCCCGATGGCCAGAAGCTCGACCTGGCGGCGCCGCTCGACCAGCGCGATCACGTCGCGAAGGTGTTTTTCGAGATAGCTGGCGGGGTTCACTGACAGGGTGGAATCATCCACCGGCGCGCCATCGCTGATCACCATCAGGATCTTTCGGGCCTCGCGACGAGCCACCAGACGCCGGTGCGCCCATTCCAGCGCCTCGCCGTCGATGTTTTCCTTAAGAAGACCCTCTTTCATCATCAGGCCCAGATTGTCGCGTGTCCTGCGCATCGGGGCATCGGCGGACTTGTAGATGATGTGGCGCAGGTCGTTCAGCCGGCCGGGCAGTTGCGGCCGGCCTTCGTTCAGCCAGGTTTCGCGGCTCTGGCCACCTTTCCAGGCGCGGGTCGTGAACCCCAGCACCTCGACCTTGACCGAACAGCGCTCCAGCGTTCGGGCCAGAACATCGGCGCAGACCGCGGCGATCGAGATCGGTCGCCCGCGCATCGACCCGGAATTGTCCAGCAACAGCGTGACCACCGTGTCGCGGAACTCCATGTCCTTTTCGACCTTGAAGCTCAGCGGTGTTGTCGGGTTCGCCACCACCCGCGCCAGACGACCCGCGTCAAGAATGCCTTCTTCGCGGTCAAACTCCCAGGACCGGTTCTGCTGCGCCTGCAAACGGCGTTGCAGCTTGTTGGCCAACCGGCTGACCGCGCCCTTGAGCGGCTCCAGCTGCTGGTCGAGAAATGCGCGCAGGCGCTCCAGTTCGACAGGCTCGGCAAGATCCTCGGCATGGATCTCTTCGTCGAACTCCGTCAGGTAAACCTTGTAGTTCGGATCGGCATCCGAAATCGGGGTCGGCGCGGGTGGCTCCATCGGGGCCTCGGCCTCGGGCGTATCGGGGTCTTCGGCCAGCGTATCGTCGGACACGTCATCCATTGTGACCTGCGCCTGTGCAGCATCGGTCTGTTCTTCCTGGCTTTGCTCGGGACTGGCATCCGCATCGGCATCGTCCGCGTCGTCCTGTCCCTGGCTGTCGGGATCCTGATCCTCTTCTTCGGTGTCCTGCTCGGCATCGTTTTCTTCTTCCTGATCGAGCGCATCAGGATCGTCGCCCAGTTGATCTCCGTATCCCAGATCGTCAATGATCTGCCGGGCGAACCGGGCAAACTTGGTCTGGTCGGCCAGCTTCTCCTGCAGGGCTTCGAGCGTTCCGCCGGCCTGCTGCGTGATGAAGTCACGCCACAGTTCCATGACGTTGCTGGCACCGTCCGGCAGGGCCCGCCCGGTTGCGAGATGACGGATGAGGTAGCCTGCCGCAACCGCAAGCGGCGCCTCGGAACTGTCGGTGATCTGCTCATAGCCGCGCCGGCGCGCATCTGCCCCGATCTTTGCATCGATGTTGCCCGCCGTGCCGGGCATGTCCCGCGCGCCAATCGCCTCGCACCGGGCCGTTTCCATCGCCTCGTAGAGGTCGCGCGCCATCTCGCCGGAAGGCACGTAGCGTGCATGCAGCCCCTCGTCGTGGTACTTGTGCCGCAGAGCCAGCGCATCCGCCGTGCCGCGCGCCTGCAGAACCTCGTCGCGGGTCATTCTGCGGCTGACTTGCGGCAGCCGCATCGTATCGCCGCTACAGCCGGACGGATCGACCGAATAGGTGACCGACAGCTCGGGATTGTCGGCCATAACCTTGGTGGCCTCGGCAAGTGCCTTTTTGAACGGGTCCGCGGGGTTGTCGTTTTGCGCCATCGCACATGACCTGCATCGGGGTGAACGAAGCCGGACACTAGTGCGCTCCGGCCGGAATGACCAGTGCCCGCGCGCCGGAAACCTGCGGACTCACCCCGGCAGAATCATTCGTGTGCAGGTGTCGAGGCGACGTGCGATATCCCGTCCCGCGCGGGCCGCACGCGTCGGGTTTGCAGTGGAGAAATGCAGACGCATCAGGTGAGCCATTTCGCTCCAACCCGCGTTGCGCCACTGCCGGGCCGCCCTGCGGTCCGCACCGGAGGCAATGGCAAGCGGCAGAATGGCGTCGACCAGCGCGTCAAAATCTGCCTCCATGGTCTGCATCCGGTCCGATGCAGGGCTGTGTTCGGCCTGATGGCGCGTGGCAAGCGCCGAGACCCGGCCGGCACAGGTCGCGAACGCCTGCATCCGTGCGGCGGCCTCCTCCGTGCCTGACAGCTCAGACGGGTGCACGGCACCCGGAACATTCAGCGCAAGAAGAAAGCAGAGCGGGGCCAGCGCCTTTGGCGCTGAGTTCAGGACCGGCGGCGCGGTGGCGCCGAGCCGGACGGCCGACTTCCAGAGACGGGTCATCCGCACAGCATGGGAAAAAGACGCTTAGATCGCGTAAACGCGAGAGCAAATCGATTGCTTTGGGGCTTGCGCGCCTTTCAGCGCAGTTTGGGTGGCGTGTCGGGATCCAGACCCGGCGCGGTGCGGGCGGCGGTCCTCTTTTTCGCCGTGGGCAGATCAAACCGCAACCCGACAACAGACATGCGCGCCGCAGCCTGATCCTGCGCACGGAAAAAGCCGACATCCAGAACCGCGGCTTCCAGATCTGAAAACCGCAGCACGTCTGACACCGCACGCGCCAGCGCGTCTTCGGCACCAGGCGCGGCATCCACGAATCCCAGCATGTGACCGCGTGCGCCGGACTGGTAGGTGACGCCAACAAGATACGCCTGACCGGCCAGCCCTTCGGCCGCAGCCAGACGGGCATCAAGCGCGGTCAATAAACTTTCGGGCAACCCGGCGGGCGGATGAAACTCGCGCGCCTGCGCCTCCAGTTCGAGCGGATCGTCCGCCAGAGCCTGCGCCAACCAGGCAAGGCCCTCCGGCGGCAGCAGCAGGGCCGACGACGCGACCTCCAGGTTAAGACCAAGCCCAAGCGATTGCTCGGTCAGCATCTCGGCCAGCGCCCGGCCGGACAGCGCCACATAATCCGCCGCGCTTCCGGCGAACCGCGCCAGGCGCGCCTCGGTATCGAAGGCCAGAACAAAAGCCTGACCCTCCACTTCGAACGCCTGCGGAACGATCGTGTCGCCGTCGGCCGATCCGTCGAGCAGCAAAAACAGCTCTACAGCAGCGAGGGCTTCGTAAAAACGCAGGCGTGGTTCGTCCGCTTCACTGGCCTCCATCGCCGCATGGGCACGGTCGAGATGTGTTTCAGGTTCCATGCAACACCTCCTGCACGCGCCGACGCAGCGCCGGGATCAGTTCTGTCTCGAACCAGGGATTGCGTTTCAGCCACGCCGTGTTGCGCCACGAGGGGTGCGGCAGGGGAAAGACACCGGGCGCAAGATCACGCCAACCGGAAACGGTGTCTGTGACGCTGCGTCTCTCACCCAGGTGATACGCGTGCGCATAGCCGCCTACATACAGGCGCAACCTGAGATGTCTCAATGTCTTCATGACCCTGTCATGCCAGGTCCGCCCGCAGAGCCCGGGCGGTGGCAGGTCAGAACCGCTGGCATCGTAGCCCGGAAAGCAGAACGACATGGGCACCAGTGCCACGCGATCCATGTCGTAAAACTCTTCTGGTGACAGACCAAGCCAGTCGCGCAGGCGGTCGCCGGAGCGGTCATCGAACGGCACACCGGAGCGGTGAACGCGCAGACCTGGCGCCTGACCCGCGATCAACATGCGCGCGCTTGTCCGGAACCACACGACCGGGCGCGGTGCGTGGGTGGTCCGCGTGTCCGCGAAGCGGTCCTCGCACAAGCGGCAGGCCTCTATCTGTTGCGGCAACTCCATACCTGTTCAGACCAGACGCACGCCTGCTGCCGTCATGTCCGCGCGCGCGCCCTTCAGAGAGCCATCAAGATCAATCGCACGACACAAGTCTTCCCTGACCTCCACCGAATAGCCCAACGCGGACGCATCCACAGCCGTGTAACTGACACAGAAATCCGTCGCCAGCCCGACCAGCGTCAGCCGGTCAACCCCATGCGACTGCAGGTAGCCATGCAACCCGGTCGGGGTCTTGCGGTCGTTCTCGAAAAACCCCGAATAACTGTCGATCGCGGGGTTGATCCCCTTGCGCACAATCATCGCGGCGCGATCCGTCTTCAGGTCAGGGTGAAAGGCCGCGCCCGGCCCGCCCTGCACGCAGTGATCCGGCCACAACACCTGAGGCCCATAGGGCATGTCGATCACTGTCATGGGTTCGGCATCCGGATGGCTGGATGCGAACGACGAATGACCGGCCGGATGCCAGTCCTGCGTCAGAATGACCATACCGGCATCCGACATCAGCGCGTTGATGCCCGGCACAATCTGGTGTCCCTCGGCAACGGCCAGTGCGCCACCCGGACAGAAATCGTTCTGAACATCGACCACAATCAGCGCATGCATGAACCACTCCTTTGTTCAACGCTCGTCCGACACTGACTCCATGCTCGCGGTTGTACAAGACACGGCTGCGCTTGATTTCGCCCGCCAAATGACTAGACCGCATCTCGGTCAGACAGCAAACGACACTGCCATGTATTCCATAGCCGCGCTCTACCACTTCACCCGCTTTGCCGATCCGGAGGCGTTGCGCGCGCCCTTGCTGACGGTGTGTACGGAGAACCGCATCTCCGGCACACTGATCCTGGCGCATGAGGGCATCAACGGAACAATCGCCGGCCCCCCCGCAGGGCTGGACTGTGTGCTGGCGCATATCCGCGCCCTGCCCGGCTGTTCCGGCCTTCACGCAAAGCAAAGCACAGCTGCGGCGCAGCCGTTTCGCCGCCTCAAGGTACGGATCAAGCCCGAAATCGTCACAATGGGACAACCCGATGTCGACCCTGGCAGCAGCGTTGGACGCTACGTTGCACCCCACGCCTGGAACGATCTGATCTCAGCGCCGGATGTTGCGGTGATCGACACCCGCAACGACTACGAGGTGGCGATCGGCACTTTCAAGGGGGCGGTCGACCCCGACACCGCCTCGTTTCGCGACTTCCCCGCCTGGTGGGCGAAGAACAAGGACCGCTTCGAGGGAAAACGGATCGCGATGTTCTGCACCGGGGGAATCAGGTGCGAGAAATCCACCAACTTCCTGTTGGGACAGGGCGTCGAAGAGGTCTATCATCTTCAGGGGGGCATTCTGAAGTACCTTGAGGACGTCCCGGAAGAGCGCAGCCTCTGGCAAGGTGCGTGCTTTGTCTTTGACGGGCGCGTCTCTGTTGGCCACGGGCTGCGCGAAGGACCGCACCTGCTCTGCCACGCCTGTCGCCATCCGATTCTGCCGGAAGACCGCGCGCGTCCCGAATTCGAGGACGGCGTGGCCTGCCATCTTTGCGCGCACGACACCAGCGAGGCCGACAAAACGCGGTTTCGCGAAAGGCAGAAGCAAATGAAGCTCGCCGAGGAGCGCGGGGAACGGCACGTCAAGATCATCTACGACGACTGAGCAACACCTCAGGCCGCAACCTGCGCCGGACGACCGGGGCGCGCGCTCCAGAAGATCGCAACCACGATCGCGATGTTCAGCATGTTCCAGACGAGTCCGTTGACGAACGCCAGTTGGTAATCCCCCGTCATGTCATAGATCCAGCCCGACATCCAACCGCCCAGCGCCATACCCATGATTGTCAGCATCATCACAAAGCCGACACGCTGGCCCGCCTCTCGCGCCGGAAGAAATTCTCGCACGACCAGCGCATAGCTTGGCACAATGCCGCCCTGTGCCAACCCGAACACAAGACTGACAGTGTAAAGCGACACCAACCCGCCCGCAGGCAGGTACAGAAACAGCGCCAGGCATTGCAGCACCGATCCCAGAAGCAGCGTGCGCACGCCGCCCAGCCTGTCGGCCAGAAGGCCGGACACAAGCCTGGACACCACCCCGCCGGCAAGCATCAGCGACAGCATCTGCCCGCCCACGACCGCCCCGAAGCCCAGATCGACACACAATGCAACAATGTGAACCTGCGGCATCGACATGGCAACACAGCATCCAATTCCGGCGCATCCAAGCAACCAGATCAGCGCACGCGGCGACAGTCCGGTCAGCAAGGCGCGGCTTGAAGATGCGGCATCCGCACGTCGCAGGGACGTTTCCGGGACGCGACCGCGCAGCAGAACCGAAAGCGGCACAATCAGTGCGACGACAACCACGGCCAGAACAAGACTGCTCTCGCGCCAGTCCAGCGCGCCCATCGGTCCGGTCAGCAGGACCGGCCAGACCGCTCCTGACAGGTAGTTGCCACATGCCGCAACGGAGACGGCAATGCCGCGACGCCGCAGAAACCACAACGACACATCGGCGATCAAGGGCCCGAACGTCGCCGCTGTCCCGAACCCGACGAGACCCTGAGCGACAACAAGCAGCGCCATGCCGGAACTCAGCGCCGAAACGACGAACCCGACGCCGACGCAAAGTGCCGAGCAGATCAGTGCCCGGGCCAGACCGTACCGGTCGACCAGCCAGCCGATCACCAGATTGCCCAGACCGAATCCGATCATCAGAACCGTGTAGGGCAATGTTGCCGCCGCACGGTCCGCGCCGAACTCTGTCTGGATTGCCGGCATGAGGACCACAATCGACCACATGCCGACATTACCGATGACCGCGACAGCCAGTGCGATCGCCAGCCTGCGCCAGGCCATGGGTCCGTCAAGAACATCATCCGTTGTCATGCGGCGCAGGCTATGTCGGACCGGAGTGGGCGGGCAAGCCGGCCTGCGACGGGCGCCTCTTGGCTTTGCGACATGCGCGCGGTATGCCCAAGCCGCCTGAGGCTTGGGATAAGACCGATGAATGACCGCGCCAAACCCGTCGAGATCGCGCGTACTGTCCTGGAGATCGAAGCAGACGCGCTCATGCAGATGCGCGACGCGCTGACTGCGGAGTTTGATGATGCGGTCACGGCGTTGCTGGCGACACCGGGTCGCGTGATCGTTTCGGGCATGGGGAAGTCAGGGCATGTCGCAGCCAAGATCGCGGCCACGTTCGCCAGCACCGGAACGCCCGCACAATATGTGCACCCGGGCGAAGCCAGTCACGGTGATCTGGGCATGATCACGCCGCAGGATGCTGTCGTGCTGATCTCCAACTCGGGCGAAACCCGTGAGCTTGCCGATATCATCGCGCATTGCGCGCGCTTCGGCATTCCGCTGATCGGCATCACCAAGAAACCGTCCAGCACGCTTGCGCGTCAGTCAGGCCATGTTCTGGTGCTGCCGGACGCACCGGAGGCGTGCGGGATCGGCATGGCCCCTACGACCTCGACGACCTGCACGATGGCGCTTGGCGATGCCCTGGCGGTTGCCCTGATGAGGCTTCGCGGGTTCGAGCGCGACAGTTTTCTGGCTTTTCATCCCGGCGGAACGCTCGGGGCGCAGTTGCTGAAAGTCTCGGCCGTGATGCACACGGGCGCCTCTCTGCCTGTCGTCACGCCGGACACGCCCATGTCGGACACACTGATCGAAATGACCGCGAAAGGATTTGGCGTGGCGGCCGTGGTGGAGAATGGCGCGCTGTGCGGCATCATCACCGATGGCGATCTGCGGCGCAACATGGCGCATCTGACGGACCGCCTGGCCGGCGAGGTGGCCACGCGCACCCCTCTGAGCGTGCCACCCGACATGTTGCTTGTCGAAGCCCTGGGTCTCATGAACAGCCACAAGCGCACCGTTCTTCTGGTTGTCGGCGACGATCAGGCCCTGTGCGGTCTGGTACACATTCATGACGCGTTGCGCGCAGGCGTGGCCTGACAGGATCTGAGTATTTCAGGAAAGATGAAGAGACTCAGCGCGCAACATCATCGAGCGCGGCGCGCAACAGATCCCATTTGCCGTCCAGCGGATAGTGGTGGTTGCCGATAAAGAGCCCGTTGCGGTCGATGTCCTCAGCATGGATCAGCGCGCCCTGCACGTCGTGCTCCATATGCGCGACCACGGGATTCTTGGCGAAATTTCCGGCCACGACGGGACGGCAGTCGACCCCGTGCCGCCCCAGCGCCGCGATCAGCGTGGCCCGGTCAAATCCGGCATCCGGCTGTACCACCATGGAAAAGCCGAACCAGCTGCTGTTGCCGATCTCCTGCTGGATGCGAATCTGCGGATACCCCTGCATCAGCGCCCGGAACGCCTCGGCATTGGCGCGCCGCTCGGACACGATCATCGGCAGCTTGGCGATCTGTTCCTGTCCGATCGCACCGCTCATTTCCAGCGGCCGCAGATTGTAACCCGGCAGAACGAATTTGAAGCTCTCCTCAAACGGATCGTCACTCTTGGTGCCGGTCACATGATTTTGCCTTGGCAGGTTGCGGGTCCAGCCATGCGCGCGCAGCGACAACATGATATGGTAGAGTTCTTCGTCATCGGTGACGGCCACCCCGCCTTCCATTGTCGCGATGTGATGCGAAAAGAAGGACGAATAGCTGCCCGCGATGCCGAACGTACCGGCCTGCCGCCCCTGAAAGGTGGCGCCCAGCGACTCGCAATTGTCCTCGATCAGCAGAATGTCGCGCCCCTCGGTCATTGCCGCGATCCGGTCGAAATCGTTCGGGTTGCCCAGAAGATTGACCGCCATGATCGCGCGTGTCTCGGGACCGAGCGCGGCGGCCAGCGCCGTCAGATCGTAGTTGAGCGTCTGGGGATCTATGTCCACGAATGTCATCCGCAGCCCGTACTGATGCAGCGGGTAATAGGTGGTCGACCAGCTGACCGCAGGCACGATCACCGTGGCACCGGGCGGAAGGGTGTGGCAGGTATGATAGCGCAACGCGGCGGCAATGATCAGATTGGCCGACGATCCCGAATTGACCATCACGGCATGGCGCACGTCCATTGCCTCGGCGAACATCTCCTCGAATCGCGCCACTTCCGGTCCCATCGAGAACATGCCCGACTGCACCACGCGGTCGATCGCGGCGTATTCCCGCGCGTCCCAGCTGGACGTGGCCAGGGGAAACCCCGGATCCTCGGTCATGCAGCACCTCTTTCGTTAAGGTCCAGGAAATGCGTATAGGTCCGGGCGATGCCCTCCGCCAGCGAGGTGCGGGGCCGCCAGCCGAACGCCTCCTGCCTGTCGACCGACAGGAGCTTCTGCGTCATGCCCGCAGGCCGCGTGAGATCATGGCGGAACGACCCGTGCCAGCCCATCACATCCGCGGCCTCGGCGTAGAAATCGTTGATCGAATGATCATGCCCCAGCCCGATATTCATCATGTCGGGCAGCGCCTCGAATCGCGCAACCGCCGTCCAGACGCCATCGGCCAGATCGTCCGAAAACATGAATTCGCGCCGGGCCGTGCCATCGCCCCAGATTTCGACGCTGTCGGCGCCGTTCTGCTTGGCATCGTGCACCTTGCGGATGATCGCGGGCACCAGATGCGACACGGCCGGGTCGAATTTGTCGTGCATCCCGTAAAGATTGCACGGGATAAGCGTCTTGTAGGCCAGCGCGGGGTCTTCGCGTCCCACAAAGGCGCACAGCCGCGCCACGGCCAGCTTTGCCAGCCCATAGCCTTCGTTGGTGGGTTCCAGTTGTCCCTGGCCCAGGCTGTCCTCGCGCAGCGGGTTGGGCGCATTGCGCGGATACATGCAGGACGATCCGAGGTTCAAAAGCCGCGGCACCGCCGCGTCGCGGGCAGCCAGAACGATGTTGGCGCCCATGTCCATGTTTTCTGTCAGAAATGCGACCGGCTGCGCAATGTTGGCCTGAATGCCCCCCACCCTGCCGGCGGCGTGAATGACCAGATCGGGCCGGGCATCCGACACGGCCCGCATCACCGCGGTACGGTCCGTCAGATCAAGCGCCGCACGCTCCGGCGCCAGAATGTCGTGATCCGACGCCGCCTCATGCGCCAGAAGGGCGCGACCGACCATGCCACGCCCGCCGGTCAGCAGGATCTTCATGTCGCGCCGCCGCGCGGACCGACCAGAGCTTCGGCCTCTTCGAGATCGGCCATCGCCATTTCCCGCACGAGGGTCTCGAAACTCGTCTCGGGCGTCCAGCCCAGTTGCTGACGCGCCTTGCTGGCATCGCCCAGCAGCGTATCGACCTCGGCGGGGCGAAAATAAACCGGATCGACCCGTACGATCACCCGACCCGCTGCGTCGCGCCCGATCTCATCGACGCCTTCACCCTCAAAACTGATCTGCATGTCCATCGCTTCGGCTGCGCGGGTCACGAACTCGCGCACCGAATACTGCTGTCCCGTGGCAATCACGTAATCTTCCGGCAACTCCTGCTGCAGCATGAGCCACATCATCTTCACGTAGTCACGCGCATGCCCCCAGTCACGTTTGGCATCCATGTTGCCAAGCCGGAGTTCACCCTGAAGCCCAAGTTTTATGCGGGCCAGCGCGCGGGTGATCTTGCGTGTCACAAAGGTTTCGCCACGCAGCGGACTTTCGTGATTGAACAGAATGCCGTTGCACGCATAGAGGCCATAGGATTCCCGGTAATTGACCGTGATCCAGTAGGCGTAGAGCTTTGCGACCGCATAGGGTGACCGCGGATAGAACGGTGTTGCCTCACGCTGCGGAGTTTCCTGCACCAGACCATACAGTTCGGAGGTCGACGCCTGATAGAAGCGCGTGGTGTCGCCCAGCCCGAGGAAACGGATGGCTTCCAGCAACCGAAGCGCCCCCAGCGCGTCCGAGTTGGCGGTGTATTCCGGTTCCTCGAAGCTGACCATCACATGGCTTTGCGCGGCAAGGTTATACACCTCGTCGGGACGGACCGACTGCAAGATCCGGGTGAGCGAGGAACTGTCGGTCATATCGCCATGGTGCAGCTGAAACCGGCCGCTCTGACCCGGCGCGCCCTCGAAAAGGTGATCAATGCGCGCCGTGTTGAACAGCGAGGTGCGACGCTTGATGCCGTGCACCTCATAGCCCTTGTCCAGCAGGAACTCTGACAGATAGGCCCCGTCCTGTCCGGTCACCCCGGTGATCAGCGCTGTCTTCATGGGCCGCACCCCTGCCTGTCTCCTGTTCGGCTATTCCGATAATGCCTGAGACGCCGAATGAACAGGGGTCAGATGCAGCGACCCCCGTCGACCTCGAGGCACGCACCGGTGATCATGCTGGCCTCGTCACTGCACAGAAAGGCCGCGGCATTGCCCATGTCCCGCGGTGTGGAAAACCGGCCCAGAGGGATCGTGGACAGGAATTTCTCGCGCGTTTCGGGGGTATCCTCCCCCATGAAGCTGGCCAGCAGCGGGGTTTCACCGGCCACGGGATTGATCGCGTTGACCCGCACGCCCACCGGCGCCAACTCAACCGCAAGCGTGCGGGTGGCCGTGATCATCCAGCCTTTCGAGGCGTTGTACCAGTTCAGCCGGGGACGCGGGCTGACGCCGGCGGTTGATGCGACGTTGAGAAACACGCCCGAGCCCCGGTCCTTCATCGCAGGCACGAAGGCACGCGCGGTCAGATAGACCGATTTGCAGTTGACCGCGAACACCCGGTCGAATTCGTCTTCGCCGACATCCTCGGCCGGCTGGGGCAGATGCGTGATACCCGCATTGTTGACGACGATATCCGGTGTTCCGAATGTCTTCTCGGCGACCTGGGCCAGAGCGGCGACGCTGGCACTGTTCGAGACATCCACGGGACAGCTTGACGCGCCCAGGCTGTCGGCCAGCCCCATGGCGGCCGGTGCGTTGATGTCGGCGATCATGACCCGGGCGCCCTCTTCGAGGAACTTGCGCACGATCCCTTCGCCAAATCCGCTGGCCCCGCCGGTCACAATGGCCGTCTTTCCCTCAAGTCGCATCTTGGTGTCTCCTCTGACGCCCGCGAACCCCAGTACGCGTTTTGCGGCGGCCTTGCCAACCGCGCCTGCGCAAAACCGACATGCGATGTCAGCCGGTCAACCCGTCACACAGCAGATCGGAGATGCCCGCCAGACGGGCAAAGCGCAACAGTTCGCGTTCCAGCCTGGCAAAACGTTGTGCGGTCCACTTGATCCCGGGTTCGGGCCAGAAACCAGTGATTGCCATCCAGCCTTCGGCGCGGTTCGCCTTCAGTTCGATCCGCCCTGTGAAACGCTCACCCTCCAGCAAGGGGTAGACGTAATAGCCCCAACGTCTCTTTTCCTTGGGAACAAACATTTCGTTTCGATACTCAAACCCGAAGAGGCGCAGCAGGCGCTGCCTGTCGCGGATCGCCGGGTCGAATGGATTCAACAAACGCAGATGCGACGACACACGTTGCGCCCGCGCGAGCCGCGCCTCTATATCCGGCACGCCCCATGCCTCGCGCCAGACCCCGTCCGCCCCCTCGATCCGCAAAGGCACCAGAGACCTGCGTCCAAGCCAGTCGCGTGTCTCCGCCATGTCTGTCGCATCCCAGAACCGCTGCACCTCGCCACAGGTTGCCATTGCCATCCGGTCAATCGCCTGATCGCACAGCCACTCTGCGGCCTCGTGTTCGTCCGGGCCGTTTTGCCAGCCAGCAGGGAACACACGCTCTCCAAGATCGTAGAACTTTATGAAGTTCCGCCTGTGACATGTGGCCAGGTCCCCCGCATACCACATCTGGTCCAGCGCTTTCTTGTGCGGTGGACGCGCCCACATCTCGCGGCTTTCCGATTTGGTTTCAAAGGCATGGGTGGACAGGGCCCCGTCGCGGGCGATGCGCTCGCGGATGCGGCGGATTTCGTCCTGCCCGAGACCGGATTGAAACCATTCGTGTGCCGCCGCCCGGTTGCCCAGCCTGCGAAACTGGCGCCGCCACATCGGAAGCACATCCATCGGGATCAGCGAGGCATCATGCGTGAAGTGCTCGAACAACATGCGCTTGCGCAGCAGAGGCCAAAGCCGGCCCTCGCGGTAGTTTCTGTTGCGACTCCAAAGAATATGGTGATGCGCACGGGTGACATTGCGGATCGTGTCGATCTGCAAAAAGCCGAGCCGGCGGATGAGTTCCATCACGTCCACCGGACCGCCCGGAGAATCGGACAGTCCATGACCGTGGAGCCAAAGCCGCCGCGCCGCGCGGTTGCCCACGTCCAGTGGCGCACTCACGGCAGGCTCATGTAGATCAGGGCATCCCTGCCCTCGCGTCCCTGCATTGTCAGAACCGTGTCCAGAAAGAGCTTTCCGATCGTGCAGGCCTGTCGGTTGCTTGCGTTGTCCAGATCGTCCAGCGCACGCAGCAACGGGGCTGGATTGTCCGAGGCTTCGATAGAGGCGCGCAGCCTCGTGTTGATGTTGTCTTCGGTTGCGACGGCACGTTCCCGCGTGAACTGCACCGGCATGCGCTCGACACCCAGCCGCGCGGCCTTGGCCTGAATGCGGTAGTATTCTCGCAGTCCCGACGTGTTCAGCCGGGCGGCGGCGCGCGTGATCAATTCGGCAAACCGTTCCGGCGGCAACCGGTTGCGGATCGCCCGCCCGCAAGCCTGACGCGGAAGCCCGCCGATCAAGGACCGCTCGACCCGATAGTAGAACCGAAGTTCGCGTGTCGGAAGATGCCCCAGCCCGCGTTCGACAAGCGGCCAGAGCAGACCGCCGGCCTCCCCCACTCGCTCTGGCTCAAGGAACGCCACGATCACCTGATCCGCAATAAACCCCGCAAGAACCGGATCGCGATACACAAGCTCTGCCTGGGCCACGGCAAGATCCAGATTTTCGCCCTCGTAGCCCAGCTCTTGCAACTCTTCCCGGATCGGCGCCACGTCCGGGATTTGCCCCAGCAAACGGATGATATCGTCGCGGTTCGGGGTGATCTCCGACTGGGCCTGGGCCACGGCTGAGGCAGAGAACATACAGGTCCCCGCAAGCCAGAGAAGAAAGATCAAAGGTCGCACGCAAACTCCTGACAGGGGCACGAGGGTTCGGCGCCACCCTACAGGTTTATGACCGAAGGAAAAGCCGGACGCGGCCTCATGCCGGAAGGTGCACGCTCTCTGGAACGCCACCCCCATAGCTGCTAAGCGGGTTCGGGGACAGACCACGCCGGAGAGCCCGATGAGCGCCACCGCCCACAAGACCGCGCCTTTGCCCGATGACATCCTCGCGATGAAGGGTGGTCCGCCTATTGTGTCGCTGACCGCCTATACCACGCCCATGGCGCAGATCCTGGACCCGCATTGTGACTTTGTACTCGTGGGTGACAGTGTGGGCATGGTCCTGCACGGTCTGTCCAGCACGCTGGGTGTAACCATGGAGATGATGATTCTGCACGGAAAGGCCGTGGCGCGTGGGTTGAAGACCGCAATGCTTGTGATCGACATGCCCTTTGGCAGCTACGAGGAAAGTCCGGCACAGGCGTTTCGCAACGCATCCAGAATCATGGCGGAAACCGGCGCCGCGGCGGTCAAGATCGAAGGCGGCGTGGCAATGGCCGAAACGATCACCTTTCTCGTGGCACGCGGCGTGCCGGTGATGGCGCATATCGGACTGACACCGCAGTCGGTCAATACATTAGGTGGATACAAGGTTCAGGGCCGCAAAAGCGATGCTGCACAGGTTCTGGCCGATGCCAAGGCGGTATCGGAAGCGGGCGCATTTGCAGTTGTGCTGGAAAAGCTGCCGGCCCGGCTGTCGGATCGGATCACGGCGGAAATCGTCATTCCGACGATCGGCATCGGTGCATCATCAGGTTGCGATGGGCAGATTCTGGTGCATTACGACATGCTGGGTCTGTTCACGGCGTTCAAGCCCAAGTTTGTCAAACGCTATGCAGAACTCGGTGAACAGGCGGATCATGCCGTCGCCGCCTATGCGGACGAGGTGCGCACCCGGCGGTTTCCGGCCCCCCCGAGCATACATATGGCGACAAGGCGCCCACACCCGAAACTGGCACATGACCATACCGATACTCAGGCAAAGGACCGAACTGCGTGCGCTGACTGCACCGTGGCGGCGCGCGGGCGAACGTATCGGGGTTGTGCCCACCATGGGGGCGTTGCACGACGGGCACCTGTCGCTCGTGGCAGCCGCGAAAGACACCTGCGACAGGGTGATCGTGACGATTTTCGTCAACCCTAAGCAATTCAATAACCCCGAAGACCTGACAAACTATCCCCGCACAGAAGAAGAGGATGCGCGCAAGCTGTTGCGGTACGAGGTCGACGGACTCTGGGTTCCGGATGGCGACGAGATGTACCCAGATCATTTTGCCACAACCGTCTCGGTAGGCGGGCTGACCGATGTCATGGAAGGTGCGCATCGCCCGGGTCACTTTGATGGGGTGGCGACCGTGGTCACCAAGCTGTTCACGCAAACGTCCGCGACCGATGCTTTTTTTGGCGAGAAGGATTATCAGCAGTTGCTGGTGGTGCGGCGCATGGCCAGCGATCTCGATCTCGGCGTGACCGTGCATGGCTGCCCGACGATTCGCGACATCGACGGGCTGGCGCTGTCGTCTCGCAACCTGCTGCTGTCCGACCGCGCCCGTGCGCTTGCCCCGCGTCTGCATGACGAGATGCAGGAGGTGGCGACAGCATTGGCACAGGGCGAGATCATGGAGCCGTTGCGCGAACGCGCCGAGGCGCGGCTTCTCAGATCCGGCTTCACCTCGCTGGATTACCTGATGCTCTGCGCGCAGGACGATCTTACCCAGCTCAGCCGCCCGGAACGTCCCGCGCGGTTGTTTGCGGCGGCGCATCTGGCCGGAGTCAGGCTGATTGACAACATCGGGATCTGAGCTGTTCGGACGGCGATCTTTCACACCATGGCGTGTCCGCATCCGTCCTTATGGCACAGCCCGCCGTCATCGCATCCGTGAGCGCGAACATCGCGCGCGCCAGGGCACAGCGCAACGATTGACGTGAACGCGCAACCGACACGACAATCGCAGTCTCGGCCCCCGTCACTGTCCGCTTTGCAGATCAAAACAGGCCGGACGCGCCACGGTCGAAGCGCGCCAGTGATGCGCGATCTTCTCTCTTGTCATATTTTCGTGTCATGTATCGCACAGTATTTCTGGTGTGAAATCCACTCGAGAAAGTAAAAAATGGCGATTTTTCTTGTAAAAAATGCTTTGTTGCTTCACTTTCCGGTAAGATCTGAAACGATTCAGATCCATGCAATGTGACGGTTACGAATTTGGAACGCCCCATCGAACCCCACAGTCTCAGCGTTGCCGCGTTTGGTCAGGAAGTTCGGCAATTGCGCAAGGCGCGTCGAATGACGCTGTCTCAGCTTGCTGCCGCAAGTGGGATTTCGGTCAGCCACGTAAGCGCGATCGAACGCGGCACCGTGAATGCTTCGATTGACAAGGTTAACCGTCTGGCCGATGCGTTGTCGGTTCCCGCTGCATGGTTTTTCGCGCGACGTCCCGGCTCTGGCCGGCTCGAACGCACCCATGTTGTGCGTGCCAGGAACCGACGCAATCTCAATTTGCTGTACGACGCACCTTTGGAAGAAAGCGGCTATACCGACTGGCTTCTGTCCAGCACCATAGGTGGTGAATTTTACTTCGGAATCAGTGAATATGAACCTTATTCCGACACGCACAACGACAATATGGTTGTGCGCGACGGCGAGCACCACGGTCTTGTGCTGGAAGGAGAAATCGAACTTGTACTGGGCGATGAAGTGATCTCGCTTGGCGCAGGCGACAGCTTTAGCATCCCGGGCCGCTTGCCACACAAGACAAGCAATAAGACAGGCACACGGGCACGTATGATATGGGTGAATGCACCGGTCATCATACCGGAGGACTGTGCGTCACCTGAACGACAGAAAAGCGAGGTTAACATCGCCTAATAAAACATAAAATCAAACGGGAGAACCTGAATGACCAACAGAATTTTGCAACCAACCCGCCGAAACGTGCTGCGCGGTGGCGCAGCCATCGGTGCGCTCGGGCTGACCGGGCTGCCGTCTTTCGCAAACACGCCCAAACGTGGTGGCAGTGTCCGTGTCGCACTGGCGGAAGGATCGACCCAGGATTCCCTGAATCCCTGGACGTACACGGATATCTATATGATTTCAGTGGGCTTCGCGACACACTCGACGCTTACAGAGATCGACCCCAGCGGCGAACTTGTCGGTGATGCGGCGGAGTATTGGGAAGGATCAAACTCGGCACAGACCTGGACGTTCAAGCTGCGCCCCGAAGTGACATTTTCCGATGGCCGCCCGCTGACGCCCGAGGATGTGATCGGTTCATTGAAGTTTCATGCAGGAGAAGACTCCGGTTCGGGCATGCGGACCACTGCCGAACTGATCAAGGACATTCGCAAGGACGGCGACCATACGGTGGTTTTCGATCTTGTTGGCCCGAATGCGGATTTTCCGTTCCTGATGGCGGACTATCACTTCATCCTGATGCCGGTTGAAGACGGCAAACCCGACTGGGAAAACTTCATTGGCACGGGCGGTTACACACTGGAAAACCACGAGCCCGGGATCCGGTCGCAGCTGAAGCGCCGCGACGACTACTGGAAGCCGGACCGCGCCTGGTTTGACGAGATCGAAATTCTTTACGTGCCCGATGTCTCGGCACGGCAGAGCGGCCTGCAAACCGGCGAGATTGATATCATGAGCCGCGTCGATCTCAAGACCGTTGGACTGCTTGAACGTGTGCCCAATTTGCGGGTCGAAGAAGCCACAGGCTTCTTGCACTACACATTCCCGATGAACACCGGGCTAAACCCCTACGACGACAAGGAACTGCGACTGGCGCTCAAGCATGGGATTGACCGCGAGACAATGGTGAAAACCATTCTGAACGGACGCGGAATTGTCGGCAATGACCACCCGATTGCTCCGTCGGTTCCCTACCACAACGGGGACCTGGAACAGCGCACATACGATCCGGACAAGGCCAAGTTCCACCTCAAGAACGCCGGGCTGGACAGCATTGATCTGACATGTTCTGCAGCAGACGCCGCCTATTCCGGCGCAATCGACGCAACGGTTCTTTTCAAAGAGCATCTGTCGTCGACAGGGATCAATCTGACGGTCGATCGAAGACCGAATGACGGCTACTGGTCAGATGTCTGGATGCAAGAACCGTTCTGCGCCTGCTACTGGGGCGGACGACCAACATGCGACTGGATGTTCAGCAGCGCATACGCCGCCGGTGCCGACTGGAACGATACCTTCTGGGAAAACGATCGATTCAACGAGCTGTTGGTTCAGGCACGCGGAGAACTCGACACCGATCTGAGATCCGAAATGTACGGGGAAATGCAGGAACTGGTCCGCGACGATGGTGGCGTGATTGTCTGGGCCTTCGCCAACTACGTATATGCGATGTCGGACAAGATCGCTCATGCGGACAATGTCGCATCGAACTGGGAGATGGACGGCGGCCGCTGGACCGAGCGGTGGTGGCTCGCCTGAGCCGGACACACGACGTCTGAATCGACGTGACCCCGGCCCCGCATAGCGGGCCGGGGTTGCCACGAGCCTTACGCACTCCAAGGAACGCAGAATGGGCGCATACCCCGCCTTCGGCCCCGACGCGACGGCGCATGAACTGGAAACAGACGATCAGGTGCGCATGCGGGTCGTGGTTGAAGGCCAAGGCCCCGACATCGTTTTCATTCCCGGAGGCGACACCCCGGCCGAGGGTTACACGCAGTTGTTTGCACGCCTCTCGGATAGCTATCGCTGCATCGCCTACGATCCGCGGGGGGCCGGTGTCACGTCTTCTCCGCCGCCGCCCTGGTCGATGGCGGACTATGCCAGAGACTGCGCGGCGGTGATCGACGCATTTTGCGACGGGCGTGCCGTTGTCTGCGGGCTCTCGCTTGGCGGGCTTGTGACGCAAGCCACCGCGATTGATTTTCCCGCAAAAGTGCGGATGGCCATCCCGATGGGAACTGCCGCCTATATCGACGGGTTCACCCGTGACTGGATGCAAGCAGAAATTGACATCCGGAAGGCCGGTGTGGAACTCCCTGATTACTTTCTTGCACCTCATTATGCGGTCTATGCCTTTCCGACCGCCGCACTTGCCGATCCGGTACTCTGGGCGGAAATCAAGCAAGCCTATACCGCGCGGTTCAGCGGCCGCGACCCCAGGGATACGATTGATCAATGGGAAGCCTGCCTGGAGTTTGATTGCCGCGACGCACTTCGATCCTGTCCCGTACCCTTTCGCGTGATCGGGTTTTCACAGGACATCCAGACACCGCCCGCCATGTGCCGCCGCGTTGCGGACCTGGCGCCGGACGGGGAGTACCATGAAATCGACGGGCTCGGACATGTTTCCATGTCGCGCCACAGGCCCGATCTGGTCGCCGAAAAACTGCGCTACCTTCTGGAACAGTCCCCTGCTTGAAACTGGATTCAGAGCGCAACCCATTCGCGACCTGCGCTGTCTCAGCTGACTGTTTTGGGGTCCAGCCTCTGGAATCAGGAGGAACGCACCACGTCAGAGAGCATCCGCCTGCGCTCGAAAAACAGTTTGCAAGCCGAACGCGAAAGTCTGTTACCGCACCACCAGCACTGTGCACTTCGCGTGTCTCACAACGCGCGCGGCGGTCGAGCCCAGAAGAAGATGCGAAAATCCCGGTCTGTGTGAGGAGACCACAATGCAATCGACCGCATTCTTGTCGGCCCAGTCGAGAATCGTGTTTGTCGGATGACCGGACGCCGTTTGCACGTCTGTGTCGTCTTTCTCGATCTCCGACTTCATCACCTCCTTCATCTCGGACAGGTTCTTTTCCACCTGATCCGCAGGAAAGTAGGAACTGATGTAAGACGGAAGTTCTTCCAGGACAGACAGAACGGTGATCTTGCCGCCTTCGGCCAGAAGACGTCGCGCCATTTCCAGTGACTTGGAATGGTCAGCAATATGCCCTGGCGCAATTGGCACTAGGATGTGTTTGTGCATCTGGACCTCCAATTCACTTCAAGATGCTGGGCAGCCAGGTGGCGATTTGCGGAAACAGGAAGATCAGTGCCAATCCCAGAAACTGAAGCACCACAAACGGGCCGACCGAATTATAGACGTCACCCATACTGACATCCTTCGGCAGCACGCCCTTGATCCAGAACAGAACAAAACCGAAAGGCGGAGTGAGATAGGCGATCTGGATGTTCACGATGAACAGCGCTCCGAACCAGAGCTTGTCAATGCCAAGTTCATCAACGATGGGAATGAACAGCGGCGTGCAGAGCATAATGATGGCCCAATCGTCCATCACCATGCCCAAAACCAGGATAATGAACATCATCATCAACAGAATGCCGTTGGTGCCACCCGGCATGGCGAGCACGAGATCGGTCAGAAGGTCCTGACTTCCCAAAGAGTTGAAGACGTTCAGATACACCGTTGCGCCAATGAGAATCCACAACCCCATACCACTGAGCTTGAGGGTTGAAACCAGAGAATCCTTGAGAACCGGCCAGGTCAGCTTGCCGTAGACGAGATTGATCAGAAATGCGCCAGCCGCCCCGAAAGCCGCAGCTTCGGCAGGCGTTGCAATCCCCCCCCAGATGACACCGAGCACGATGGCGATCAAAATCGCAAAGGGCCAGATGCTGACCAGAGAGCTCAGCTTTTCCTGACGTGTGAACTTTTCTTCCGCAGGCAGGGCCGGCCCCAAATGAGGTTGAAGTCTGCATCGCACCCCAATGTAGATGACATAGAATGTCGCAAGCATAAGCCCCGGCAAGACGCCCGCCATGAACAGGTCTCCGATCGAGACCTTTCCCAGCAAGCCATAGAAAATGAACGGAACACTGGGAGGGATCAACGCCCCAAGCGCGCCGCCTGCAGCAATCGAACCGATCGCGATGGACCGATCGTAGTTGTAACGCATCATTGACGGATACGCGATTTGCCCCATCGTCGTCGTGGCGGGCGGCGTGATGCCCGTGACAGCGGCAAAAATGGTGCACACTTGCACCGTACCCATGGCAAGCCCGCCGTGAATATGACCAATTAGTTTGTAAACAGCGTCGTAGGCCGCCTCGGCGATACCCGAAAATCGTATCAACGAGCCCATGAAAAGGAACAGCGGAACCGTGACCAGAACCGAGTTCCAGGGTGTTGAGTAGAAAGCGCTCGGCACCGACAAAAGCGCCCTTGGCTCCAGCAGGAGTGCAAACAAGACTGCCGTTCCACCAAGGCCGAATGCGACCGGTAGCCCCATGAAAAGAATGATGAACAGGACGATAAAGTACAGCGCTGTTACAAGTTCGAGGCTCATTATCTTCAATCCTTGCCTGGAGGCAGCTTATGTGGCGCTGGCAGGTCGGTCGTGTTTTGTTACCACTCGATCACCGGCGGATCGGCACGTTGCGTGGCTGGCCCTTGCGGCGGGCCAGCCGTGAAGGCCCGAACCCGCCTCGACAGCGAATCCGGTAGCCTTAGGGCCTATTGAGCGTTGGCCTTGTCTTCGAGGAACTTCTTGTAGATCTCGACACCCTTGGCGTTGCCATCGGACGCGGCGCCAACCTGTGGCCAGACCTCAGAGATTGACTTTTCACGCATACGTGCGACTTCCTCGTCGCTGAGCGTGATCACCTCGCCACCGGCGTCGCGCAGGATCTGAAGTGCTTCTTCCACACCCTCCGCATGCAAGCGGCTGGTTTCAAAGTAGGTTTCCTCAAAGATTCCTTCGATCTGCTTGCGCTGCCAATCGGTCAGTGCGTTCCAGCTTTGCAGATTGACAAAGATCTCCTGATGCTGTGCGGGGTTCCAGCCTGGCATGATCGCGTAATCAATCACTTCGTGGAACGACATGTCGTCGATGCCACCAGTATCCCAGTAGGTGCCTTCGATCGTTCCCAGTTTGATCGCCGTGTAGATTTCACCGCCATTCATGGAAACCGGCGCGCCACCCATCGTCGAATGGAAGATCGCCTGAGGTCCGCCAGCGCGCATCTTGTGGCCTTCCAGGTCTTCCATCTTTTCGACCGGGAACTTGGTGAACATCGCGTTCGGACCCTGGTTGGTCCAGCCAACCCAGTGAAGGTTCCGTGCATTTGCTGCCGCCTGAACGATATCGCCGACGCGATAGTCGGGATTGCCCCACATGACTTCCCAGGCTTCTTCGGTGTTGTTCGCGCCCATAGCCATTCCGAAGGCCAGCATACCTTCCGGCATATCGCCACCATAGACAGAGCCCCATCCGGCATAGCCGTCGGTCTGGCCAGCAGCAGCGGCTGCAAATGCTTCGGCACCGCTCACCAGAGCGCCAGCAGGCTCGACACGGATCTTGACTGTGCCTTGTGTTGCCTCTTCGACGGCCTCGACCCACGGGATCAGGCCATTGTCCCAACCAGCGTCGGTCTGATCAAAGGCCGGCTGGAACACCCACTCTGTGACCTCATCCGGCGGGCCGTCCTGCGCGAACGCCACGCCCGCGGTCAGCGCACACGCGCCCAACCACGCCGCAGCCTTGGTTCTCAACTCAATTTTCATCCCGATTCCTCCTTGATTGATTCCTGGATACGTTGGATTTTTTCTCCGGCGACATGCGTCGTTTTGTGATCCGGAGCTAGTTTTCTCTGCCCATGCCCATGATGGTCTGCAGATCCCGAATAAGTTTCTTGATGACGATCAGCAGCACCAGGCATCCGCTTACGGGGATCGCAAACTTGATGGGGTAGATGGGGATCGGTACAGATGTCGGCGTCCATTGATTGAGCATCAGCGACAGGGACGCGGCCTCGTAGCCCTTCCAGATCAGAGCGCCCAGGAACAGGATCGCCACTGGCGCCGTCAACACATCAAGTATGGCTTTCTTGCGCGTGCTCGCATTCGCATAGAAGACGTCGAGCTTGACGAAACTGTCATGGTGAAGGGCATAGACACCTCCAACGCAGGCAAGCAGAACCATCGCGGCCTGCATGGTGGTGCTGATCCACTGCGAGGGCGTGTTGAGCGCGTAGCGCAGGAACACGTCGGTGACACCAAATGTCATGCAGTAGAGGATAAGAAGCCATCCTATCCGTCCCATGACTTCCGAGATCGCAGCGGTAATCCATTCCAGCCCGCGCATCAGCATTGCGACGGCCCCGTCACGACCATCCAACCGGAAGAACAGACGCGCGACGGAGCTTTCCTGATCGTCAAAGCCCTAAACGTTTCACATCTGAATAACGCCATGGCTCTCCCCTCGCTGCCAATGTTCATGCAGGGGTTCTGCGGTATTGTTTTGTGCAGTTTCTCCCAGCCGCCTAAGCAAAAGGCATAGATATCTGCCGAAAAAGGTACAGTTGCCGGTTGTTATGGGTACAGAAACACCGGCGCGGCAATCCTGCAGCCCGTGTGCCGTTGCCGTGTAAGGGCCACGGGCCTGTACGGACAGCGGCACGCCTTCCGTTTAAGGCCATGGTCAGAACGTGCTCTGGTGCGACTGGACGGTTCTGTCCCCCTTACTGCTTGAATCTGTACCTGTAGCACGCATTCCAATTCGCCTTAACACTATTGCTAAATCCGCGAATTCGGGCCGCGCGCACCTGCCAAGCCCAACCGCGCGACCTGCGATCCAAGGGACACTCTGCCTCTCAAGGATCCTCGAAACGTTATGGAGAGCAAAATGAGGTCCATCAGCCACTTTATGTCGAACAAACCCTGGTCGGGCACGTCGGACCGTACGGGTGATATCCGAAATCCCGCGACCGGCGCGGTGACAGGCCAGGTGGCCCTGGCAAGCACATCAGATGTGGACACGGTGGTTGAAACCGCGGCCAGCGCCCTTCCGGGCTGGTCTGCCACGCCGCCTGCGAAACGCGCCATGGTCATGTTCGAGTTCCGCGATCTGCTGAAGAAACACATTGATGAGCTGGCGGAACTTCTGTCCGCCGAACACGGCAAGACGATTCCCGACGCCAAAGGTGAAATCGCGCGCGGTATCGAAGTCGTCGAATTTGCTTGCGGCATCCCGCAGCTGCTCAAGGGAGAATATTCCGAGGCCGTGGCCGTCAATGTCGACAGCTTCAGCGTGCGCCAGCCCGTCGGCGTTGTGGCTGGCATAACGCCGTTCAACTTTCCGGCGATGGTGCCGCTCTGGATGTATCCCGTGGCCATCGCTTGTGGAAACACGTTCGTTCTGAAACCGTCGGAAAAAGATCCAACGGTCGTGATCCGAATCGCAGAGCTTCTTGCAGAAGCCGGACTGCCGGAGGGGGTGTTCAACGTCGTCAACGGCGACAAGGAAGCCGTGGATGCGCTGCTGGACAATCCGACGGTCGAGGCCGTCAGCTTTGTCGGCTCCACCCCGATCGGCCACTACATCTATTCGAGAGGCACATCCAACGGCAAACGTGTGCAGGCGCTGTGCGGCGCGAAAAACCACATGGTCGTCATGCCCGATGCCGACATGGATCAGGTGACGGATGCTCTGATCGGATCCGCCTACGGCTCGGCCGGTGAACGCTGCATGGCGATTTCGGTGGCCGTTCCCGTGGGTGAGGACACCGCAGACAGGCTGGTCAAGGCACTGGAACCAAGAATACGGTCACTGAAAGTGGCGCCTTACACCGATCCGGCATCCGAACTCGGGCCCGTGATTTCCAAACAGAGCTACGACAAGATTCACGGCCTGATTGCCAATGGCATCGAGCAGGGCGCCAACCTCGTAGTCGATGGTCGCGATATCTCGCTCCAGGGCTACGAGGATGGCTACTTTATCGGTGGCTGTCTGTTCGACAACGTGACCACGGATATGTCGATCTACAAAGAAGAGATCTTCGGCCCCGTTCTGTCGGTTGTGCGCGCCGCCCGGTATGATGATGCGATCCAGATGATCAACGACCATGAATATGGCAACGGAACCGCGATCTTCACCCGGGACGGGGATGCGGCGCGTGACTTCTGGTCGCGTGCCCGCATCGGAATGGTCGGCGTGAACGTTCCGATCCCGGTACCTGTTGCCTATCATTCCTTCGGTGGCTGGAAGCGTTCGCTCTTTGGCGATCACCATATTCACGGCATGGAAGGTGTGCGTTTCTACACCCGGCTCAAGACCATGACGACACGATGGCCGTCGGGCATCCGCACAGGTGCCGAATTCAACTTCACCGGCGGCAAGGACGTGTAATCGTCCAGGCCGCAATGAAAACCGGTGCACGACCTCCCTGTGCGCCGGTTTTTTGAAACATGCCTGGGACGCCGCACGACGCAGTCCCGCCCTGTGGTCGTACGGGTGGCATCCGGGCACGAGCCCGGGCAACCGGTGTTACCTGATCGTGCACCAGGTCGGACAGCCGTGCGTGCCACGGGTCGGAGCCAACGCCTGCCCCGGTAGTGAACCCGCACAGCGCACCGGCCGCGGTCGAACAGGACTGCGGCGCAGTGTTTGGCAATACGCTTTTTGTTTTCTATAAAGCTGCGCAGTCATGTGAGGCCCCGGATCCGGCCCCCGGATGACTTCGAGGCGGTACCGAGGGGTCATGAGTCAACGGATACATATCGACAAGACGCGGCCTGACGGACTTCGCGACCAGATTGTCTCGGAAATCTCGCGTCTCATATTCGAGGGCCTGATACTGTCAGGTCTGAAGTTACCGTCGTGCCGCAAACTGGCGAAAGAGCTGGACGTATCCATCAACACTGTTGTCGCGGCCTATCAGAAGCTTGAAGAGGAACATCTGATCGAGGCCCGGCCCCGATCCGGCTACTTCGTGCGTGCCGTTCAGGGAAGTCGCGAAAAGACCAGCATAAAGACGGACGGCAAGCTCAGGCGACGTGTTCCGATTTCCGACAAACTGAATTCTCTGCGGCGGACCGAGGACATCGAAACGATCTTCCGGCCACATGACTGGTACGACTACAAGTACCCGTTTGTGTGCAATCAGATCGCGGAAGAGCGGTTTCCTGTCTCCGAGTGGCGCGAATGCACGCGTCTGGCCATGAACCGCAGGAACCTGAAGATTTGGTCTGGTGATGGGCTATATGCGGACTGCCTGGATCTGATCGAGCAGGTGTCTCAGCGCATATTACCGCGCCGTGGTGTATTCGAGCGCGAAAACGCAATTCTGATAACCCTCGGATCACAAAACGGGCTTTTCATCACGAGTTTGCTGTTCGGTGGACGTGATCGCCTCGCCGCCATGGAAGACCCCGGATACCCGGACGCCAGAAAGATACTTCAGGCAAACTTCGGCTCCGTGCACTTCCAACCTGTTGATGCGGAAGGGATCGTCGTCGATGAACGATTGCACAATGTAGACCTGGTGTTTGTCACGCCCAACCGACAGTTTCCGACCACGGTCACGATGTCGGAACGCCGGCGCCAGGAGCTTTTGCAGGCCGCGGAAGACTATGACTTCTACATTGTGGAGGATGACTACGAATGCGACGTGGATTATCGAAGTTCCACACCGCTTCCACTGCGAAGCCTCGATCCATCCGGGCGGGTGATCTATCTGGGCTCATTGTCCAAAGGGCTCTCGCCCGGGCTACGGCTTGGATATCTTGCCGCTTCGGCGACGTTCGTTGATGCCGCGCGCGACTGCCGCGGCATGATGATGCGTCACCCCCCGATGATATTGCAGCACACCGCCGCCGCATTTATTCGCTTGGGCTACTATGACGGACTGGTGAGCAGGCTGCGCGAGGACTACGAGCAACGCTGGCATCTGACCGATCGTCTGATACGTCAAAAAATACCTGACTTCCTGCTGAAGGGTGAATTCGGCGGAACCACGTTCATGCTGGGCGATCCCGGGAACAGGGTTGCAGCAAAGGACATCTGCGACGGTGCGCGAAAGCGCAGCGTCATCGTAGAGCCCGTTTCCGCCTGTTATTCCAACGTCGAGGTGGGCAGGTGCCACTTTCGGTTAGGGGTTTCTTCGATCCACAGTCTTCAGATCACAGACGGTATTGATCTGTTGTGCGCCGCGCTCGACGATCTCTGTGGTCCTGGACAGCGCTGAACCGCGTTGTCAAACACACGGGCTGTTGCATGTGTTTCGCCTTGGGTGACGTCTGTGGGTTCAGCGCAGAAGGCGCTAGGACGGTACCAGCTCTATCCGTGCCTCGACGCTGTGCACGCTTGAGCTTTCGCCCATGTCACACTTTATCCCGGGGTTGAGGATGTTCACATTGCCGTCGTTTTCGGATTCGAACATGGGCCAATGGCCCTTTGGCACAATCACGACGCCAGGCAGCGTTGCATCACTGACCTTTGCCTTGAGGCGAAGTTTCCCGGTCTCGTTTACGAGATAGACGTCCTGTCCGTCCTCAACCTGCATTCTCCGACTGTCCGCCGGACAGATCAGCATCGATTGTTCACGCAACCGCGCACGGACACGATCATCGTTGCCGTAACTGGTGTTCAGCGTCCAGTCCGACGAAGGCGAGATGACCTTGAGGCTCTCGGTGTCCTCCTGCCCGGCCACAACCGGGGTCGGAAAATGCGCACAGCCGTCGTCGACCGCGGCCTGGCTTGAGATTTCGATTTTGCCACTGGGTGTATTGAAGATCATGTCTTCGAACTGAATGCGCGGTGTGTCATAGACCGGCACCGTTCCACGCAGTTTCAATTCGTCAAAAGAGATGTCCGCATCACTGTTTGCAAGAACCTCGTCAATGACCGAACGATCTGTTTCAAAGAGCTCCGGCGCCGAAAGACCCATGGCCTTTGCCAGTCTGCGGAATATTTCGGCATTTGAAAGCGCCTCTCCCGGCGCGTCCATCACCTTGTTCAATGCCGACACCGTGTTTTCAAAATACGGGAACAACAGGTCTTCGTATTCCAGGAAACTTGCCGCAGGGAGTATGATGTCCGCAAAGGCTGTGGTGTCTGTATGAAACAGCTCGATGCTGACCTGAAAAAGGTCGTCGCGTGACAACGCAGTCTTCAGATCGGCTTGCCGGGGGTTGGATGCGGCGATGTTGTTGTTCCAGGTGAACAGCACTTCGGCCTGATCACGATCATTGAGAACCTCGATCAGGTCCATGTGGCTGACGCTGCCGGGTGGGTTGTCCGCAAGCTCCGGTTTTGCCACATAGTCTATGTCGGCGCCGCGCGTGTTCGGCCCGTTCAGGAACAAGAGGCCCGATCCGGGACGTCCGATGTTGCCGGTCACGGCGCTGAGCAGCGCGCAGGCCCGATAGATGTTCCCGCCCATCAGCTGGCGCTGCAGACCCTGCCCAAGCCACATCAGGGAATTCCCTTTGAGGTAAATGTCGGCACAGGCGTGAATCTGTTCCTCGGTCAAACCGGTTTCACGCGCCGTGACATCCGGTGTTGTTGCTTCGACATGGGGCGCGACATCGTCCCAGCCGATCATGTGCTCTGCGATGATTTTCTGATCGAGTTTTCCCATCCTTTGGGCGATGTGCAGCAGCCCAAACGCAAGAACGGCATCGCTGCCCGGCTTCAACTGCAGATGCAAATCGGCCTTCTGAGCCGTGCGGTGCTTGAACGGATCAATAACGATCGTCTTCGCCGAGGTGCTGCCAATCCAGGTGTCATGCACATGTGGCGCAGACGCCGACGGGTTTGCACCCCAGATCAAAACGCAATCCGCATCCTTGATGGCCGCCGGATCAAAGCCTTCCAGGCTTTCTCCGAAGGTATAGATCAGGGACGCATGTGCCGCGTTGTTGCAGACCGTATCGGGCTCCACTTCGCGCGCGCCGATCTCGTTGAAAAACCGGAGCGGGAAGAACCCGCCCAGGATCGCGCAGGTTCCGGTGTAGTGTGTGTGCAGAATACTGCTTTGTCGCCCTGCATTCCTGATGGTCGATAACCGGTTGGCGATCTCTGTCAGCGCGTCATCCCACGTGATTGGAACGAACTGCGCGTCCCCCTTTTTTCCCGATCTTTTCAGAGGTTTGTCAAGCCGCACGTCCGGGTCGCGCCACGCACCATTGTAGGCCAGCGCACACTTGCCGCACAGCTTTCCGCGGGCCATGTGATGTTCTCGGTCTCCGACCAGGCGCCTGATCGACCCGTCGTCGTTGCGCTCTACCGTAATCCCGCAGGAATCATAGCAGTCGCGCGGACACGTTGTCTTGGAGAATTCAAAGTCTAGCTTGGTCATTACGTCTCACCACCTGGCGTGTTGGATTGAACTTTTGCAAAAGCTATGTCCCTCAACTCAAACCCACGTAGTCCCACCGAGTGAAAAAGTCATGGAGCCACCAAGCCCGCCGAGACGAATGCACATTTTTTCAACTCACCACAGCCAAACGCCCAACAAACAGCCGCAAAACAAACGCACCGATGATACCACTCCGATTTGAAAAGGACGCCAGCGAGACCCTTCAGGAATCTTTGTACCGTCAGTTGCGCAACCTGATCCTGAGCAAAACCCTGCTCCCGGAAACCCGCCTGCCATCGTCGAGGTCACTGGCCAGCCACTACAGGATTGCGCGAAACACGGTCACAGCCGTCTACGAAGACCTTCGTGTCGAGGGGTACATTGAAACGGTTCGGGGGATCGGCACGCAGGTTGTGGCCGACCTTCCCGAAAGCTGCATGCGTGCGGAAGATCCCAAACAATCCGCCGCTGTCTCTGCCCGCAGGAGCGCAAACGCCGTTTCAACCGTGGCAATCCCGGACATCGCGGTTCCAGAGTTCGGCACCCCGACGGATGGTCTTGCCCTGTTGCCCGGGCTCGCTGTGCCCGAGCTGTTCCCAACGCGGCAAATTCAACGTCTGGGCCGCAAGGTACTGGCAGACTGTTCCGAAGTTCTGGGCCGGTATCAGGATCCCGTGGGACTGGATGGGCTTCGCGCTGCACTTGCCAGTCATCTTGCTCTGAACCGCGGGATGAAGGTGACGCCGGATCAGATCATCATCACAAACGGAACCCAGGAAGCGCTTCACCTGATTGCCAGCGTGCTTGTATCTGAAGGCGCCGAAGTCGTTGTAGAGGATCCTTGCTACAAAAATGCTGCCAGCATCATGGCGTTCTCAAAGGCCCGGCTTGTCCCGGTGCCTGTGGATCGGAACGGGCTGAAGACCCACATGCTGCCGGAGCGGCCCGTACGATTGATCTACGTCACGCCGTCGCATCAGTTTCCAACCGGAACCACGCTGAATCTGGATCGCAGAACACAGTTGCTGTCGTGGGCCAGACGACACGGATGCATGGTCGTTGAGGATGACTACGATTCCGACTTTCGGTACAACTCGCCCCCGATTGTCAGTCTGGCGGGTTTGGATACGTCGGATCAGGTTATCTATGTCGGAACCATGTCCAAATCTCTGGGACCCGGATTTCGCATCGGCTACATCGTTGCGCCACGCCATGTCGTCAAACCTCTTGCCAAGGCGCGCGCCCTACTGTCGCTTGGCGGAAACTTCCTGGAACAGTCCATTGTCAGCGAGTTCATTTCCGGCGGGCACTATCAAAGGCACCTGAGGCGCATCCGTGAACATTACCGGTTGACCAGAGATACACTTTTGTCCGGGCTGACCGAGTGCCGCCAATCTCTGGATTTCATTGGCACTGATGCAGGCATGCATTTCATGTCAGTGTTGAAACCGGGCGGCGCGAAAGCGGATCATCTGGAGAAACGCGCAAGACAATCGGGACTGCTGCTTCCGACACTCAGGACCGTCGGAGCGCTGGAATTCCAGTCCGGGGAATTCAGCAACTCACTTGTTTTCGGATTCTCTGCGCTTACGCCTGAAACCGCGCGTGTGGCGGCCAGGGACATCACGACCCTGGTCAGGACCCTGTCCTGATCCAACCCATTGCGCGCGGGACCGACGCGAGAAAACGCCATCGCAATCGGCGTACTATGCGTCAGACAGGCCCGAGGGTATGGTCCAGTCCCGGCCGCGTACGGTTGTGACGTATTCCGGCCAACGGAAGTGAATGGGTGGCTCATAGTCACAAAGCGGGCGCATCCATTCAGTGCCGCCGACACCGCCCCCCGTGCGCTGTTCGAACTCGTTCATCGCAGCCCGGCGCGCCTGCGGGTCTTCAAGTAGACGCAGTGCGGACAAGGCAAGGATCTGCGCTGCTGTGCGTATCATCGGGTCAATCAGGGCCGGTATGCCACCCATGGCGTTCATGACCCAGGCGGGATAGGCTTGTCCCGCTGCGGATTTCAGCGCAGGGCGCGCCACATAGAAACGCGCGGTCGGCGCGTGCCAGCTCATGTCGGTGTAGTCGTCCGACGTGGAGTTTAGCTGATTTGGCGGCAGATCCCGGCGCAACCGCTCTTCTGCCTCTTCGGGGGCTATCAGATGGCCCAATTCCTCGATGAACGGGGGGCTCATCGGGTCAAGACCAAGATTTTGCTGAATCTCTTGCGCCAGTTCGACGGCCTTGCTGTCCCAGACAGGAGGGCCGACCTGCTGCATGGCATGCCAGACGAGACCTGC
>JBCCHI010000035.1:0-31993 GCA_039028815.1 Pseudomonadota bacterium
AGCGTTAAGCGAATGGCAGCAAATTCCGCAATGCAGGCGCTGGTTGCACGGACGGCGATTGTTGTTTCTGCGCCGGTCAATGGTGTCGGTGATCGCCTGGAGTGGCTGAATGCCGCGACCCGGCTTGATGCGGCCATGGTCCATCGGCCTGCACGACGCGTGTTTTGTTCCCGAAACGGCTTTTTGTCGGAAGGCCCTCCGACACCGGGCATAAACGCACCGCGCCGTCGGGGCGGCGGAGGGGCTGGAAAAAGCGCCTCGGGCGACGCTCGATATTCAAATGAAAAGACCCCGGCGAACCGGGGCCTTTCGTGGGTCATGTGAACGCGATCACAACGCTTCAGATCGAACACGGATCACCTGACGCTGCCTGAAATCGAAGATGTCGGCGCGTCAGGCGATGCCCTGTCATGTTGCGTTCAGACCGAAACCCCTCAGTTCAGTTCGAGGAACTTGATCTTGGGGTCGTCCTCCGGGCTGACCTCTGTCACGACACCGTCTTTCATGCCCCAGTTGAGCACCTGATGGTGGATCGGGATATAGAGCTTTTCTTCCTGCACGGTGCTCCAGATATCGCCAAGCAGGGCGTTGCGCGCCTCCAGATCTGTCTCAGACGAAAGGCTTGCGATCTTGGCATCCAGATCGGGGTTGGAATAACCGGTGTTGTTCCAGCTGCCGCGTTCATCGCCACGGGTGTGGACGAGGAAGTTGAAGATGTACTCGCTGTCATAGGTCGGGACGCCCCAGCCCAGCATGTAGAAATCGGTTTCCCCGTTCTGGATGAGCGGGAAGTGCTGGGCCTTGGGTTTGGCGTCGAGATTCACGGTGATGCCGATCTGACCAAGCATGCCCACCGCCGCCTGACAGATCGCCTCGTCATTGATATAGCGATCATTGGGGCAGTCGAGCTGGATCGAGAAACCATCGCCATAGCCGGCTTCTTCCATCAGCGCCTTGGCCTTGTCGATGTCGGTGCCCGAGGCACCATCCATCTCGGCGGTCCAGCCGTTGACGAAAGGCGGGGCGATCATCCCGGCAGGCTGGGATTGCTCGCGCATCACGACCTTCTTGATCGCATCGCGGTTGATCGCCAGCGACATGGCTTCGCGCACGCGGGCATCGGCCAGCGGATTGGCGCCGTCGACACTGTCGTTGGCCAGATCGTCAGCACCCATGTTCATGCCGAAAAAGATCACCCGGTTCTGTGGCGCGGTCTTGACCACCAGACCGTCGGTTTCACCCACGCGGCCGAGATCCTGAACCGGCACGTCCTGAATGAAGTCGACCTCGCCCGACAGCAGCGCGGCGACGCGGGTCGCGGCGTTCTGGATCGGAGTATAGACGATCTCTGTCACGTGCAGCGGAAACTCGTCCTTGCCCCAGTAATCGGGGTTCGCCGTGAGGACCGTCTTCACGTCTGGTTCGCGGCTGACCAGGCTGTAGGCGCCGGTGCCGTTGGTGTTGGAGGCTGCAAAGGTGGTCTCTCCGCCCGCGATGTCCTGCACGTTGGTGGCGCCGTTGGCTTCTGTCCAGTCCTTGTCCATCATGAAGAGGTTGGTGAGGTTGGCCGGAAGGATCGGGTTGGGGCCATCGGTCACGAACTCCACCGTGGTGTCATCCACCGCCCGGACCTCGACCACCGAGTTCAGCAACTCCTTCATTGCGGAGTTTTCGGATTGTGCGCGGTTGATGGAAAAGACCACATCCTCAGAGGTGAAAGCCGATCCGTCGTGGAAGGTGACGCCCGGACGCAGGTTGAACACCCAGACATTGGGGTCGCCCTCCTTGGGGGCCCAGTCGGTCGCGAGCGCCGCCTGGAAGGCTCCGGAATGGTCACGGATGATGAGAGGCTCGTAAATCTGATGGGCCAGCGTGTGGGTCGGCCCCTCGTTCTGGGCATGGGGGTCCAGCGTGAGCGAGTCGCCCGCGCGGGCCCAACGGAGCGCTTCGGCAGAGGCGCCGAGCGCCGTGCTGGCCAGAAGCAGCGTGGCCAGGACAGTTTTGGTGTACATCGATCTCTCCCTGATCTTCTGTTTCAGGACTGGCCGGTCGAATGTGCCGACGCAATCAGGTTGTGAGCATAATGATGTGTGACGCCGCTGCAAGACGGGTCGCGAATGGCGTGCAGGCACAGAGCATGCGGTCGCGCGCAACCGTGGGACGGGCAGGGTGCGGCGGGGCGGCGCGGCCTGGTGTCCGAGTGTACGAGTGCAATCGCGGCACCGGGGCGGTGAGTGCCGCGCGCCCGGTGTTGCCCGCCCTTGCGGCCCGGACAGTGTGGCGTCAGGCATCGCTGCACGGGTCCGCGCCTGCGCGTGTGCGCAAGGTCCGGATGCGGGACGCGCGGGCTGTGCTGCCGGTTTGTCCTCCGGGCAGGATTGGGGTGGTGCGGATCGTGGTGGTCAGGAGGATCACGCGTGGCGTTGAGCAAGGGGTCGTGCGTGTGCGGGATGATTGCCTCCGGCGGGAGTTTTTCCGGAAAGATGGGGCCGGGCCGGGCCAGTGTGCGACCGACGCCCGGCGGGGCATGGGCGGGACAGTCGGCAATGGCGACATGTCCTTGCGCCCGTGATCACCTGGCGTTGGCGCACGCCGCGGAGCATGGGCCTGTTCTGCCGCTTTGTGTCGTGGTTCCCGGGCATCGCGCGGCGGCACCGGGTGTTTGTCGCCGAAGGTCTGATTGAGACACAAGGGAGGCACTGGCGGCTCAGGCCCTGATGATCGTTGTCAAGGGCCTGGCAGTGCGTGCTGCGGCGGAAACGGGGCGGCGCCCTGCCTGCATGAAGAGACCGGACATGCCTGGACCGATGCCCGGGATCACCGGGTGGCGGCCTGATGTCGCGCGCGGTTTGCGGTGGCATGAGGTTCAGAACCCCGACGTCCTGCGCCGGGGGACGAGCGGGAGCGCCCGGGCCAGATTCAGTGACGCGCGGACGGCACGCCCCGGTCGCGGCGTCGCGGCGTTGGGGTCGGGACTGTCACCGGATGATTACCCGCAGCGGCAGACGGGGTGCGGTGTCCTGTTCACGGCGTTCGTCGCATGCGGTCCGGCGCGCTGTGTCGATGCAGGATGTGGCGCGTGTCGCAAGGATACGTCACCTTGAGGCATGTCAGGTGTCTGTCCCGGATCGGGCGGCATGGCCGTCTTTCCTGCGGTCGCGCCGGGCGACGGAGTGGTCAGTGTCGGGCATCTGGCGTCTCTCGCACCTCCCGTGGATCGGGCGTGTCCGCCCTGGCCGCCATTCCGCGACGTCCTGCAGTGCTGCTGTGCGACGCCAGGTCCGGGCGCATGTGTTGCCGGGGCCGGTTTTCCCGCAGCGCGTATGTGGCGGGACATGACAGGGTGTTCCGGGCGGGTGGGCGTCCGGTTCGTGGTCCGTATCGCTACCGCGCACAGGTTGGTGCCGCGGGCAACAGCGCGTGTCTCAGAGAAAACGCGCGATCAGCGGGTCGAGATCGACACGCGCGCGCAGCCGTTCGGCCAGCAGGTAGCACCCCAGGATCTTGCGTTGCAGCAGCAGCGTATCACCGGGGGGCGCAGCCAGCGCGACCTGTTCGTCGGCCAGCACCAGCCCCTCGCGCCGCAGTTGCGCCAGAAGGCCGGATGTGCCGAAGTCCAGCACACCGCCCCGGCGCAGCGGCTCTGCGGCCATGTTGAAGATACGCAGAATGTGCGCGCGGTCCCGCCGGGACGTGCCGGGCGCCACGAGGCCGATCTCGTTCATCGCCTGAAAGGCCATGTCGTCATCCGCCCGCACTGCCGCGCGATAGAGTGCGCGGTAGCCGTCGGTCATCGCGGGCGTGAACTGACAGGTTGCCCCGAAGTCGAGCAACACGACCCGGCCGCTGTCCGGTTGGTAGAGGTAATTGGCGAAATTCGGGTCGGTCTGCATGTCGCGGAGCTCGAAAAGCTCGCGCAGCGTCAGCGTGACCAGCGCGGTTGCGACGCGGTCGCGTGTGGTCTGGTCCATATCGGCCACGGCTTCCACGGGCACGCCGCTGGCATAGGTCATCGTCAGAATGTTCCGGCTGCACAGGTCGCTGTGAACGTCCGGAACAATGAAATCAGGATCGTCTGCAAAATAGACGGCGAAGCGATCCAGTGCCTGCGCTTCGCGCTCGTAGTCCGTTTCCTCGTGCAGCTGCCGTGCGGCGTCCTGCAGCAGGCGGTCAGTGTCGAAACTGTCCGGTATGCGGCCTGATGCGCGCAGCATAAAGCCGAGGTTGCGCATGTCGCTGTCGATGCTGTCGCGTATGCCGGGATACTGCACCTTGACGGCGAGGTCGCGGCCATCCTTTGACACTGCCCGGTGCACCTGCCCGATCGAGGCGGCTGCAAGGGGTCGGACGTCGAACCGGGTGAAGTGACGCAGAAAGTCGCGCCCCCAGTTGGCGATCAGCACCTGCTTGAGTTGCGCAGGCGGCATGTAGTGCGCCTCTGCGCGCAGGCGGGCGAGAATCGTGGCGAGTTCGGGCGGCAGGAGGTCCGAAGTCTCCATCGAGAGCAACTGACCGGCCTTCATCGCCGCCCCGCGCATCCGTGCGAGCTGATCGGCCACACGGGTCATGTTGCCGGGGGTGAGCAGAAGATCGGTCAGGTGCGGGCGCTGACCCTGCAAAACCTGAAGACTGCCGCGCGCCGCCACATTGCCGGCGAGGCCTGCGGTGAGGCGTCCCATCCGCGCCATGCGCCGCCATCGCCCGGTCGGGATGCGCACGCCTTGTGCTGTGCCCGTGTGGCCGGGGGGGCGGGCGGTGTCGCTCATCCGGAGCGCGCGCGCAGGACGGGAGCAACCCACCTGACCACACGGGGGCGCAGCGTCAGAAACCCGCGATAGGCCATGTCCATGAGCGGTGTCAGCCCCGGCAGACGGGCAAGACGGCCCAGCCAGCGCCAGCCCGGTGTGAGCCGCCAGAGTTCGGCGAAGGCTGCCGCGCCGGACAAGAGCGTGCCATCGGCACGACGGGCATGAAAACGGGCAAGCGCGTCGGCGCGGCTCAATCCTCTGCCTGGATCGGCATCTTCCCGGCTGATGTCTTCGAAGTGTACGGCGCCGGCCTCGTCGCGCCGGGCGTAGTGTGCGATTTCCGCCGAACACAGCGGGCAGGCTCCGTCATAGTAGACGGTGATCTGCGGGGCGTTGCGGGACATGTCACGCACTGCGTCGGATGATCGTGTCATTGTCCGGTTCCGGGGCAGTGGCCAGATCTTCGGTCTCGTCCGGTTCAGGACCGCGCTTGAGAATGCGTTGCAGCGTGCGGCGGTGCATTTTCAGAAGATGCGCTGTTTTGGTGATGTTGCCTTTGTTGCAGGCCAGGAAGCGTTCGATATGCTGGCGTTTGGCTTCTTCGGGGCAGATCGGGTTGGCCGGGGCGGGGGGCAGTTGCCCATCGGCCGCCGTCAGCGCCTGTACGATTTCGTCCGTGTCCGCGGGCTTTGCGATATAGTCGACCGCGCCCAGTTTAACGGCGGCAACCGCCGTCGGCATGTCGCCATAGCCGGTTAGTACCAGCACACGCGTCGCGTCGCTGTGTTGCCGGAGCGCTTCGATCACTTCCAGCCCTGAATCCGGGCCAAGATGAAGGTCGACCACGGCGAATGCGGGAGTGTGCGCGCGGATCGCGCTTTGCGCGTCGGCCAGCGTTGCCACGGCAACAGGGGAAAATCCACGGGTCGCCATAGCCTTGCTCAGCTGACCGCGGAAGGTTGCATCATCTTCGACAATCAGAAGCGCTTTCGGCTCAGGATCCGGCGCACAGCCGTTTTGTCCTGTCGCTTTGCCGTTCTGACTTGGGTCGCCTGTTGGGTGTGTCATGAGTATCTCCTGACGGAGATACGTGGCAGGCGCGGTTCTGGATGCGCCGCGCACGCAGGCTGCGACAGAATGTAGCAAACGCCGTGTCGGCGGGACCCGCGCGCCATGCGCAATGACGCGCGGGTCCTGTGCGAGCGTTATCGCGGCAGCCCTGCGCGATCGGCATCCATGACCTTCACCCAGGCTTTCGCGAAATCGGCAATGAACTTCCCGGCGTTGTCGACCTGAGCATAGACCTCGGCCAGGGCGCGCAACTGAGAGTTCGATCCGAACACCAGATCAACGCGCGTGCCGGTCCAGCGCAGATCGCCCGTGTTGCGGTCGCGGCCCTCAAAGACAGTGCCTTTGTCGTCAAGCGGTTTCCATTCGGTTTCCATATCAAGCAGGTTGACGAAGAAATCGTTGCTGAGCGTGCCGGGCTTGTCCGTCAGGATGCCATGGTTCGTGCCGCCGTAGTTCAGGCCCATGACGCGCATGCCACCGACGAGAACGGTCATTTCCGGCGCGGTCAGACCCAGAAGCTGGGCCCGGTCGACCAGCAGTTCCTCGGCCGAGACGCTGAAGGTCTGTTTGAGATAGTTGCGAAAGCCGTCGGCCTGCGGCTCCAGCGGGTCGAAGCTTTCGGCATCGGTCATCTCATCGGTCGCGTCGGTTCGGCCGGGAGTAAAGGGCAGATCCACAGACTGACCCGCCGCCTCGGCGGCCATCTCCACGGCAACATAACCCGCGAGAACGATCAGATCCGCGATCGAAACGGTTTTGCCGCCGGTGTCAAAGCCGGCCTTGACCTCTTCCAGAGCGCTCAGGACACGGCCCAGCTGTTGCGGCTGATTCACATCCCAGTCTTTTTGCGGGGTCAGACGCAGGCGCGCGCCGTTGGCGCCGCCGCGTTTGTCAGACACGCGATAAATGCCTGCCGCGGACCACGCCGTATAGCCGAGTTCGGCGACCGGCAGACCCGTGCCCCGGATAGCGGCTTTCAGCGCAGCCACATCCGCGTCGTTGATCATCTGGCCCTGCTGCGCCGGCACCGGATCCTGCCAGATCAGGTCGTCGGCGGGCACTTCGGGTCCGTGGTAGTACCCGATTGGCCCCATGTCGCGGTGGCACAGCTTGAACCATGCGCGCGCAAAGGCATCTGCGAACTCCTCGGGGTTGGCATGGAAATGGCGCGCGATCTTCTCGTATTCCGGATCCGTCCGCATGGCCATGTCTGCGGTCGTCATCATCAGCGTCACCGTCTCGCCCGAGCCGTCGACCTGTGGCGCGCGGTCCTTGTCGGCCAGGTTCTTTGGCTGCCACTGATTGGCGCCCGCAGGGCTTTTGGTCAGCTCCCAGTCATAGCCGAACAGCACATCAAAATAGCTCATGTCCCAGGTTGTCGGTGTGGGTGTCCAGGGGCCTTCGATGCCCGACGTGATGGCGTCGCGGCCCTTGCCCGAGGCATTCGTCGAGAGCCAGCCCAGGCCTTGCGCCTCGATGGCCGCGCCTTCGGGTTCGACCCCGACATGAGAGGCATCGCCCGCGCCGTGCGCCTTGCCGAATGTGTGTCCGCCCGCTGTCAGCGCCACTGTTTCGTAATCGTTCATTGCCATCCGGCCAAAGGTTTCGCGGATGTCGCGGCCTGACGCCAGCGGGTCCGGGTTTCCGTCGGGGCCTTCCGGGTTGACGTAGATCAGACCCATCTGAACTGCTGCCAGAGGAGCCTCGAGAACACGGTCACCGGTATAGCGGCTGCCATCCTTGTCCGAGGTCGCCAGCCACTCGGATTCGGATCCCCAGTAGATGTCTTCTTCGGGTTCCCATACGTCCTTTCGGCCCCCGCCAAACCCGAAGGTCTTGAAGCCCATGCTTTCAAGTGCGGCGTTGCCTGCCAGGATCATCAGATCGGCCCAGGAAATTGCATTTCCGTATTTTTGCTTGATCGGCCAGAGCAGACGGCGGGCCTTGTCGAGGTTGCCGTTGTCCGGCCAGCTGTTGAGCGGGGCAAACCGTTGCGTGCCCGAGCATGCGCCGCCGCGGCCATCCGAGGTCCGGTAGGTGCCCGCGCTGTGCCACGCCATGCGAATGAAAAACGGGCCGTAATGACCATAATCGGCCGGCCACCAGTCCTGTGTGTCGGTCATCAGCGCGTAAAGATCATTTTTCAGAGCGTCATAGTCGATCGCTTTGAAGGCCTCGACATAGTCAAAACCGTTGTCCATCGGGTCAAGCAGGTTGGAATTCTGTGCCAGGATCCGGAGGTTCAGCTGGTTTGGCCACCAGTCCTTGTTCGATCGGACACTGAAACGTGCGCCGCCATGCATCACCGGGCACTTGCCCTGGTTTTCAAGATCGTTGCCGTCCATCATGGGAGCTTCTCCATCTGCCTTGGGGGCGGACCGGCTGCGGCCGCCGTTCGGTGGTAGAAAACGGGGCGGGTGCAAGCCTCGCCCAACAAAATGCCTGTCTTGAGTAACAGTGATTGGTGATAGCGTGAAGTTGTAAGTTCTCATGAAACTGATTATCAAAAATTATGGATCAGTTCACCTTGCGACAGTTGCGCTATGTGCTTGCACTGGCGAGGACGCAGCATTTCGGCCAGGCGGCAGAGGCGTGCGCTGTGACCCAACCCGCGCTTTCCGTGCAGATCAGACAGTTGGAACAGACATTGGGCGCGGCGCTGTTCGAGCGTACGACACGCGACGTGCGCCTGACGGCGTTGGGCGAGATCTTTGTGGAGCGGGCAGGCCATGTGATGCGCGCCGTCGATTCGCTGCAGGACGTGACGCGCGGCGCCCGCGGCATGTTGTCGGGCAGATTGCGCCTGGGCGTGCTTCCCACCATCGCTCCTTATCTGCTGCCCAGGCTTCTGAGGGACATGGGAGAGGTGTTCGACCCGCTTGGCATAGAGATGCGGGAACGCATCACGCCGCGCCTGATTGAGGATGTGCTCGACCGCAGGCTTGATGCCGCGATTGTTGCCTTGCCTGTGTCCGAGCCGGACCTGACGGAATTTGCCGTCTTCGAGGAAAAACTGTTGTTTGTCCGTCCGAAGGCAGAGGCAAACCGCGCGGTCCCGGCGCTTGGCGATCTGGCTTCGATGCGGCTTCTGCTGCTTGAGGAAGGGCACTGTTTTCGCGATCAGGCGCTGTCCCTGTGCGGGGTGAACAGCACGCGTGACGCGGTGCCCGGCCACGGGCTGGAGGGGACATCGCTGGCCACCCTGGTACAGATGGTGGGGGCGGGGCTGGGCGTCACGCTGATCCCGGAAATGGCCGCCCGGGTCGAGACACGCGCGGCGGGCGTTGATGTCGTGACCTTCGAAGATCCTGTCCCGACGCGTCGCATCGGCATGATCTGGCGGGACGGAAGCCCTTTTGCGACCGACTTGCGCCAGGTGGCCGAAGCGGTCGGCGTCGCGGCGGAGGTGGTTCTGGGGCGCAGGCTGATCCCGCTGACCGGAGCAGAGCGTTTTTCGTTGTAGCGCCCGGCGTGAACCGCGAGACATGTGCCCGGTTGCGCGCAGTCCCGTGAAGTGTCGTCAGAACCCGACATGCGTCCATTTTGCGCGGTGTTTCTGCGGGAACGGCCCACTCTTCTGGGTGTGACGCGCATGCATCAAGCAGCACCGCACCTGCGACAGAAACGTTCCCTCACGCTTTCTAAAGAGACAAAACCGCGTACGGTAGGATCCTGGCCGCGGTTCGGTCCTGGACATCCGAGGGAGTTTTCTGAAATGCGCCCGACGCCGATCGTTGCTGCCCTGGCGCTGCTCGTGGTGTTCTGCACTGGCAGAGCTGCAGGGACAGAAACACTGGTGCCGCATGAGGACACCCTGGCCGCGCCCGCCGTCACAGTTGCGCCTCAGGCGACCGGAACCAGGAAACGAAAGCTGATCTTCACGGCCTTGCTGGCGGCCGAGGGTCGGCCGGCCTATTTCGGCGCGGACGAAACCATACCCTTCCCGCGGATTTCCCCGAATGTTCTGTCCGTGTCGTTCGGCGCGTTGCAGTATGGCGATGAGGATGCTTCGTTTGATGACGACCCGAACCTGCGCCCAATGGGGCTGGGGTTCGGGCCTTCGCTGCGCTACATCACGTCCCGTCGTGCCAGCGACAATGCCGAACTGACCGGGCTGAACGACATACAGGATGCGTTCGAGGTCGGCGCCCAGGTCTTTTATGTATGGCCCAATGTCGAAACCTTCGCAGCGCTCAGATACGGGCTGTGGGGGCACGAAAGCTGGGTGGGTGAACTGGGCGGCTACTATGTTCTGCGGCCCGGAAACGATTTCGCGTTCCGGTTCGGCCCCCGGCTTCTTTACGGAACGGACAGATTTGCGGACACGTATTTTGGCGTGACCCCGGCCGAGGCTCTGGCCAGTTCGTTCAGTGCCTACGACCCGGACGGAGGACTGGTCAGCGCAGGACTGGAGATGATTGCCACCTATCAACTGAGCCGCAAATGGTGGCTGGAAGGCCGCGTGCGATGGGACCGGCTGCAGGGCGATGCAGCAGGCAGCCCGATCGTCGCACAGGGCAGCGAAGACATGTTCACGTTTTCGATCGGGTTTCGCCGGGCGTTTGAGCTGTCGTTCTGAAATCACCTACAGTTTGCGCGCATGAACGCGCAGGCCACCGACCAGACCGTCTGAAAAGTATCCGGCCATCTTCTCGTAGAATGTCTCGATCTGAGTATAGGTTTGCGCGCCATGTACGGCCTCATAGGCCGGGCGCGCAGCCCTGAATGCGTTCAAACGGGTCGCTGTGAAGGCGGACCAGTCCGCAGTCATATCCGTAAACGCGATGTCGGCAAAGCCTGCCTCTTCAAGGCCGGTCTCATAGTCATCCAGCGAAACCAGAGAGTTGGGATAGAGGTGGTCGACAAAATCCTGCGCCGTGTCCGGCGGCGGAGACGCGATCTGATACAGGTCCTCGGCAAAAAGATGACCGTTCGGCCGCAGCAGACCATACAGCTTGGACAGATAGGCCGGCCGGTCCGGGATGTGAAAGAGCGCAAGCCAGCTGACTGCATGATCATATCCCGCGTCGGGCAGATCGGCTGTCAGAAAGTCGGCGTTTATGTGGTGGACAGCGTCGTCCAGGCCCGCGCGGAGCGTAAGCGCCAACGCCACATCGTGATAGTCCGTCTGCAATTCCACCGCTGAAAGCCGGGCGCGGGCCGTCTGGGCGATGTAACGCGCGCAGCCGCCCCAGCCTGATCCGACCTCGAGAACCGCATGCCCGGCCGCGATTCCGCAGGTCGCGATCGCCTCATCCAGCGCGTCCGTGCCGTGGTAATGCAACTGGTCAAAACGGTTCAGGACATCGACCGGAACCAACGTGTCGCCGGAATAGCCCGCCGCTTCAAGATCGCGCAGCACGCGTTCTGCCTGCGGGTAGAGCTGCATGGATTTGATGGATTGATCCAAGGTACACCCTGTCTGCTTGCCTTCGCTCAGCCTAAGCGCGGCGCACGGGCGCCGTCAAATTCCCGGCTGGTCTTTCGGCCTGTGACCCTTCATGCTGCACGTGCCTTCATCATCTGGTGCAGGGCATTGATATGCGACGTGCCCAACCCGCAGCATCCGCCGACGACGTCAATGCCACGATCCAGCCACCGTTCGGCGTGGCTGGCATAGTCTTCCGGCGGGATCGTCTGGTCGAATATGCCTGTCTGTCCGGACCATCGTGCGGAATGTGCATAAACGCCGACCGGTCCTGCCCAGTGGTGCTGAACGACATCAAGGCAGGGATCCACATCCTCGACCTCGGTGTGCATGATGCTGATCAGACGCACGTCACGCTCTTCAAGCGCTGTCAGAGCATCAGCGAGCGGCCCGCCACGCAACAGACGCATGCCCCCGGTATCGTCGGGTTCGCACGACAGACCGACCCAGACCGGAAGACCGCTGGCCTGCGCCGCCTCCAGTGTCACCAGCATCCGGTCCACGTCGACCATCATCTCCAGCATCAGCAGATCGGCGCCCGCGTCCGCCATGATGGCCGCCTGTTCGCGGGCGCAGTCGCGCAAATCCTCCGCGCCGGACCAGTTGCCGGCCCAGGACCAGTATGACATGCCGCCCGCGACCAGCGCGTCCGGCGCAGCCACGCGATCTCGCGCGGCGGCCGCCAGTTCGACACCCACCCGGTTCAACGCGTCGAAATCCTGCGCGACGCCGGCCTCCCGCAAAGCGGGCAGATGCGTGGCAAACGTGTTGGCAATGATGATTTCGGCCCCCGCGTTGAGGTAGTCCTCGTGCACCTGACGAAGGACATCGGGATGGCTGAGCGCTCCGCCTCCGTTCCAGGCACCGTCAAGCTGAGGCACGCCACGCTTTTCAATTTCGGTTCCGGTCGCGCCGTCGATCAGGATTTGCGCGCCATCCCCAATCCGGTTCATCATTCGCTGATACCTGTTCATGTCCCGATCCTAATGCGTGGAATTGTCTGACTGGGCCGCCTGTCTCATCTGGCTGAGCGTGACACGAGGCGTCACTGCCTCGGGCGAGATCGCAAGATCGAGCAGCGCGCCCTCCGGCGATTGCAGCGCCCTTTCAAAGGCGTCCGGGAAGTCCTCCGTGCGGCCGACGCGTTCACCATGCAACCCGTAGGCCTGCGCCAGCGCCGCGAAGTCGGGATTGCCGTGCATTGTCGTGCCCGATATGCGCGCGGGATAGGTCCGTTCCTGATGGGCCCGGATGGTGCCGTAGATCCCGTTGTTGATCACCAGGATGATCGGGGTCGCGCCAACCTGGCGTGCCGTGGCCAGTTCCTGCCCGGTCATCTGAAAATCCCCGTCGCCAGCAAAACACACCACGCGGCGTTCAGGATGGGCGACGCAGGCAGCGATTGCGGCGGGTATGCCATAGCCCATCGCGCCCGATTGCGGCGCAAGCAGTCGTGCCTGCGGGCCGTAGAGCAGAAACTTGTTGGGCCAGACGGTAAAGTTGCCTGCCCCGTTCGTGACGATCACGTCCCGGGGCAGCGTGTCGCGCAGATACGCCGCGACGACCCCCATGTCGACGGGCGAGTCCAGACGCGGCAGGCTGAGCCCCGACTCAAAGGCCGCGCGCGCCTCCTGCCGCCAGGCGCCCCAGGGTCCTGTCACGGGCCCCTGCGCGTCGAGTGCTTGCATCAGCGCCGAGGAATCCGAGTGCAGACCAAGCGTGGGCTGATAGACTTTTCCCAGCTCCCGGTCAGAGATGTGCGCGTGAATCAGCCGCTGTTTCGGGTGCGGCACATCCAGAAGCGTGTAGCCCCCCGTGACGTTTTCGCCAAAGCGCGTTCCGACCGCCAGGATGAGATCAGCGCGTTTGAGCAGGTTTGCGACAGACGGGATCATGCCGACACCGGCTTCGCCACAGAAGCTGCGGGAGTGATTGTCAAACACGTCCTGATAGCGAAAGGCACAGATCACCGGCAGGTCGGAGGCTTCGGCAAAACGCTGCAGGGCGGCGCGCCCGTCCTGTGTCCAGTCACACCCTGAATAGAGCAGCACCGGACGTTCTGCGCGGGCCAGCAGGGCGTGCGCCTCGCGCACGGCGTCGGGATCGGGACCGGGCCGCGCGACAGGCGAGGTCGCCACAAGCGGCCGGGCCGTGACGGGGCCGGACAGCATGTCTTCCGGCAGAGCGACCACCACCGGGCCGGGACGTCCCGTGATAGCTGTGCTCCAGGCGCGAGCAAGAAGTTCGGGGATGCGCGCTGCGTCGTTGATCTCGACAGCCCATTTGACCATCGGACCGAACGTGGCGCGATAATCCAGTTCCTGAAACGCCTCCCGCCCGTTCATGCCGGTCCCAACCTGTCCCACGAACAGGATCATGGGCACGCTGTCCTGCATGGCCGTGTGCACACCTATGGCGGCATTGGTGGCACCGGGTCCCCGTGTGACAAGGCAGATGCCGGGCGTTCCGGTCAGCTTGCCCCAGGCCGCCGCCATGAACGCCGCGCCGCCTTCCTGGCGGCACATCACGAAATCGAGTTGTCCGGCTGTGTCGTGCAGGGCATCGAGCACCGCCAGATAGCTTTCACCGGGCACGCCAAACGCCTTGGTCGCACCAAGCGTCAGCAGGCCCTCAACCAGAAGATCACCCCCCTTTTTCAATGAACTCTCCTGTCTGGCCAGCCTTGTGCGGATCAAACCGGTCGCGGCGGGTGCGCGCAAGTGCAAAAGCAATGGCAGGGCCGTGTCGCCGAGCCTGCGCTTGGCGGGTGCGGACAGACATGCTAGGCCGAGCCGCGATGCAGTCCACGACGCTTCCTCTGACCCGCGATCTCGTCCTCGTGGGGGGTGGCCATACCCATGCGCTTATCCTTCGCAAGTGGGCGATGCGACCCCTGCCGGGCGTGCGGGTGACGTTGATCAGTCCAGGCCCGACCGCGCCTTATTCCGGTATGCTGCCGGGATACATTGCGGGTCACTATCAACGGTCTGCGCTCGACATTGATCTGGTGCAGCTGGCGCGTCGTGCTGGGGCGCGTCTGGTCCTGGACGCCGCCACGGGCATAGACCGGGAGGCACGGCAGATCGTGGTCGGGGGGCATCCCCCGGTCGGCTTTGATGTCGCCTCGCTTGATATTGGTATCACCAGCGCAATGCCGGATCTTCCGGGTTTTTCCGAACACGCTGTGCCGGCCAAGCCGCTGGACGCGTTCGCGCGCGCCTGGCGGGCGTTTTGCGAGGGCACCGGTCGGGCACGCATCGTGGTGATCGGTGCCGGTGTGGCGGGCGCAGAGATTGCGATGGCGATGGCGCATGCGATGCGCCTCACAGAGAGAGCGGCTGAGATCGTGCTGCTGGATCGCGGCACGGCCTTCAACGCGTTGGGGGCCGGTGCGGCGGCAAGGCTGCGCTCGGCGTTGCGGGACAACGGTGTGGACCTGCGCGAACAGGCGCGTCCCGTGGCTGTGACGTCAGAGTCTGTAGCGCTGGAAGACGGCACGCACATCGCGGCTGACTTTGTAACCGGTGCGGCCGGGGCCCGGCCATACAGCTGGCTGAGCGCGTCCGGATTGACCGATGCAGAGGGGTTCGTGCCTGTGGACGACCGCCTGCGCAGCCGGGATGGGGCGATCTTTGCGGTGGGCGACTGCGCCGAAATGACCGCGGCGCCCCGGCCCAAGGCGGGCGTCTACGCTGTACGGCAGGCACCGGTGCTGTTCGGCAACCTGCGGGCGGCTTTGACGGGAACCGGGGGACTGCGGGCCTACACTCCGCAGCGCGACTACCTCAAGCTGATTTCGCTGGGGGGTAAGTCGGCCCTGGCCGAACGGTTCGGAACAGCCTTGTCCGGTCCCGCGCTGTGGCGATGGAAGGACCGGATCGACCGAAGGTTTATGGACCAGTTCCGCCACTGGCCGGTGGCACAGCCGCCCGCATTGCCGTGGCCGCGCGCGCAGGGGGCGGATGAGGTGGCAGCCAGCCCGCTGTGCGGAGGGTGCGGCGCAAAGGTCGGGCAAGGCGTCCTGACCCGGGCGCTTGCGCAGAAGGCACCGGGCGACGATGCCGCCATCGTGCAGGTCGGCGACGTACAACAGGTCCTCAGCACTGATCATTTGCGCGCCTTCAGCCAGGATCCGGTAACTGTTACGCGGATCGCGGCCGTGCATGCGTTGGGTGACATCTGGGCGATGGGCGCTCGACCGGACACGGCGCTGGTGCAGATCGTTCTGCCCCGGCAATCTGCGCAGATGGCGGAGCGTGCGCTCGCCGAGATCATGAGCGCTGCACACGCGACCTTCGCAGAGGCCGGGGCCGAGATCGTGGGCGGCCACACCACGCAAGGCAGCGAGCTGATTGTTGGTTTCACGGTCACCGGCACTTGCCTTCGCAAGCCAATCACGCAGGCCGGGGCTGTGGCGGGTGATGCGCTTGTGCTGACAAAACCCATTGGCAGCGGTGTTGTCTTGGCCGCAGAGATGCAGGCGCACGCATCCGGCAAGGATGTCGTGGGGGCCTATCGGTCGATGAGTCAGCCGCAGGGCGCGGCGGCGGAAATCCTGGCGCAGGCGCATGCAATGACAGACGTGACCGGCTTTGGTCTTGCCGGTCATCTGAGGGCGCTGTGCACGGCGTCGGGGGTGGGCGCGGAGCTGTGGTCAGGGCGCGTGCCGCTTTTGCCCGGAGCGCCAGACCTGGCGGCAAGGGGGGTCCGCTCGTCGCTCTGGACCGAAAACCGGGACGGATTTGCCGACGTGCCAGAGGGTCCGGTTCGGGATCTGATGTTCGATCCGCAGACCGGCGGCGGGCTGCTGGCTGCGGTGTCGGGTGACGGCACGCCGGAGCTCGCCGCGCTGATCGCCGCGGGCTACGATGCGGCCGTCATTGGCCGTGTGACCGATACCGGAGTGGTGTCCATCCTGTGAAGCGAACGGGCGACCTGTGCGGCAAGCTTGTCCAGTGCCGTCTCTGTCAGGGCGTGCGTTTCGAACCGCTGTGCAACCGTCGGGTTCCGGGCCTGCAATGACTTTTCGTAGGCAGGGTCGTAGTGCTCGGACGCCAGAGCCCGACACAATGCCTCACGATCTCCGGAGTCGATCAGAGCGAACCAGCGGTTTACAACGGCATGTCCGCGGTGCCGCCGAAGCGCCGACAGCTTGTCGCGCAGCGCGTCGCGATCGGTCAGTACCGACGCGTAGGCCTGCGCCAGATATGCAGCCCGTGCATCAAGCGGAGCCTCCACGATGATCCAGGGCGCCGCCTTCATGGCCTGCCAGAGGGCAGGTGGCAGCGTGATCGCGCCGATCTTTGAACTTTCCGCCTCCACCAGAACAGCGCGCGTGGCATCAAGCCGGTTCAACGCGAGCCCGAGCGCCGTTTCGAATGCCTTCTGGCTGGGCTGCGGCTGGCCAAGATCGCCAAGAAGCGACCCGCGATGCCGCGCCAGGTCTTCAAGATCCAGCACCTGGACGCCTTTGTCGCGCAGTCTTTGCAAGAGCGCCGTCTTGGCCGTGCCAGTATAGCCGCCCAGCTGGATCAGCCTGTGCGGCAAAGGCGCGTCATATAATGCGCCTGCCACCATGCGGCGGAAGGATCTGTAGCCGCCTTGCAAGGTCTCGGCGCGCCATCCGATCTCTTTCAGCATCCAGGTGAAGGCGCCCGATCTCTGTCCGCCGCGCCAGCAGTAAACCAGCGGGCGCCAGCTTCCGTCATGTTTCGCAAGGACAGTCTCGACATGGTGGGCGGCGTTGCGAAACACCAGTGCAGCGCCGAGCTTGCGCGCCCTGAACGGGCTTTGCTGTTTGTAGATTGTGCCGACGCGCGCGCGCTCTTCGTTGTCGAGCACAGGCAGATTGATCGCGCCAGGCAGATGATCTTCGGCGAACTCTGCGGGGCTGCGCACGTCAATCACATCGTCAAAACCATGCTGCACCACATGTGCGAGGTTTTCGGGATCAAACATTCCGGACATCTAACGCGACCACCACAGGTTTGCCACCGGACCGCGCCTAGTGTCTTGAAGCCGGCGCGTCATCATGCTCGTCGAGCGCGCGCATCGCATCCCCCTCCAGGTCATCATACTGGTGTGCGCGCAGCGTCCAGACGAAGGCTGCCAGCGCCAGAAGTCCAAGCACGAGCGAGCAGGGGACAAGGATCAGCAGAACGTCCATGGGGCTACCTTACACGCAGCGCATTCAACGTGACCAGGACAGAACTGGACGACATGGCCAGGGCCGCCATCAGTGGCGTTGCATAGCCCATAAGACAGATTGGAATGGCAATCGCGTTGTAGGTCGCAGCCATGCCGAAATTCTCCAGAATCCGGCGTTTGGCCGATCTCGCGATCCGCATGGCGTCCGTTATTGCCTTCAGTCGACCCGACAGCAACACAATGTCCGCCGCGTTCTGGCTGGCCTCAAGCGCGTTGCCCGGTGCCATGGACGCCCATGCCGCGCTCAACGCAAGAGTATCGTTGAGCCCGTCCCCCACCATCAGAACGTGGTGCCCGCTTGCCTGCGTCGCTTCGACAAGACGCAGTTTGTCAGCCGGAAGGGCATCGGCATGAACCGCATTGACGCCAAGATCTCCGGCCAGACGACTGGCATGGTCTGCTCTGTCGCCGGTCAGAAGGTGCACCGGCAATCCCTGTTTCTTCAGCGTCGCCACCAGAGCGGCGGCTTCGGGCACGGCGCGTTCCGATCGAGACAGGGCAATGACACGGTCCCCGATGCGCAGGGCGGTGCCGCTGCGGGCTCCGAGCCATGCGCCTGATCCAAGCCGGACATCACGGTTACCGCAACGCGCAGCCACACCCTGTCCCGCGATCTCCTCGATGTCGGAAAGATCCGCCTCCGGCACGTCGCTCAGCTGCGGCAACAGACTGCGTGACAGCGGATGCATGGACGCGCCGGCCAGCGTCTTCAGGATCGAAAGATCCGAGGCGGACAGGGTGTCCGGCACGTCCAGCCTGTTTTCTGACAGTGTGCCGGTCTTGTCGAAAAAGACCACGTCAATGTCGGCGAGCCGTTCGAGCGCGGTGTCCGACTTGATCAGCGCACCAAGGCGAAACAATCGGCCGGTTGCAACCGTGGACACCGCAGGGACGGCCAGTCCAAGCGCGCACGGACAGGTGATGATGAGCGTTGAAATGGCGATCATGGCCGCCTTGTGAAGGTCGCCGGAAATCCAGAGCCAACCCAGAAACGCGGCAAAGGCCAGACCGTGAACCAGCGGCGCGTAAAGCCGCGCAGCGCGATCGGCCAGCGCCGTGTAACGGGTGCGGCTGGCCTCTGCCAGGGCTGCCAGATTGACCATTCGGCGCAGGGTCGAGTTTTCTCCGACGACGCTGGCGCGCACCGTGACCGGACCTGTCAGTGCGATCTCGCCAGCACACAGCGCCGCACCGCGTGACACCTCAATCGGGTCGCTTTCCCCGGTAAGCGCGCTGCGGTCAAGCTCTGCCCTGTCCGAGGTCAGAACCCCGTCGACCGGAATGCGGCTTCCGGCGGTGAGCCAGATCGTGTCGCCCACGGCGATGTCGTCAATGGCGCGGCTGACGCGCGCCCCGTTTTCCACGCGTGAGACGCGCTGAGGTTCCAGTGCCGCAAGATCGGCCGCGGCAGACCGCGCGACGCGCCGCATCCGCGACTCCATCACCCGTCCGGCCAGCAGAAAGAACGTCAGCGACAACGCCGCATCGAAATAGGCATGGGCGCCACCGGTCCAGGTTTCATAGAGCGACAGCGCACAGGCCAGAACGATGGCCAGAGAAATCGGCACGTCCATGTTGAGATGTCCCGCCAGGATCGAGCGTCTTGCGCTGTGGAAAAAGGGCTGTGCACAGAAAAGCGCTGCGGGGATTGCGATCAGTGCCGCAACCCAGTGAAAGAGATCGCGGGTGGCGTCCGCGGCCCCGGACCAGACCGCCACGGACAGGAGCATGACGTTCATCATCGCAAACCCCGCCACTCCGAGGCGGAGCAACAGGCCATTGTCGGCAGAGGATCGCACGGTGTCGCGTGCCTCATGCGCTTCGAACCCGGCCGCATCAAGTGCGGTGATCCATGCGGTCGGGTCGGCGCCCGCGTCCGCCGCAATCGTGACGCGCTTGCGGCTGAGGTTGACGCGCGCGGCATTGATGCCCGGCTGCCTCATCAGTGTGGCTTCGACCTGGCGCATGCAATCCAGACATTGAATCGTGGGCAACAGCAGCGCATGGGTCGGCATGCCGGGGGGTGGACCGGCCGTGGCGGTCGCTGCGTCGCCGCCTAGACAGCCGGGACAGGCCGCTGTGGCACTCATTGCACACCCGTCACGATCACGCGCTGTCGAAAGGCGGTTCCGTCCGCTGCGCGCGCTTCCAGCCGAAGGTTCCAGTTTCCGGGTTTGAGATCGGGCATCCGCGCGACAAAGGCACGGCCATCATGTCGGAACTCGGGCGTCAGATCGTTGTAGACATGGGTGGCGCGCCCCATCGTTGCGGATGTGATCCGGGCCACAACCGGACCGATCGCATCGTCGATGTACAGCGTCAGGCGGTCGCCATCGAGCGTGGCAGAGACCTGCCAGCCCAGTGCGTTCTGCGCATCCCGCTCGCGTTGGAACGCCTGGCTTGCAACGTAGGAGTTCTTTGTTTCCAGCCCCGGAAAGGTCGCAACCGCGTTGTAAGCCAGAGCGAGATTTACGGCGATGATGACGCCAAAGGCCGAGCCGAAGATCGCCAGAACGTGCCAGCCGGTGAGAACTCGTTCGGTCATCAGTCACTTCCTTCCGTTGAAGATGGTGTCGGTCCCCGATCGCCCGTCGCCGTTCACGTCTTCGACCCAGAGCGACAGCGGCGTGACATCCTGGCTGGCCGCCGGATCGTCAGGACGCGCCAGAACATAGATGCGCGCCACAAGAGTTTCATTTGCGGGCACGATCACATGGTTGCGCTCGGGTCCGGGCGTTTCGACGTCAATGCGAAGTACGGTGTCGGAGTGAAGCAAAACGCGGAACTGCCGGTCTTCGCCGGTGAGGTTCTTGATGCGCGCCGTATAGGCGTTGCGGATTGAGCCGTCCGCGAGTGTCACGAACTGCGGATTGCGCACTTTCTCGACCGACAAATCCAGATCCGACCGGATAAACAGGGCCCAGACCAGCGCGAGGCCAAACAGCGACCACAGAATGAAGTAGATGATTGTCCGAACGCGAAAGACATGCTGCCATGCCGGGCGCGGCGGTTCGCCGGTGCGTTCGCGTCCCTCGTCCGACAGCGCCAGATAGTCAATCAGACCGCGTGGTTTGCCGATTTTGGCCATGATGTCGTCGCAGGCATCAATGCAGAGCCCGCATGTGATGCACTCCATTTGCTGACCATCCCGGATGTCAATTCCCATCGGACACACATTGACGCAGGCCATGCAGTCGATGCAGTCGCCCGGCCCCGGATCGCCGGGACGGTGCGCGGCGTCAGGGGCTGTCACGGCGGCAGGTTTGCCGGGATAGGGTGTTGCCGCGTAGGCCGCCACACCGCGTCCACGCGCGGCCTCTTCGGCAGCAATGCGTTCGGCGGCGTCCGATGTGGCAAACTCTGCCTCAAGCTGTGCGTTCTGGGCCATCTCCCGGCGGCGCTTGCCCTTGCCGCGCGGCTCGCCACGCCAGTCGCGATAGCCAATGGTCAGGGTATCATCGTCCATCATCGCGCCTTGAATGCGCGGCCAAGGGCACATGTAGATGCACACCTGTTCACGCATAAAGCCACCAAAGATGAACGTGGTGGCCGTCAGGATGCCCACTGAACTGTAGGCGACAAGCGGGGCTTGCAGGGTGGCCAGATCGCGTGCCAAAGCGGGCGCGTCGGCGAAGTAGAAAACCCATGCCCCGCCGGTGGCCACCGAGATCAGGAGCCAGAGCAACCACTTGGAAACGCGCAGGCGTATCTTGCGTGCGCTCCAGCCTGCATTCCAGAGCCGCACGCGGGCGTTGCGGTCGCCTTCAACCCAGCGTTCCACGACGATGAACAGATCGGTCCACACGGTCTGCGGGCAGGCGTATCCACACCAGACCCGCCCAAGCGCGGACGTGAACAGAAACAGACCAAGGCCCGCCATGATCAGCAGACCTGCAACAAAGTAAAACTCGTGCGGCCAGATCTCGATCCAGAAAAAGTAGAACCGCCGCCCGGCCAGATCGAGCAGGACAGCCTGATCGGGCAGGTTGGGACCGCGGTCCCACCTGATCCAGGGAAGAACGTAGTAGATGCCAAGCATGCCGACCAGCAACGCCCATTTCAGCCGCCGGAACGGACCTGACACCTTGCGGGGAAAAATTGGTTCGCGCGGCGCGTAAAGAGACGGAGGGGCTGGGGCTGACTCGGTCATGGCAGAGTTGGCATTCATGGTTTGTCCTGTTCGCCCCGCCAGACTGCCGACTGGAACGGAAACATGCATTGATCTGGGTCAACCTCGTTCGTGCTTTGCAACGTGTGGCGACTGCCGGGCCTGCTGTGTCCGCTCAAATGCGGAACCCCGGCCCCACGCTGGTGCGAACAGGACGGAGGCCGGGGTGGCCGTGGGGGTCACTGGGCCTCCCGTAAGGGCCCGGGCCACGGCGAAAGGGAGGTCTGGGAGAAGGGTTCGCTTATTCTCCGCCTCCCAACTGGTGCACATAAAGCGTCACGGCCTTGATCTCGGCCTCGCTCAGCCGGCTGCCCAGACCCATTGCCGGCATGACGCCAAAGCGCGAATAGGTGATCGTTTCAACCAGGGTGTCGCGGTCCCCGCCATAAAGCCAGATCGCATCGGTGAGCGTCGGCGCACCCAGATCACGTATGCCCTCGCCGGCGTCACCGTGACAGGAGGCGCAGTTGTCGGCAAAGAGCGGCTGCCCCGTCGCGGCCAGCGCCGCATCATGATCCTGACCAGACAGCGACAGCACATATTCGGCCGTTGCCAGGATTTCATCCTTATCGAGCAGGTCGCCGAATGCGGGCATCTCCGACCAGCGCGCATCGGGATCCTGCTCGTTCCGGATGCCATGACGAATAGTGTATTCGATATCTGCCATTGATCCGCCCCAAAGCCAGGCGTCGTCCAGCAGATTGGGATAACCGACAAATCCCGCCGCGCCCTGACCGTGGCACTGAGAGCAATGCGACCTGAAGAGTGCCGCGCCCCCTGCCACGCCAAACTGATACGCCGGGTCCTCGGGCGACAGCGTGGCCAGATCGGCGGCCGCAAGTTGCGCGGTCACTCCCGCATTCGCGTCATCCACGGCAGCGATCTCCTGGGCGACCTCGGCACGGGTCGAATACCCCAGAAATCCGCCCGTTGCCCTGTGAATCAGTGGCCAGGCCGGATAGGCGATGGTGTAGATGACACCCCAGAGGATTGTGGCATAGAAGGTCCAGAGCCACCATCGCGGCAAGGGGTTGTTGAGTTCCTTGATGCCGTCCCATTCATGCCCGGTTGTATCGATCCCAGTGATCTCGTCTCTGTCTGCGCTGTCGGACATCACACATCCTCTCGGGCAAAACCGGGAATGTCCGTCAGCCGGCTGCAGTCTGTGCAGCGCCTGGTGCAGTGGTGCGCGATCTCCGGTTCAGCGGGCTCATTGATCTCGTCCTCCGTCACGACCGGCGTTTCATTGCGAAACGGGATCTGCGCGGCATCCGCATTGGCCTCGCGCCGACGGGGACTGATCGCCCAGAGGCAGGCGGTCACATAAAACAGCGTCAGCGCCAGAAGCATCCAGCTGTCGGCGAATTCGCGAAGGAATGAATAGGTTTCCATCGTCTGCTCCTATCGGCTTGCTTCGGGCGTGAAGGTCGAGAAATCAACGAGTGTGCCGAGCATCTGGAGGTAGGCGATCATCGCATCCATCTCGGTCAGTTCGGCGTCGTTGCCATCAAAATTCGAGACAACGGCGCCGGGGTAGCGTTCAAGCAATCCGTCGATGTCGCCAAACGGGTCCGTCTGCACCCTGAAGTCCGCTCTGGCGTTTTCGATCATGTCGTCCGTGTAGGGCACACCCACCGCCCTGTGCGTCTCCATCAGCTCCTGGATGTGCTTGCCGTCGACCGGTGTGCGTCCGAGAAACGCGTATTTCGGCATGATCGACTCAGGAACCACGGCCTGCGGATTGTTGAAGTGGTCGACATGCCATGCATCGGAATAGCGCCCTCCGACGCGTGCCAGGTCGGGTCCCGTACGTTTCGATCCCCATTGAAAGGGGTGGTCGTACATGGACTCGGCGGCCAGGGAATAGTGTCCGTAGCGTTCCACCTCGTCGCGCATCGGCCGGATCATCTGGCTGTGGCAGACATAGCACCCTTCCCGGACGTAGATATCGCGCCCGGCCAGTTCGAGCGGGGTGTAGGGGCGCATGCCGTCGACGTCCTCGATGGTGTTTTCAAGATAGAAGAGGGGCGCAATCTCGACGATCCCGCCGATCAGCACCACAACGAGCGAGCACACGAACAGCAGCGTCGGACTGCGTTCCAGGATCTTGTGATTGGTTAAAAATGACATCTCGACCCCTCTTATTCCGCGGCCACGGCATCAGCGCTCGCGATACGACCGGGCCGCTCGGACACAGTGTGGTCGCGGGTGATTGTCATGAACATGTTCCAGACCATGATCAGCGCGCCCGCAAGGTAGAGCACCCCGCCCAGAGCCCGGACCACATACATCGGGAACTTTGCGGCAACCGTGTCGGCAAAGGAGTTCACGAGAAAGCCCTGGGCGTCGACCTCGCGCCACATCAGGCCTTCCATGATGCCGGTCACCCACATCGACGCGGCGTAAAGAACGATGCCGATGGTGGCGAGCCAGAAATGCCAGTTGATCGCCGCCATCGAATACATCTCGCGCCGTCCCCAGAGCTTGGGCGTCAGGAAGTAAAGCGCGCCGAACGTGATCATGCCGTTCCAGCCAAGCGCGCCGGAATGCACATGCCCGATGGTCCAGTCGGTATAGTGGCTCAGGCTGTTGACCGCCCGGATCGACATCATCGGGCCTTCAAAAGTCGACATGCCATAGAAGGCCAGGCTGATCACCATCATGCGGATGATCGGATCGGTGCGCAGCTTATCCCACGCGCCCTGCAACGTCATCAGACCGTTGATCATGCCACCCCAGCTGGGCATCCACAGGATGATCGAGAAGACCATGCCAAGCGTGGACGCCCAGTCAGGGAGAGCGGTGTAGTGCAGGTGGTGTGGACCCGCCCAGATATAGAGGAAGATCAACGCCCAGAAGTGGATGATCGACAGCTTGTAGCTGTAGACAGGGCGCCCCGCCTGCTTTGGCACGAAGTAATACATCATGCCGAGAAAGCCCGCCGTCAGGAAGAACCCCACGGCATTGTGCCCGTACCACCATTGCACCATGGCATCCTGCACGCCGGAAAACAGCTGCACCGACTTCGAGCCGAGAAGCGACACCGGCAGGCTGAGATTGTTGACGATGTGCAGCATCGCCACCGTTATGATGAAGCTCAGAAGGAACCAGTTGGCCACGTAGATATGGCGCTCTTTCCGCTTGAATATCGTTCCGAGATAGACCGCGAGGAAGGCAACCCAGACGATGGTCAGCCAAAGGTCAATGTACCATTCAGGCTCTGCATATTCCTTGGACTGGGTTTGCCCCAGCAGGTAGCCTGTTGCCGCCAGGACGATAAAGAACTGGTATCCCCAAAAGACGAACCATGCCAGGCCGCCACCCCAGAGGCGTGCGCCGCATGTGCGTTGCACGATGTAGAAGGACGACATCAAGAGGGCGTTTCCGCCAAAGGCGAAGATCACGGCGCTGGTGTGCAGGGGACGCAGGCGGCCAAAGTTCAGATAGGGTTGGGCCCACTCGAAATTCAGCACCGGAAAGGCCAGCTGAAACGCGATGAAGACACCCGCGAGAAACCCCACGACCCCCCATAGTGCGGTCGCAATGGCGCCTGCCCGGATCGGGCCGTCCATGTAGCTGGCGTCGTCATAAGAGATCTGCCTGGGCTCTCCGGCGTGCCGCAGCGACCAGATCGCAAGGCTTGCTGCGATGATCATCACGAGCACGGCATGAAGCGAATAGGCAAGGTCGTGCGCCCGGTCCGCTGCGATTGCAGCAACAAGGGCAATGACCGCCAGGCCGGATATCTTGAACGTGTCCCACATAGCGCACCCCAGGGAATTGGATGACCAACCGCAGCCGGCCCGCGCCGGACCGCATGTCCGGTTCTGGTGATCTGGATAAGGGCCAGCGCCCGCGTTGGCGTTGATCTGGATCAAGCCGGCTCTAATTGACGGCAAGATGACCGGACGCACTGGCTTTGCCGGGAAGCCGGTGCTCTGTGCTGGCGGGCCGCCGCTGCGGCATCCAGTCTGCGGGACAATTCCCCGATCCACCGGAGATTGACGTTGCGGGAATCGCCACGCTCGGCCACTTTGAACACCGGAGGGCCCCTGTCATGACTTCATTTCGTTTTGGCGCCGTGTGCGCTGGTCTTTTGCTTGGTGCGTGTCTGGGCGCTGCGTTCGCGCAGGACGCGGATACCGACGCCGCCGCTCCGGAAGCGGACACCGCCGCCGAGGACGGCCTGCTTACGGATTCAGAGCTTCAGACGCTCGTGGCACCCCTGGCGCTCTATCCCGATACGCTGCTTGTGCAGATCCTCGTGGCGTCGACCGAGCCGCTGGAGGTGGTCAAGGCAAACCGGTTCCTTGTCGACAATGCCGGGCGCGACGCGGCAGAGCTGGAACCCGAAATCGATGCGATGGGCTGGGACGAGTCCGTCACGGTGCTCGCAACCGCTTTTCCCGAAGTGATCGGTGAAATGGCGACCCATATCGACTGGACCGAAACGATGGGCACCGCGATGCTCGCCCAGTCCGACGACGTGATGGAAAACGTCCAGGTCATGCGCGATCAGGCGATCAACAGCGGCGCGCTGATTTCGGGCGAGGAACAGACCGTCGAGGTCGCAGAGGACGACACGGTGGTCATCACACCGACCGATCCCAACGTCGTCTACGTGCCGCAATACGACACCGAAACTGTGTATGTTTCAGAGTCAGGCGTGGATGCCGGTGATGTCGTCGGTGGTGTCCTGATTGCCTATCTGGGCTTCACCATCATTGACGAGATCTTTGACGATGACGATCCCTGGTACGGCTACTGGGGCTGCCGGTCCTGCGGGGGATGGGGCGGACGACCGATCATCAACAACCCCGACATAGACATTGATATCGACGGCGATGTGAACATCGGCAATCGGCCCGATATCGGCTGGAAACCGGATGACGACCGCCGCGACGAGGCGCGGGACCGGCTGGAAAACCGGCCTCGGGCGGATGGTGGCGCGCAGACACTGCCGGTGGAGCGTCCGCAGAACCGGCAGGACGAGCTGCGCGGCAAGCTCAGCCAGGAAACAGGCACGCGGGACATCAGCCGTGACACTGCCGCCGCAGCACGAGACGCGGTTGGCAACAACCGGGCAGCGGCGGGAGCCGCTGCGGGCGCAGCAGCCGGGGCCGCGATCGGCGCGAGCCGGCCGGCGACAGGCGCAGCCGGTGGCGGGGCCAAGGCGAAAGCCAAGGCTGACGCGATCGACCGCACCCGGCAGGGTGGTGCAAGCGCAAGCGGCGTGAAGAACCGGGCCAAGACACAGCAGGCCCTGCCAAAGGCGCGCTCGGGCCAACACGGCGCGGCCAAGGGCGGGGCGTTCAAGAAACATGCGGGCGGATCCAAGGCAAGAAGCGCGTCCAGCCGCGGCAAGGCTGCGAAACGCAGAGTGAGGTGAGGACGATGTGGATCAGAACGCTTTGTTTCAGCGCGGCGATCATGGCTTGCAGTTCGTCCGCTTCGGTCCTGGCCGCAGACGGCCCGGCTGTCTACGACACGCCTCAGGACGCGCTTGACGTTTTCTCCAGGGCCCTGGCAGAGCGGGACCGCGACGAGATGCGTGTCATCTTCGGCCCGGAAGCCGAGGATCTTCTGAGCACAGGAAATGAGGGCCGGGACAAAGCCAACCGTGCGGCGGTCATGGCGATGATCTTGCAGGGGTACCGGTTTCAGCCCGATGAGGACCGCGTGGTCCTGCTTCTTGGCGCGGACGGCTGGCCGTTTCCGATTCCGCTGATGCGGGTGGACGCGGGCTGGCAGTTCGACATCGAGGCAGGCCGCGACGAGGTGCTGGCCCGGCGAATCGGGCTGAACGAGCTCGACGTCAGTGTTCTGCTGGAGGCCTATGTTGACCTTCAATCAGAGTTTCGTCTCACGGATCACGACGAGGACGGCGTGATGGAATTCGCGCGTGCCGTCATCTCGGAGCCGGGAGCGCGAGACGGTCTCTTCTGGCCGGATGAAGGCGGTTTTGTGGGTGCGGCCCTTGCCCGCGCCGCCGCCTTCGGTTGGAGCGACGGTGACAAGGATCGCAGCCCGGAGCCGTTTTCCGGCTACTACTTCAAGATACTCCACGGTCAGACCGCGAACGCACCGGGTGGCGAGGCAAGCTATCTTCTCGGTGACAACCTCGTGGGGGGACACGCCATGCTGGCGTTTCCCGCGATCTATGGCGAGACGGGACTTTACAGTTTCATGGTCGGTGAAAACGGCGTGGTACTTGAGGCGGATCTGGGCGAGGACACGCTCGGGCGTGCCGCTGCTATAACAGCCTTTGACCCCGGCCCGGAGTGGCGGGTATTCGAATAAATCAGGTCGTTGCCCAACGCGTGACCCTCCTTCCGTGAATCAAGAATTATCTTTTGGTTTCATAGGAATTGGGTAACGTGCATCCGGGATCGGGCTCGTTGGCCCGCACGAACCAAGGGGTGGATCATGCAGAAAATTGTCGCGGAAGCGTTTGGTACATTTGTTCTGGTGTTCTTTGGCGTCGGCACGGCGGTTCTGGCAGGGGCAGGTGTCGGACCTGCGGGCACAATCAGTCTTGCAGGCATCAGTCTGGCATTCGGGATATCCGTGATTGCCATGGCCTATTCGATCGGCCAGGTGTCCGGAGCGCATCTCAATCCTGCCGTCAGCCTCGGGGTGTTTGTCGCCGGACGCATGAGCGCCGCAGAGATGATCGGCTACTGGATCGGTCAGGTCGCAGGGGCGGTCGTCGCGGCCTTCGCTGTGTACATGATCGTGTCCAGCCATATCGGCGGCTACGACATCGCCACAAGCGGTATGGGACAGAACGGCTGGGGTGAAGGGTACGGCGCGGGCTTCGGTCTTGCCGGCGCATTCATTTTCGAGGTTGTCGCGACCGCTGTGTTTATCGTCGTGATCCTGGGCGTCACGTCAAAGGGCGCGGCTCCGGGGTTTGCAGGACTGGTGATCGGCCTGACCCTGACCATGATCCACCTGGTGGGCATCACAATCACCGGAACGTCCGTAAACCCGGCGCGTTCCATCGGGCCTGCGCTGTTTGTCGGCGGAACGGCACTGACACAACTGTGGCTGTTCATCCTGGCACCGCTGCTGGGGGCGGCGATTGGGGCGTTCCTTCACAAGTTGGGTGCAACTGCGCCACCGGAAGACTAAAGGGTTACGCGTCAAACCTGACTCACAGAGTGTCGCGAAACGCAGCGCACTGTTCCTATGCTGTTCGCCTTTCGCCTTCGACTGGTGTCTCGGGGTCAAGGCGAAAGGCTTTGGTGTCTTTGCGAGGGGCCAGCCCCTCGCGCTTCCCGGGAGTATTTGAGGAAAGATGAAGGCAGGTGCCGGAGCCGGGGTCCGAACCGGGGGGCGCGCGGTTTGCAGAGGATACGGCCTGTGGGGACTGGCCTGTGCGCCCGCGCGCCGCCGCTCGAAGCGGTTTCGTCCAGACAAGCCTCAGGTGACGGTTCAGTTCAGCGCGTTCGCGTCATCGTCTCCGGCCGCGCGCCGCAATGCAGCGGTGTCAGGCACGGTCACGTGCCGCACGCCCTGCAGAACGATCAGCCCTTCCCGGCGCAGCGTCGACACCTGACGCGACACGGTTTCGATCGTCAGCCCGGTGAAGTTGGCGATCGACTCGCGGCTGACCGGCAGTTCAAAGTGTCGGCCCCCGCGCGTGCTGTTACCATTGATCCGGTCGCAGCGGTCCGCCAGCAAAAGCAGAAAACTGGCAATTTTTTCGCGCGCTGTCTTGCGTCCCAGAAGAAGCATCCAGTCCCGTGCCGCATCCAGTTCATCCATTGTAAGATCAAGCAGACGCTGGCGCAGGTTTGGTATCTCTTCCAGCAGTGTTTCAAAGGGCTTTCGCCGAAAGCAACACAGCGTTACATCTCCCACCGCCGTGATGTCGTAGCCCAGACTGTGACGACCCGGTCGCCCGAGAAAGTCAGAGGGCAACAGAACGCCGACAATCTGGGTGCGGCCGTCTTCGGTTACGCGCTCAAGTGTCGCGGTGCCGATCACGATGGTCGCCACATAGTCCAGCGCCTCGCCGCGCAGGGCGACGGTCTGACCCGGTTCAAAGTTCTTGTAGAACTTCAGTTCGTTCAGGCGCGCAAGTTCATCGCCTTCACAGCGAGAACACACGGCCCGATGACGGATCGGACAGTCCGAACACTCGCGAGCAAAGCCGATGGGCAAGCCATGCGTCATCGTCGTCCCAAACTGGGTCAGATACGAACCTCATTTTGTGGGCAGCCGGGCAATGACCCGTTATCCCGGCACACGCACGTCTGAAATCAACGCACAAAGAAGGAAGTTTTTCAACCGGTGATGGCGAAAACCGGTGTGCATGTCCAGGTGCGCCATGTGGTTTGACCGTCAGGGGGCAGACCTGCGGGCGGATATGCGCGCGTGTCGGCCTGAATGCCGTCTGCCGGGGCTCTGTGACGTCAGATCCGCAGCGCACACGCGCCAGACCAAGTGCGGCAGCGGTGGTGGTCACCGGGTCGTCCGCCGCGATCGTGGCGCGGTTCGTGCCTGCAGGCACGTTGCGGCGAAGCCCGGCACACGGCCGGGCGCAGCCGGCGTGTCCTGGGATCAGTGCGCCATCAGAACCGGCATCTCGGTCTGTTCAAGAAGCGTACGGGTCGTGCCGCCAAAGACGGCCTGGCGCATGCGCGAATGCCCGTAAGCCCCCATCACAACCAGTTCCGAGCCGGTTTCGGCGGCTCTTTGCAGCACGCAGCTGCCGATCTCGTTCCCACCGCTCGGATATTGCCCGAGCGTGACCTTGCACCCGCTGTGGCTCAGCCAGGCCGCCATATCGGCACCCGGTTCCTCCTCGTCGGTGTCCAGCACAGTTGAGGGGTCGAAACAGCCGATACAGACCTCTTCGGCGGCACGCAGAAACGGCAAGGCCGCATGCACCGCCCGTGCCGCCGCCGGGCTGTCGTTCCAGGCCACGAAGACCCGTTTGAGAGGCGTCATGCGCGAGGTGTTCAGCACAATGCCCACGGGTGAATGAAAAAGAACGGCGTGGACCATCTCGTAGAAAATCTCGGGTTCTTCACGCAGTTCCGGCGCAATATACGCCACATCCACCGTGCGTGCGGACGCAGTGACATGTTCGCGCAGATCGGCGATTGCGGCCAGAACCGGCCGGAGGCCACCCGATGCGTTCGCATCCGCAAGAACCTGTTCGAACGTGTCAGCCCGATCCTTGAGCGTGTTTCTTGCTGCGTCCAGCAGGGACGGCCAGCCGTCGGAATTGGCCGCACCGGCATATGGCAGGCCACCATACGCGTTGAACGGCAATGTGGGGATCGGCGCAAAGACCAGGCAGCGCAGTCTTGTGCCGCTGATACGGGCCTGTTCCGCGGCCTCTGCCAGCGCGGCCTCGGGGGTCTCGGTTGTCATAAGAAAAAGCGCTGTCTGGTTTTGCATCGGGTCTCTCCGGGTCAGGCAGGTCTGGGCAGCATTCGGATGCTGTAACTCCGCGCGCTGAACAAATCAGGCGGCCACGCATCGCGCAAGAGCGATTGATGCGTGCCCGGCAGACAAACGGTCCGGGCGGGGTCAGCCCCGCCCCGATCGGGGCTTCGCTTTGCCGGACGAATGACCTTCGGACACACCTATCTTGCATTGACGGCATCCCGGATTTCTTTGAAACTCGCTGCCCGGACCATCGGCATCCACCAGCAAGGCACTGCTATGTACACCATTCTCATGATCGGCGGCGTGATGATGATCGTCTCGCTTGCGGTGGCGGTTCTCATGTTCGAACTCGCCGCGCGTTGCATCGGCTGGATGGAGCGCAGCGGCGTGTTGGGTCACGGAAACGCACCTCTGGTGTTCAATCTTGCCATGGCGCTGATCTGGATTCTCTTTGTGCTGTCGGGTTCTATTTGGGCATGGGCGCTGTTTTACATGCACCTTGGCGTATTCGAGACCATGGAAACCGCGCTCTACTTTTCGCTGATATCCTTTACAACGGTCGGCTTCGGCGATGTTGTTCTGGCGCCTGGCGTCCGGCTGTATTCTGGCATGACCGCCACGCACGGGTTGCTGGTGTTTGGCCTGTTCACGGCCTTTCTGATCGAAGTGCTCAAGCGGTCGCGCCCGATCGAGAAGTTTTGACGACGCGCCTGCCGGGTCTGTCCCGTCTGCGGTGTGCTGCCATCGCCCGGATGTGTGCGGCAGACCAACAGCAGGGGATCACCTTGCAGATGCCCGGATGCAGATACGACGCTGATGTCCTGCGCTCCGGGCCTCGTGTCAGGCCCCTATCTTGACCGCCACGTTTTTGGTTTGCACGTAATTCCAAAGCGCCTCGCGCCCCTTTTCGCGCCCGTAGCCCGACTTGCCGTACCCGCCAAAGGGGGTTTCCACGCCGCCCGCAAA
>JBCCHI010000036.1:0-31751 GCA_039028815.1 Pseudomonadota bacterium
CACTCTCAGATGCGGCTCCAGCACGGAGCGCAGGGCGATCGCGCCACGCTGAAGACTGGACGTGCCCGTCTTGTGAAAGCCCGGATGCAGCAGGACCGGCCCCATTCAGAACGTCCCTTCAGGCGGATCGGCAACGATCCGTTTTGCTGTCAGATCGACAGTCGGCACAGTGTCGTGCGTGAATGGAAGAAGTATCTTCGCGCCATTGCCCGGCGGTGCGATCTCCAGCAAGTCGGACGCGCCATGATTGAACACCGATGACACATGTCCGAGCAACACACCGCCCGTATCAAAGACCTCAAGCCCGATCAGGTCCGCATGGTAGAATTCGTCATCGGGCAGATTTGGCAACCGGTCCCGCAAAACATAAAGCCGGACACCGCGAAGCGCGTCGGCGGCCTCTTTTCGGGTAATCCCGGACAGACGTGCGACCAGCGCACCCTTGGTGGTTTCTCCGGTGAGCGTGATCGTGAAACGCCGGGTGCCATCCTCGGTTTCCACATCGCCATAGGCCGCCACGTCATCAGGCACAGCGGTGAAGGCTTTCAACCGGACCGCCCCCCGGACACCGAAAGCACCCGCCAGCGCGCCGACGCAAACCCGATCGGGTACGCCAGGTTTGCTCATTGCACCACATCCGTCGACTGGCCGGGCACGATGCAGAGCCCGTCACGCCATTCACCCAGCCCGTTGCAGGTATCGCGTGCATTGCCGCGCTCAAAGAACACGCCAGCGACGAAAGCGGCACCACACAGAAGGACCAGACGGATCAGCCTGAACATCTCAGCGTGTCTCCAGGGGCAGGTGGCGGCGACGTGTCTCCCACCCGGCCTGTTCCAGCTCCGGCGTGTCGTCATCGCTTTCGGGCCAGCCGACACAGAGATATGCCACCAGTCGCCAGTTTTCCTGAACGTCAAGGTCGCGGCGGAGCTGATCGGGATCGAGGATCGAAACCCAGCCCACGCCGAGCCCGTGCGCCCGGGCGGTGAGCCAGAACTGCGTGATGGCCGCAACCACGGAATAACGCCGCATCTCGGGCATGGTGGCCGCGCCCAGCCCGCCGCCCTTGGATGTTGTCTCATCGCAGAACACGGCGAACTGTACCGGCGCTTCGCGCATGCCGGTCAGTTTGAGCGTTGCGTAGAGCTTCGCGCGTTCGCCGTCATAGCCGGCCAGAGCAGAGGCGTTCGCCGCGCCAAAGTTCTCCAGCGCGGCAAAGCGGGACGCGGCGCTGTCCAGACGGACCAGACGCCATGGCTCGCTCAGCCCCACCGAGGGTGCGCGCAGAAACGCCCCGAGCGCGGCGTCAAGCACAGGCTCGTCCACCGCGTCGGTGCGAAAGCGGCGCACATCGCGCCGCCATTCCATCAACCTGTCGAGCTCTTGCTGAAAGCCTTGTGAAAACGCTTGCATACGAGGGTTCGTCTGCCCCGGGTCCGGGGTCAGCTTTCCTCGCTTGCCGCATCCTCCGCAGGCGCGTCTTCAGCAGCGGTTTCCTCTGCCGGCGCCTCTTCAGCCGGAGCGTCCTCTGTCGCGGCTTCAGCCTCTGCTGCGGCGGCTTCGCTTGCGGCCTCTTCGGCGTCGGCGGCTTTCTGGGCTTTCTCCTCGGCACGGTCCTTGGCCTTTTGGCCCGGTTCGGCCTTCTTAGGGTTGTTGCGCTCTTTCTTCTCGGTGGCGCCAGCGGCTTCGAGGAAGCGCGCAATGCGGTCCGTCGGTTGAGCGCCCTTGTCCAGCCAGTACTGGATGCGTTCCATATTCATCTTCACGCGGTCTTCGCTGTCCTTGGGCAGAAGCGGGTTGTAGGTTCCCAGCTTTTCGATGAACCGCCCATCGCGCGGCATGCGCGAATCCGCCGCAACGATGCGGTAGAACGGACGTTTCTTGCTGCCCCCGCGGGCAAGACGGATTTTCATGGCCATTTGGTGTTCTCCTATTGAATGGCATTCGAGAGACGGCGGATGCGCGCCTCAGGATTGGTGTTGTTTGTGGTGCTGAATGACTTCAGCGATGATGAAGTTCAGAAACTTCTTGGCAAATTCCGGGTCGAGATCGGCCCGGTTCGCCAGATCTTCAAGCCGCGCAATCTGCTGGGTTTCGCGGGCCGGGTCAGAGGGAGGCAGATCATGTTGCGCCTTGAGGTGCCCCACGGCCTGAGTGTGTTTGAACCGTTCGCCCAGTGTGTAGACAAGGATCGCGTCCAGCCGGTCGATGCTTTCGCGGTGCTCCTTGAGGAGCTCAGCCGCCTTGGTTGTTGCGTCAGTCAATGGCCCATCCTTTCGGCTTGAAGAGCGGATCGGCGTAGTGCGCCAGTTCCAGTTCGATTCCATCGCGCAACTGGCCGTCGCGCAGCACGTCGGGCGACGGGTGACGATAGACCGCATCTGATTCGTCGATGCTGGCGGCGAGCGGGTCCTTTTTGCAGCCCAGCCGTTCGGCCAGCCGGATCGAGTCGAGGTTCTTGGGATCAAGATAACTGACCGCGCCATCCCAGCCCTGGGCGTAAAAATGCGTGCGTACCGCATGGATGGCTTCCAGCGCGTAGCCATGACCGGCCTTGTCGGGCCAGATAATCCAAGCGATTTCGCGTTCGGGCCATTTGGCGGGAAACCAGCCGCCAGCCATGCCATAGGTTTCCTCGGTGGTCTTGTCGTGGATCATCCACATGCCGAAGCCACGGATTTCCCAGTGCCCGATCTCGGCCGCGTAGAGCATCCAGGTCTCATAGGCATTAAGCGGTCCGCCCATGAACCGCGAGCGGTAGGAGGCGAACGTCGCCTTGAAGTTCGGGTAGTCCTCCGGCTCTGGGCCACGCAGAACCAGCCTGCGGGTTGTCAGTTCGGGGATGTCGCGATGTCCCATCTCAGTGCGCTCCCGGACCGGCATAGCGAAAGACGAGGCAGGGCGCTTCGATCTCCGCCACCGCGGCCTCTGCTTTGGCATCGCGGGTGCCGCCAAGGCGACGGGCCAGAGCCACAGAGCGCGTGTTGGCGGCGTCGACATAGCTCACAAGCGAGCCAAGCGCGAAGTCGCGAAGGGCGACATCGCGCACCGCCGCGCAGGCCTCATAGGCAAAGCCCTGTCCCTCGGCGTCCTGAGCCACCACATAGCCCAGTTCCGGCTCCTGATCGCCGGGCTCGGCCCCGATGTGGAAAAAGCCGCGGGTCTCTCCGGTGGCCTTGTCTACTGCCGTCCAGGCACCGAAACCGCTGAGATACCAGGTGGCGGTCAGTTGTATGAATTCGCCCCAGACCTCGTCGCGGGTCTTGCAGTCGCCGTAATACTTGCCGCGCGGTCCGAGCAGCATGTCCGCAATCGCGTTGAAGTCCTCCATTTTCGGGGCCCGCAGGATCAGACGCTCGGTTTCCAGAACCGGAACGAGGGCCTGTATCTGCGCAGCAAGCGCAGCAGTTGGACCGGACGAGGGCGTTTCGTGAAAGGACGTCATCGCTTGCCCTCAACCGGTGCCGGATGCCGGTAGACCAAAGTGCCGTCCCAATCGGGCAGGTTGGGCAAGGCGGCGTCCGCATCCAGAGTGCAGTCCAGTCGTTGCGCAACCGCTACCGAACGGGTGTTTTCAGGGTCGATGTAGCTGACGGCTGTGTCCCAGTTGAGCACCTCGAACGCATATTGCCGTGCAGCGCGTGCCGCCTCGGTGACATAGCCTTTGCCTTCGAAATCCGACTGCCAGAGGCCCCATCCGATTTCATTTTCCGGCCAGCCTTCGGGCCGGAAGGGTCCGACATCACCGATCGCGTCGTCTTGTCCTTTCAGACAGATTGCGAACAGACCAAACCCGCGCACCGCCCAGTGGCCGATCAGATGGCAGGCATGCTGCCACGCGTCGTGTCGCGAATAGGGGCCCCCCATGTAGACGGACCGATCCGAGGTCAGATACTCTGTTCCACGCGCGACATCCCGTGCTGCAAAGGGACGCAGCGTCAGACGTTCGGTTTCGATCACCGGCATGTCAGGATCTTCGGTCATTCATCACCCCCGGCCTGAGGGGCGGGACCAAAGCCGAGATCCCGGGAAGATGGGTGCCGATAGAGTTGCTCGGCACCCATTTCGACATTGTCGTAGGCGCGTTCAAAACTTGCCCCGAGCCGTTCAGCCAGTGCGACCGACCGGGCGTTGCCCGGTACGATGTTCGAGGTCAGTGTGGTAAAGCCCAGGTCCTCATAGGCCCAGCGGCGCGCGCGCGTTGCGCCTTCAAAGGCGATGCCGCGCCCCTCGAACCCTTCATAGACGACCCATCCGATTTCCGGTTCTGGCCAGCCCTCGGGATTCCAGATGCCCGTCAGGCCGCAGGGTTGACCGGTTTCCTTCCATTCCATCGTGAAGTAGCCATAGCCGTGCAAAGCCCAATGCCCGATGGACATTGCAAACCAGCGCCATGCCTTGGCGCGGTCTTTCTCTGTGCCAAAGCCCCAAGAGCGTTCCTTATCGAGCAGGAACGCGTAAAGCGGCTCAAAGTCCCGCGGTTCCGGGCCACGCAGGATCAACCGGGGGGTTTCCAGCCGTGGGGTATTGAGACCGAGACTCACAGAGCAGCCTCCGGCGCGGGGTGGCGGTAGTACAGAACGGTCCCACCATTGGGAAGCGGGTGTTCGTAGTCCTTGGTCGCCCCCATGCGTTCGACCACTTTGATGGAGCCGACGTTATCCGGCTCAATCGCGCTGGCCACGGTGGTCCAGCCGAGATCTGTGTAGATGTAGTCTCTGGCGCGTAGAGCCGCCTCTGTAGCGTAGCCGCGCCGTGCCTTGTCTTCTGTCAGCAGGTAGGCGAGTTCAGGTTCAGGCCACGTCTCTGCTGCCCAGGGTCCTGCCATGCCGCAAAAGTCACCCGTGGCTTTCTCTTCTATGGCGAAGAGGCCAAAGCCGCGTTCCACCCAATGTCCAATGAAGGTGCAGGCCAAGCGCCATGCACCGTAGCGATCCGCAGGGCCCAGAAAGAAACGGCTGGCCTTTGTAGTGTAGAAATCTGCCAGACGGCCAAAATCCCGCTCGGGGTCGTAGCCGCGCAGAATCAAACGCTCTGTTTCCAGCCGGGGAATGTCGAGGGCGATCTTCATTTTATCTGCCTTCGACGGGGATACTTTTGGAAAACGGAAGGCATTTACTTCTTCTTTCCAAAGCCGGACAGACCGGGTGGCAACTGCATCCCGCTACCGCCGAGGCCCGGCAGTCCGCCACCGGCGAGGCCCTTGCCCATCTGCTTGGCCGCCTGTTCCAGAGCCTTCGGGTCCATGCCGGCCGCCATCTCCTCGGGCGAGGGCTGATCCTTGCCGCCAAACATGCCTTTCATGGCCTGTTTGAGCATGCCGCCTTTGCCCATCTTGCCCATTTTCTTCATCATGTCGGACATCTGGCGATGCATCTTCAGCAGCTTGTTAAGCTCGGACACCTCCTGGCCAGAGCCTGCGGCAATGCGCTTTTTGCGGCTGGCCTGCAGCAACTTGGGATTGGCGCGCTCTTTCTTGGTCATTGACTGAATCAGAGCGATCTGTCGCGCGAGGATCTTGTCGTCGATGCCCGCGTTTTCCATCTGTTTGGACATTTTGGCCGCACCCGGCAGCATCGACATCATGCCTTCCATGCCGCCCATCTTCTGCATCTGCTCAAGCTGCATCTTCAGGTCGTTCATGTTGAACTGACCCTTGGTGAAGCGGCGCATCATCTTTTCGGCCTGTTCAGCCTCGATGGTTTCCTGCGCTTTCTCCACAAGGCTGACGATATCGCCCATGCCAAGGATGCGACCGGCGATCCTTTCCGGCTCGAACGTCTCGATGGCGTCCATCTTCTCGCCCAGGCCCACGAAACGGATCGGCTTGCCGGTGACGGCGCGCATTGACAGAGCTGCACCGCCGCGTCCGTCCCCGTCCATGCGCGTCAGCACAACCCCCGAGACACCGATCTTTTCGTCGAACTCGGTTGCAACGTTCACCGCGTCCTGACCGGTCAGACCATCGACCACCAGCAGCGTTTCGCGCGGGTTGGCAACGTCGCGCACCGCGGCCGCCTGCGCGATCAGCTCCTGGTCGATGTGCAGGCGACCTGCCGTGTCGAGCATGTAGACATCATACCCGCCCAGCCCGGCCTGCACCTTGGCACGCCTGGCAATGGCAACAGGGTCTTCACCCTTCACGATCTGGAGCGTATCCACACCGATCTGCTGGCCGAGGATCGCAAGCTGTTCCATCGCGGCCGGGCGGTTGACGTCGAGCGATGCCATCAGAACGCGCTTGCCGTCCTTTTCCTTGAGGCGCTTGGCGAGCTTTGCCGTCGTCGTCGTCTTGCCCGAACCCTGCAGGCCCACCATAAGAATGGGTGCGGGCGGGTTGTCGATCTTGAGCGCGCCGGGGTCCTCCGCACCGGTCAGCGTTTCAACCAGGGCATCGTGGACAATTTTGACCACCTGCTGCCCTGGCGTAACCGATTTGGTGACCGCCTGACCGGTTGCCGCGTCCTGCACGCGGGCGATAAAGTCGCGTGCGACGGGCAGTGACACGTCGGCTTCGAGCAGCGCTACACGCACTTCGCGCAGGGCCGTTTTGACGTCCTCCTCGGAAAGCGCACCTTGTTTGGTAAGCCGATCAAAGACGCCGGAGAGGCGTTCGGACAGATTTTCAAACATCTCTCGGCCTCCTACGCCGGTTCCTGTCTGCCCTTGCAACATAAGCAAAAGCGCTCAAACGATAAACGCCCCCACGGGCGCAACGCGCTGGTGGGGGGCGATCCCGGGCCTGCGCCCAAGGGACCGGAAGAACATATGCCTTCCGAGATTTGCTGCCGCGATTAGACCCCTGATCTGTTTAAGTCAAGACGGCTCTGCGGCTCAGACGAATGACTGCCACGACCAACGTCGGAACGTCCACGGATAACTCTAATGCCGCCTCAATAACGCCCGATTGGACTTGGATGTTGCGCTATCGCGCAACCATACAGGATCTGCACGACGATGCTACGCAACGCCTTTCATCTGCTTTTGGGGCTTCTGGCCCTGCCGTTTCTCTTTCTCCTAAGGTTCAGAACGATGTGGGCTTTCACAAAGAGCCTCTTCGACGGTTTGACCGATGTCTCTCTAAGCGAGCCAGAACATCAGGAAAAAATCGCATATGATACGGTGGACGCCACCCCATCCATGAAGCAGAGATTTGCGGTCGCCGAACTCTGCGAGTCGTTGATTGAGGCTGGAGATTGGGTCGGTCTTTCAGAGAAGCTGACGCATTGGGATCAAACGCGGGAAAAGAGCGATGCCGGTTATGCGCTCGCCTCAACCGCTCGCGACACCGTTCTGGATTACATGACCCAGGCGGTTGTGGAGGGCCATACCTGTCATCCCGATCCAATCCTTATCTTTGCGGATGAAACCGTGGAGTTCATGGAGACACTGGTTGAAGAACACCCGGAGTGCTACCCGCTTTTGGCGCTTGCCGCCGATATGCGCTGTTATCAGGGATGGGTGTCGCGTGGGGCGGATTATTCCAAATATGTCACGGATGATCGTTGGTTCGCTATGGGGCAACACTTCGCCAAAGCGCAGTCGCTCCTTGATACCCACGATCCTGTTGCCATGAACGCCCCGCTTCTGGCGGCGGCCAGACACAAGCTTTTGGCATTTATGCCGGACGCAGACAAACATGTCGGCCTGTTCTATGAGCAATGGAGTGATCTTGACCTCATGGATCAGGAACCGCACGCCAAGCATGCCATCATGATGCTTCCGCGCTGGTTCGGCTCAGAACAGACACTGGAGATTGAAGCCCAGAAAGCAGCCATACGAACAGCGTCCGCGACAGGAGATGCGGCATATTTCAGCATGTATCGACGTGCGTTCGACGTGTGGGACCCGAGCATATTGAACCTTGATACACAGACGCTTCGTATGGGGGCGCATGATGTTATCACACTGCGCAATAACGATCCTGCCGTCGTCGCGGAAATCATTCAGAAGATGCTGTGGTGGACAGCCATCGGGTCAGACGGTGATTACAGTGAACGTGAACGTGAGATCTGGTCCAGGCTTGCTACCGAAATAGATGATATTCGGCGCGATATCACCATGACCCGTCTTTTGGCGATTTGTCCTGTTGCTTGGGAAGGTGGACTCGAGGCCGCGCTTGATATCCTGTCCTACTTTGTTCAAGAGGACATCAAGGCCGGATCAACATTCAGACTTGGGAAGACCGGCTTTGAGATCTTTCCTCAATCCACCGGTCAAGTGGCTGGTTCTGTGTGAAGCAGGGCCCTTCGGCAAGCACAGTTTTTTTTCGCTTTATCCAACTCACCTGAGGCCCTAAACCCTGACGCATCGAATTTAGATCGAACCTTTTGGACTAAGCCATGGATGCGTCGTCAACCTTTCAAGACAGCCTTCCCGTCACGTCTGACCAAATGCTGGAGATGCTCCGAGCGAAGGGCCTCTCGTTTGAGTATTATGAGCATGCAGCTCTCCGGACCGTCGACGACGCAAAGACGGTGCAGGGAAGTTTGATCCCCATGGGAGCAGGTTACATCGACATCAAGAACCTGTACCTGCGGGACCGCAAAAAGAGGAACTACCTTGTCATCCTGGAACAGGATCGGGCTGTGGATCTGAAAGCTCTCGGATCTCGGATCGGCGCGGGAAATTTATCCTTTGGCTCATCTGAGCGGCTTATGGAGTATCTCGGCGTTCGCCCGGGGGCGGTGTCGCCACTGACAATGTTTACAGGCGTGTCCAAGGGAGTGCAAATTTTTATGGACCGGGCGCTTGAGCACGCGGAGAGGATCCATGTGCACCCGTTGGTCAACGACCGCACGGTCACGCTGCGGAGTGGCGATTTGCTGGATCTTCTCTCTGGCTGGGGTGCACCGCCAACCTGGATCGACTTTTGAGCCACGCAGAAAGATCAACCGTATGGTTGAATATCGCGAATGCACCATCCGGCGGCGAATTTCGCTGATTTCTGCGCGTTCTCGTCAAAAATAATTTATATAAAACAAATGCTTGAACAATTTTTTGATCACCTTGACTCGGATGCGCCCAATGCCTAGCACTGGCGCAACGATTTCGGAGCGGGATGTGGGCGACGAGACACCTGAAGACCGGTTGAGCGATCTGGAACGACGCATTGCCGCGATGAAGGAAAAGGACGCGCCGCCGCCTCATCAGGAAACGCACTACAGTCAGGCGCATCTGGCCTGGCGCATGGTGATCGAACTGGTGGCTGGGCTTGGCATTGGCTTCGGGATCGGGTTCGGGTTGGATTATGCGTTTTCAACCCAGCCCATATTTATGGTGGTCTTCACCCTTTTGGGGCTTGCTGCGGGAATCAAAACGATGATGCGTAGCGCCCAGGAGGTCCAGAAGGCGGCCACGACAGAGACGAACGGTTCGGTCATCGGATCGGAAGAGAAAGGGAAACAGCGCGATGGCGAGTGAGGCTGGCGGCGAGGGCGAAAAGGGTCTGGTCTTTCACCCGATGGACCAGTTCATCGTGAAGCCCTTGTTCGGGGATGGCCCTGTCGGGCTGTTCACGGTGACAAACGTGACGCTCTGGATGGCGCTGACAATCGCCGCGATCTGCGTCCTGCTCGTCTATGGAACATCCAAACGCGAAACGGTGCCGGGCCATCTACAGTCCGTGGCAGAGCTGTCCTACGGGTTCATCCGCAAAATGGTCGAGGATGTCTCGGGCAAGGACGCGTTGCCCTACTTTCCCTACATCTTCACCCTGTTTCTGTTTATCGTATTCTCGAACTTTCTGGGGCTTTTGCCGACGTCCTTTACCACGACAAGCCACATCGCGGTGACCGCCGTCATGGCGATGGCCGTGTTCATTGCAGTGACTGTGATCGGCTTCGTCAAGCACGGTCTGGGTTTTCTCAGCCTGTTCTGGGTCAGCTCCGCACCATTGCCGCTGCGACCCGTTCTTGCCCTGATCGAGGTGATTTCCTACTTCGTGCGTCCGGTCAGCCACTCCATTCGTCTTGCAGGCAACATGATGGCAGGACACGCGGTCATCAAAGTGTTCGCGGCGTTTGCGCCTCTGGTGCTGATCTCGACCGGTATCGGCCTTCTCGTGACGCCGCTGTCGATCCTTGCGATCACGGCAATCTACGCGCTGGAGGTGCTGGTGTCCTTCATTCAGGCCTACGTGTTCACAATTCTGACCTGCGTCTATCTCAAGGACGCACTTCATCCGCATCACTGAACGTTCGCGGGCCGTGTGCCCGCGCCCGAAACAACGCTAATTCCAATCTAAGGAGTATCGAAATGGAAGGCGACGTCGTACAAATGGGAGCTTACATCGGCGCCGGTCTGGCCTGTACAGGCATGGGCGGTGCTGCTGTCGGTGTGGGCCACGTGGTGGGTAACTTCCTGTCGGGCGCTCTGCGCAACCCGTCGGCCGCTGGCGGTCAGACTGCCACAATGTTCATCGGTATCGCATTCTCGGAAGCACTGGGGATCTTCTCGTTCCTTGTCGCGCTTCTGCTGATGTTCGCTGTGTGATCCATGTATTGGCGGGGCGTGTGACGCGCCCGTGCCTGGATCAACTGTGAGCCTCTGAAGGAGAACGCGCATGGCAACTGAAAGCACTCTTGGCGCCGATGCCGCCTCCGCCTGTGTTGACGGTGGTGGCGGCGCTGTCGGTATGCCGCAGCTTTGTCCGGACTGGTTTGCCAACCAGATTTTCTGGCTGGTGATCACGCTTGTCGTGATCTTCCTGATACTGTCCCGCATCGCGCTGCCGCGCATCGCGGGCGTTCTGGCAGAGCGGCAGGGCACGATCACGAACGATCTGGCCGCGGCAGAGGACTTCAAGGCCAAGGCGGTTGCAGCGGAAGACGCGTACAACAAGGCATTGGCGGATGCCCGCGCCCAGGCTCAGGAGATCGTCGCGCAGACAAAGGCGGAAATCCGCGAAGAGCTTGCCGTGGCCACGCAAAAGGCTGACGAGGAAATCGCGGCGCGCACCGTGGACAGCGAGGCAAAGATCGCCGAGATCCGTGAAGGTGCGTTGCAGGGCATCAAGGACGTGGCCAAGGACACCGCGAAAGAGCTGATCAGCGCGATGGGTGTCAAAGCCGATGCCCGGTCTGTGACGACGGCGGTCAACACAAGGCTGAAAGGATAGTCAGATGATCAGATTGACATCCGTGACTGTGCTGGCATCGCTTGCGGCGGGTCCCGCTTTTGCTGCCAAGGGACCGTTTTTCTCGCTTGGCAACAGCGATTTTGTCGTGCTGATCTCGTTCCTTCTGTTCATCGGTATCCTGATCTATCTCAAGGTGCCGAAGACGCTGGGCGGTCTGCTGCAAAAGCGTGCAACCGACATCAAGTCAGAACTGGACGAGGCCCGCGCACTGCGCGAAGAGGCTCAGTCGCTGCTGGCCAGCTACGAGCGGAAGCAGAAAGAAGTGCAGGAGCACGCAGACCGTATCGTCGCTCAGGCCAAGGTCGAGGCGCAGGAAGCGGCCGATGCCGCAAAAAGCGACCTGGACGTCACCATCGCCCGCAGGATCAAGGCCGCCGAGGATCAGATCGCCTCAGCGGAAGCCGGTGCCGTGAAAGAAGTGCGCGATCGCGCGATCACGGTCGCGGTCGATGTGGCCAAGGAAATGATCGCCAACAATATGGACGCGGCCCAGGGACAATCCCTGATCGAAAACGCGATCAAGGAAGTGCAGGAAAAACTGCATTGACCAGAACAATCGCCCGGTTTTCCGGCTGGTCCGGATGACCGGGCGTTTTTAGGTTACGCCATCCCGTGCAGCGCAGGAGACAGAATAACTGAAAGGGAGCCGTTGAACCGGCCCCTCTGTCAGCCCTGCCGCGTTTTCCTGAATGAGAGGTGAAAACCGCGTTTAATCCGGCGCGTTTTCGCAAGTTGCAATAGCTATACGCCAAGCGATTCGAATCGGTCAATGCCCGTGATTCGATTTGCAGAAAATTTCGCGCCCGGATTGACCGCATGCCCGTGGCAGCCCGGCGTGCGAAATCACTTGAGGCGTGTGCCGAGCGGCGGTAAGCCAACCGGATACATGCGTATCGGGGAAACACCGCGATGAGTTTTAACACATTCGGACGGATGTTTCGTGTCACGACCTGGGGGGAAAGCCACGGGCCTGCACTGGGCGCGACGGTTGACGGTTGCCCGCCGGGCGTGCCCGTCGATGCGCCGTTCATCCAGCAGTTTCTCGACAAGCGCCGCCCCGGCCAGAGCAAGCACACAACTCAGAGAAAAGAGCCAGACGCGGTGCGCATTCTGTCCGGTGTGTTTGAAGGCCGAACAACCGGGACGCCGGTGCAGTTGATGATCGAAAACACCGATCAGCGCAGCAGGGATTATGGCGAGATCGCTCAGACGTTTCGCCCGGGTCATGCGGACATTACCTATCACCAGAAGTACGGCATTCGGGACTACCGTGGCGGGGGCAGAAGCTCGGCCAGGGAAACGGCGTCTCGCGTGGCCGCCTCGGGTCTGGCCCGCGCGGCGCTGGCGCAGTTGCTTCCGCGTCTGGAGATCCGGGGATACATGACGCGCATGGGTGACATGGAGATTGACCGCAGTCGTATTGACTGGGCGACGATCGACAAAAACGACTTTTTCCTGCCCGACGCGAGCGCGGTGCCCGACTGGGAGGCCTATCTTCACGACATCCGCAAGGGGCAGAACTCTGTCGGCGCGGAGATAGAAGTTGTGTGTCGCGGTGCCCCGCCGGGACTGGGCGCACCCGTTTACGGCAAGCTCGACACCGATCTTGCCGCGGCAATGATGTCGATCAACGCGGTCAAGGGTGTCGAAATCGGCGAAGGGATGACCGCGGCACGCCTTAGGGGCACGGACAATGCCGACGAGATCTTCATGGGAGAGCAAGGTCCGGAATACAGTTCGAACCATTCCGGCGGCATTCTGGGCGGGATATCGACCGGACAGGACATCGTGGTGCGATTTGCAGTCAAGCCGACCTCTTCCATTCTGACGCCGCGCCGCTCGATCCGCGTTGACGGCAGCGCGATGGAAGTTGTCACGAAAGGCCGGCACGACCCGTGCGTGGGCATCCGCGCGGTGCCGGTGGGCGAGGCAATGATGGCCTGCGTGGTTCTGGATCACGTCCTGATGCACCGCGGCCAGGTGGGTGAGGGACTGCCGGGAAAGATCGGTCCGGGCGCCAGTTAGCCCTGACCGACCGGCCGTTCGTCTTCACTCACGGCGGGTCATTTGCAACGGGTTTCTTCTGCCGCGAAAGCTGCACCGCCAGAATGCCCAGGGTGATCACGACCACCCCTGCAATGTCCAGAGGACCAAGCGCCTCGTGCAGGATGAGTGCTGCAATCAGGACACCAAAGAACGGGCTGAGAAAATGGAAGGTCGCGGCCTTGGTCGCGCCGACCCGGTTCACCAGTTCGAACCAGATCAAGGTGGCGGCCAGTCCGGGCACAAGCGTGGTGTAGGCAAAGGCCGCGACGAGTGTCCAGGACCAGGTCACCGTCAGCTGTTCAGTGCTCAAACCTACCACCGCAAGCACCAAGCTGCCCACGAGCATTTGCAGGCCAACCACCATCAACAGATTGCCCCCCGAGGTCGCGCCACGTATCGCCAGCGTCGCGGTGCTCAGTGCGAGGACACCAAGAACGCAAAGCGCTATTCCGGCCAGGTCTGCCCCGCCCTGCAGACGCGCGCCCATGATCAGCATCACCCCGACAAATCCCGTGATCAGCCCGAGAACACCCAGCATGCCAATGCGCTCGCCGTAGATGACCCAGCCGGCCAGGCCTACAAGAAGCGGCATGGAAGAGGCGATTATGGCCGCCAGCGAGGCCTCGACCGTCTGCATCGCCACAAAGTTCAGCCCGAGATAGAGCGCGTTCTGGCAAAGACCGAACAGGATCGTGGCGCGCCATTGCGGCCGGGTGAGGCGCCAGCTTTGCCCAAGAAGCCGGGCCAGCGCGACGCCCAGAAGCCCCGATATCAAAAATCGAAACGCCAGCGCGGTCAGCGGCGGGGCATCGGCCACAATGATGCGAGCAGACGTAAAAGCACTGGCCCACATTGCTATAAACACAACACCATAGAGGATTGCGCGTATGTCCATATGTCCCCGAAGCGCAGTGCACTCAAAAGAAAAGGGCCGCCGGACTGGCGGCCCTTCGCGATCCCGGTCCAGCCGGTATCAGCCGTTCACGCTGTCCTTCAAGGCCTTGGCTATGGTCATCTTGACCACCTTGTCGGCATCCTTGTGAATTTGTTCGCCGGTCGCTGGATTGCGGACCGTGCGGGCGGGGCGTTCGCGGCAGTAGATCTTGCCGACACCTGGCAGGGTGACGGCGCCACCGCCTGCGACTTCGCGGGTGATGATGCTGATCACGGCGTCAAGTGCGCCGTTGGCTGTTTTCTTGTCGCTGCCCATTTCCTCGGCCAAAGCCGTAACGAGCTGGGTCTTGGTCATTGGTTTTGCCATTTCAGGTCTCCTTCAGCTGCCCGTTTTTTGGGCCTCGTGCTGGGGATTTAACTGTATATTGTGGTCATGCACAACAAATAGTGTAGCAAAATAAGGCATTTTTGCCCGTTTGAGAGCGATTTATGGCTTCTGACACACGCTTTTCCCGTAGAGGTGGCACCCGGTAAGCGCGAGTTAGTGTGTAGAAACCCAACTCATGATGGTTGATTCTCGCGCTGGTGCCCGACTCGGGCGGTATCGCGTTGGTGCCACGCCCGGGCAGATCACCGCCGCCGGATGTCATGGCGTGCGGCGTCGCGCGTCGCGTTGTCCGGCATCACGTAAGCGGCGCGCGCGGGATGGCATGGTATGAACCTTCAGGGGCGGGACGTCTCAGTGCAGTCGCACGACACCGGGGTCTCTGAGTTTGTCGGGGTTTCGAACAATGAAGATGTCGCACAGGCGACCCTCTGCATTCAGAGCGAAAGACACGATGGCCGTTGGCCCGTCTGAGTCGAACAGCTGAAATCCGAGGCGCGCGTTAAAGATCCGGGCCTCCCAGTTTTGATCCGCCCAGAACCGGTGCAGAGCACGCGCGACGAAGTGCGAGACATCGGCGCGGCCGCGTAGCGTTTCCCGTATCGTCGGCACTTTGCCACCACCATCTGCGGTGAGTCTGACATCTTCCGCCAGCAGGGATTGTAGCGCCCCGATCTCGCCATCAGTGACCGCCTTGCGAAACGCGCTCGAAATCTCGATCTGCCGGGTGTGCGGGGTCCGGTGCCGTGTGCCCGATCGTGACACATGCTGCCTGGCCCGTGACACAAGTTTGCGGCAAGCTGTCTCCGTCAGGTCAAGCGTCGTGGCGATTTCATCGTATCCCTGATCGAAGATCTCATGCAGCAGAAAGGCCGCCCGCTCCTTTGGCGACAGGCGTTCAAGCACAAGCAGAAAGGCCATGGTCAGACTGGACGACAACTCGGCCATGTCTTCCGGCGTGACCTCTGTGCTGATCTCGATCGGTTCTGGCAGCCATGCGCCCACATAGTCGACGCGTGCCCGGTCGCCGGTGCGGCGCATATCAAGACACCGGTGCGTGCAGGTCTTCATCAGCCACGCTTCTGTGTTCGAGATGTCGACGCGCGGTGCGCCGGACCATTTCAGAAACGTGTCCTGCACCGCATCCTCGGCATCGGCGTAAGATCCGAGGATGCGATAGGCCAGGCCAAGCAGCTTTGGCTTGCTGGTTTCAAACCTCTGAAGGTCCTCGGGGGCCAGAGGTTCAGTGGCGTGAGACATTGATGCGGTTCCAAAGGTTGATCATCGCGATATCAGCGGTCAGTGCTCCGATCTCTTCATCGCTGAAATGATCGCGCAACCGGGCGCGTAATGCACCAATATCCTGCGCCGGGTCGAGATTGGTCAATGCCTCGGTCCAGGCCAGCGCGGCGCGCTCGCGCTCTGTAAAGTCGCTGACATGCCGCCAGACGACAACACGGTCCAGACGGTCGGTTGTCTCTCCGTCCTTGCGCGCGTCTGCGGTATGCATCTTGACGCAGAACCCGCACGCATTGATCTGCGAGGCGCGCAGCCGGACAAGATGCTGCAGTTGCGCCTCTGTCCTGTGTCCGTCGATCACCGGATGCACCCCGGCCAGGGCGGTCAGCACATCGTCAATCTCACGTTCGTATCTTATGGCGTCGGTCGGTTTCATCTTGCTCTCCTTGATATGGCCTGAAGGGCCTGTCTGCCCTTAAGACGATCGAGCAGGCGGGGATGTGACGCCGCGCCGGATTTTTTTGCGGCCGGATGTCCTGAAAGGAGTGTCGGTTCGCCGAAGCTGCACGGTTTACGGCTGCCAGGGCGGACCAGCGGCATGCTGGAGGTCCGCAAGAACGCCAACCATACCGTTCACGTGGCGGCCCCTTGGCCCGATCCGTTTCCCGCACCAGGCAGAGGCGTCTCGTCTAAAGCGCCATCATGTTCCCGAACGGGTCAGGGTCATGTCACGGACGTCCGGCGCGCCGTGGCTCAGGTTGACTCGCGCCCGGTGGCGGATCAAGCTGCGCGATGCTGCGCGGGGGAGTGTGATGGACTACGAAACGGTCGAAGCGGACGAGTTCGGCGCTGCGCTGCGGGGGATCGGACTGAATCTTCTGGTGCGGGATGTGCCTGCGGAAGTGGCGTTTCTGACCGGGGTTTTCGACATGAAGGCGTTCCAGCCGAGCGCGGATTTCGCGATCATGACCTACGGGGCGGCGGTGTTTCAGCTGCATGCCGACGGCACCTATCATTCCAACCCGCTCCTGTCGCTCTTGCCAGAGGCCGGGGCGCGCGGGGCAGGGGCCGAAATCCGACTGTATGACAGCGACCCCGATCTGGCCGCGGCGCGGGCAGACGCGCATGGCGCGACGATCCTGCAGGCGCCGAGCGACAAGCCGCACGGTCTGCGCGAGACCTATATTCTGTGCGACAACGGCTATGCCTGGGTCGCGTCGCGGCCGGTGTAGCCAAATGAGCTGTCTGCTGTCCTTCGGCCACGGGTATTCCGCGCAGGCGTTGACCCGGCTGCTGTTGCCGCAGGGCTGGGGCATCTACGGCACCACGCGCTCGGCGGACAAGGCCGCGCGCCTGCAGGAAACCGGCGTGCATCCGGTTCTTTGGCCGGATGCGGCATCGGGCGGCGCACTGACCGGGGCGATGCGCCGGGCGACGCACCTGCTGATCTCGGCGGCACCCGATGCAGAGCAGGGCGACCCGGTTCTGGCGCGGCTGACGCCCGAAATCACGGCGCTGGCGCCCCGGCTGGACTGGGTGGGCTACCTGTCGACGACAGGCGTTTACGGCGATCACAAGGGTGCCTGGATCGACGAAACCGCACCGCTGACACCGGCCACGGCACGCGGGCAGTTGCGGGTGGAGGCCGAAGCGGCGTGGGCTGCGATCCCGGATTTGCCGCTGCACATTTTCCGTCTCGCGGGCATCTACGGGCCGGGGCGCGGCCCGTTTGCCAAGGTGCGCGCGGGCACGGCGCGGCGGATCATCAAGCCGGGTCAGGTGTTCAGCCGAATCCATGTGGAGGATATCGCGCAGGTGCTGGCCGCCTCGATTGCCCATCCCGATCCGGGCGCGATCTACAATGTCTGTGACAACGAACCGGCCCCGCCCGAGGATGTGATCGGCTACGCCGCAAAGCTCCTTGACCTGCCGCCGCCACCGGCGGTCGATTTCGAGAACGCCGAGATGACGCCGATGGCCCGCAGCTTCTACGCCGAATCCAAACGCACCGACAACACCCGGATCAGGAACGAACTGGGTGTGCAACTGCGCTACCCGGACTACCGCGCCGGTCTGCGGGCGCTCCTGAAACAGGAACGCGGTGACGTGTAAGAAAGCGCCCGACCGGTCCCGCGCACCGCGCGCCTCGGCCCGGTCACAATGCCGGCTCTGAGGGTTTCATTCAGCCGTGACGCGGTGTGCGAACATCCTGCCGCGCCGCGTTCACGACATGCCCTCCCCGCCTCAGACCGTGCGCGTTCCGCCTTGCGCGATGGCTTGCGTTCAAGATGAAACGCCCGGGTTGACCGTTCGGATTGCAGTGTGCGCAGGTGGGTTGCTTCTCCGCCACCGTTCCCGTGTCGTGCGCCTTAAGCTCATGCGGAACCCCGCAAGGCGCTGGCGGCATGCCGGGCCTGCGTTCTCAAGGCACGGAATAATCAATTCTCTCGAGCTCCAGGCGGCTGATCTCTGACTTGACCCTGTTTTGCTCCCGGCGCAGTTCGCGTTGCTCCCGTTCCTGTTCTGCGGTCTGGGGCGTGCCCAGGAACAGAAGCTTTGTGTCAATGTCGTTGGATCGTGTACGCAGTTTGCTGATCTCGCGGCCAATCGCGTAGTACTTGATGCCGCGCGCATTCGCCCGGTTCAGTTGCGTCACCGAAGGACCTGTGCAGACCGTGTTCAGTTCGTTGCCCTTGCGACCGACATCATAGGCGTTCTGCGGCGTGCAGTAAGATTTCAGCCCCCGCTCCCGGCCTGCAAGCCAGGCCTGTGTGTCCGGGACAATGCCCAGCTTGGCGCAGGCCTCGCGGTGCCGCGACATGTAGCCTTCGGATCGGCCAGCCTTGCCATCGGCAAACCCTATACTGGTCCAGTCGCCCCCCTGACACTGTTCCGCAGACACCGTGTCCGGCGCGTCGCAGGCGGCCACGCCAAGGGCAAGGACAAGTGCGGTCAGCCTGGTCTGTGGTGACATTCCGGGTTCTCCTGCAACAATCCGGTTCCTGTGGCCTGGCGCGGCACACCCAATGACGCCGAACCGGTTTGATACAGGTTACACGATACACGCGAAGAACCCAGAGAAACTCTTGGCCCGGCGCACCGTTTTCGCGAGTACAGTCCGGGTCCTTGGCACGCGCGGCCGCACGGCTTCATCTTTCCTGAAGTACTCCCGCGTCAGGCGTGCCGTCCTGTCCCGGTTTCAACCGATTTCGCGCAGGATCGCGCCCGCCAGATACAGCGAGCCGCAGATCAGAATACGTGCATGTGGGGTGTGGGCGGCGATGCGGGCCACGGCATCAGTTGCGCTGTCCGCGACATCGGCGGGCAGACCGGCGGCGCGCGCGGCCTGTGCCGTTGTCCCTGCCGGCAGCGTATTGGGTTCGCCAGGGACAGAAACCGCCGTCAGGTGCGTGGCCACTTCGGCCAGCGGGGTCAGGTATCCGGCAATATCCTTGGTGTTCAGCATCCCGCAGACCAGAAAGGTGGGCTTTGACGGCAGATCGCGCAACAGAGCCCCCAGCGCCTCGCCCGCCGCCGGGTTGTGCCCACCATCGAGCCAGAGTTCAGCCTGCGGCGCGGCCGCCACACAGGGTCCCGCGGTCAGGCGTTGCATTCGCGCGGGCCAGACGGCCCCTGTCACGGCTGCGTCCAGTGCGGGCTCGGGCAGCTCAAGATACCGCAAAGCCGCCAGCGCGGCGCCCGCGTTTTCGATCTGATGCGCGCCGGGCAGGTTCGGTCGCGGCAAATCCCGCAGACCGGTTTCATCCTGATAGACAAGCCGTCCGCGTTCGGTCGTCACATGCCAGTGCTGGCCATGCACCAGAAGCGGGCTGCCTGTCCGGGCGGCTTTCGTTTCGATGACCTGCAAGGCGTCGTCCTGCTGAGGTCCGACCACGCAGGTCACGCCACGTTTCAGGATGCCGGCCTTTTCTCCGGCGATGTCGGGCAGGGTGTCGCCCAGAAACTGCTGATGATCGAGAGACACCGGCGTGATCACCGTCAGCGCCGGGCGGGCCACTACATTCGTGGCGTCCAGCCGTCCACCCAGACCCACCTCGAGCAGGGTCACGTCGGCAGGCGTGCGCGACATTGCCAGAAGCGCGGCGCAGGTCGTGATCTCGAAATAGGTAATGGGCTCGCCCCCATTGGCGGCGTCGCACTCATCCAGCACCGCGGCGAGCGCCGATTCCGAGATCAGGTCACCCGCGAGCCGGATGCGTTCGTGAAAACGTGCAAGATGTGGCGAGGTGTAGACATGGCAGCTGCGTCCCGCGCCCTCATAGCCCGCGCGTATCATGGACAGCGTCGACCCTTTTCCGTTGGTGCCCGCGACGTGAATGACAGGCGGCAACCTGTCCTGGGGGTTCCCCAGAAGATCCAGAAGGCGCCATACCCGATCAAGCGTCAGGTCGATCACTTTGGGGTGGAGCGCCATCATCCGTTCCAGGATGATGTCCGAACTGCGCGGTGTCATGTCCCGGGTGTGTCGTCTTCAGGCGGGGGGGGCTCGGCGGCCACCTCACGCGGCTCCTCGGCGGCGGGGTCTTCGCTTTGCGTGGCAACGGCCTCCGGCGGGGGCAGATCGCCTCTGACCGCTGGCGGCATGTCCATCAGCATGCGCGTGATCCTGATCAGTTCGTCCCGCAGATCTGCACGTGGTGTCACACGGTCAAGCATGCCGTGATCAAGCAGATACTCCGCGCGCTGGAACCCCTCGGGCAGCTTTTCCCGGATTGTCTGTTCGATCACGCGTGGCCCGGCAAAGCAGATCAGTGCCCCCGGTTCGGCAATCTGCACGTCGCCCAGCATCGCGTAAGAGGCCGTCACCCCGCCGGTCGTCGGATGTGTGAGGACAACGATGTAGGGCAGGCCCGTTTCCTTGAGCATCTGGATGGCAACCGTGGTGCGCGGCATCTGCATCAGGCTCAGGATGCCTTCCTGCATGCGCGCGCCACCGGCTGCGGAGAACAGGATCAGAGGGCGACGCAGGCGGATCGCCTCTTCGGCCGCAGCGATGATGGCATTGCCGACATACATGCCCATCGACCCGCCCATGAAAGAAAAATCCTGGGCTGCGGCAACCACCGGCGTGCGTCCGATTTCCCCGATTGCGACCAGCATCGCCTCTGTTTCACCCGTCGTTTTCTGCGCCGTTTTCATCCGGTCGGGATATCGTTTCTGATCCCGGAATTGCAGAGGATCGGCGACCGGGGCAGGCACCTCGATCTCGGCAAAAGCGCCGCCGTCGAACAGCGCGTCGAACCTGGCCCGCGGGGTGATTGACATGTGATGTCTGCATGAGGTGCAGACATTCAGGTTATCGCGCAACTCGCGATGAAACAGCATCGTTCCGCAGTTTTCGCACTTGGTCCAAAGGTTTTCCGGCATTTCGCGGCGCGAGAAGATGGAATTGATGCGCGGACGGACATAGTTGGTGATCCAGTTCATCGACGCGCGGTCCTTTGGTCGTGTCTACGGGCCTCGTCCGGCCAGCGGCGGAGGCGCTCGTTCACACGTAGGCCTGTTGGCACGGAAATGCAATCAGAGCTCAGCACCTCAGGGCAAGCCGCGTCACAAGCCAGCTGATGAACAGCACCATCAGATCGACCGGAGCCCAGATCCAGAGCGATCCCGCATCGTCGAGTGAAAACGGATACGTATAGAGCGCCAGGCCATCGAAATTGCCGGTCGGGGCAGCGACCAGAATGGCGGCTCCGTTGTTCATGAAGTGCAAGGCAATCGCCGGCCCAAGCGTTCCGGCACGGGCCGTGATGTCAGCGCTGGCCAGACCGAACGCGGTCGCCCAAAGCAGCACCACACCCGCATTGTCGCCTTGCGTGATGGTGTCATAGTGCAGCAGGCCGAACAGAATGGCGGGCACGGTCAGCCAGATGACGGGGTGGGCAAAGCGAGCCGCAAGCTGGCTTTGCAGATACCCGCGAAAAGCAAGTTCTTCTGCGCTTGTCTGGATCAGGATCGCCGGCAGAGCGAGCGGAAGAAAGACCAGCCAGCGCGACAAGTCCATGTTCGGCTCTGGTTCGGCGCGCGGATTCCCGGGAAGCAACACCATCAAAACCAGATGCAGAATGACGAGAAACCAGATGACCCGCAGGAACTGCGTCCTGGCGCGGTTCAGATCCCCGATCACGCTTTGCAAGGTGCGTCCGTGCACCTGCTTCAGCGTGATCGCCAGCGCGATGATCACCAGCGCGAAAACATAGAGATTGGCCAAAACGCCAAGAGGTGTGTTCCCGGTCGCCAGCGCGGTGTCGTAGCGCTGCAACGTTTCCGCCGAAGACAGCACGGTCAAAAGCGCGGAAACACAATAAATCAGAGAGAAAAACAGCACCACGGTCAGCACGGTGCCGATTATGAGGCGGGGAAGGGTCGCGCTGGGTCGGGCGGGCGCCACGAGCGCCTCAAAAGCGGCATACGGGTCACGCATTCCCCCTTGCTACTGGGTTTCGGGCCGAACGTGAACCACCGATTCGAACACGTCGATGATCGACGCACGCGCGTGCCGAAAAAAACCCGGGCGCTGGCGCCCGGGCAAGTATCACGGAGTTATCCCGTCGCAGGACACCACGGCCGCGGAGTCTGCCTCCGCCGCCGTGGTCAGGAGATTATCCCTTGGAGAACTCGGGATAGGCTTCCATGCCAAGTTCGGCCATGTCGAGGCCGTTGATTTCTTCCTCTTCGCTGACCCGCAGGCCCAGAGCGGCCTTGAGGACGAACCACAGCACCAGACTGATCACAAAGGTGAACACACCGTAGGCCAGGATACCGGTCAGCTGTGTCACGATGTTGGCATCGCCGTTGTAGAACACGACCGCGATTGTGCCCCAGATCCCGGCGAAAAGGTGCACCGGGATAGCGCCTACAACATCGTCGATCCGGAACTTGTCCAGCATCGGAACCGTCAACACCACGATCACACCGCCGACCGCACCAATCCAGAGTGCGCCGAACAGGCTCGGGGCAAGTGGCTCGGCCGTGATTGACACAAGACCCGCCAGCGCCCCGTTGAGCACCATTGTCAGGTCCGGCTTTTTGTACAGCACCTGGGTGAGGATCAGCGCTGTCACGGCACCTGCCGCGGCCGCCATGTTGGTGTTGGCGAAGATGCGGCTGACATCAGAGACATCGCCCACTGTGCCCATGGCCAGCTGCGAGCCGCCGTTGAAGCCAAACCAGCCCAGCCACAGAATGAATGTCCCCAAAGTCGCGAGCGCGAGGTTGGAGCCGGGCATCGGGTGCACTTTGCCATCGGCCGCATACTTGCCGATACGCGGTCCCAGGACGATACAGCCCGCAAGCGCTGCCCAGCCTCCGACAGAATGCACGATTGTGGATCCGGCAAAGTCGGAGAATCCGGCCTCATAAAGCCAGCCTTCGCCCCACTGCCAGGATCCCGAGATCGGGTACATCACACCAGTCAGCACAACCACGAACACCAGAAACGGCCAAAGCCTTATGCGCTCGGCCACGGCACCGGACACGATCGAGGCGGTCGCGGCGACAAAGACCAGCTGGAAAAAGAAGTCCGATCCGATCGAGGCATATCCGAGATCCGCATCCGCCGCGGAGACACCGACCGGATCGAGCGTGGTTGTCGAGAAGAACGGGCCAACCCAGCCCGAGATGATCCAGCCGTCGCCCGGATACATCAGGTTGAACCCGATGAGCCAATACATGATTGCCGCAAGCGAATAGAGCGCGATGTTCTTGGTCATCTGCATGGTGACGTTCTTGGACCGCACCAGACCGCCTTCGAGCATGGCGAACCCTGCCGCCATGAAGAAGACGAGAAAACCGGCCATGCAGAAAAGCAGCGTGGTCATGATGTACGGGCCGATTTCGTCAAAACTCGGCGCGGCGGCCTCTTCCTGAGCAAGACCCAGTTGCGGCAGGGTCACCAGTGCGCCTGCGACCAGCCCTGTCTTGATGTAGCGATTCATATCCATTTCCTTGTTCCCCAGGTCTCAGAGCGCGTCTTCGTTGGTTTCGCCGGTGCGCACGCGCATGGCCTGTCCAAGATCCAGAACGAAAATCTTGCCGTCACCGATCTTGCCGGTGCGCGCGGTCTTGGCGATGGTTTCGATCACCTGATCGACCATTGGCTCAGCGACCGCGATTTCGAGTTTGATCTTGGGCACAAAGTTCACGGCATATTCCGCGCCGCGATAGATTTCGGTGTGACCGGACTGAGAGCCAAAGCCCTTGATCTCGGTCACCATCATGCCGCGAACGCCGATGCCCGTCAGCGCCTCACGCACATCTTCAAGCTTGAACGGCTTGATGGTTGCAATGATAAGTTTCACAGATGTCCCCTTCGCGTTGGTTGGGCTTGTCCCTGCACCGAAACCACATGCCGCAGAGGGTTCCGACGGAAAGGCAGGAGCGTGTGACTCCGTGTTGGAAAATCAGTGTTTTGATTAAAAAATGTGCGCAATTCTTGTTTTGAATAAAAAACAAGCAAAACTGAATCCGAACGGAATACCCGTTTTCGGGGGTCTACTTTCTGCCCGGTCGTCGTTAAATTGGCATCAAGCAGAACGCAGGCAGCACAGGCATGGCCAACTCCGGACGAAAACCACCGCGTCTAGTCGCGGACAAGCGCAGTGGTGCGCGCGGGACACGAGGCGCAAAACCCAAGCGGCGCACGCGTGCGCGCAAGCCCCGTGCGCTGCCCGTGCTTGGCCGGATTTCACGTTGGGGCCCGGTCAGGGTTGTAGGACGCCTTCTGCGCTGGTGTTTGCGAGCGCTCTGGGCGGTGACGTGGCGTGTCGGGGCAATAGCGGCGGTCGTGCTCGCGCTGGCCGTCGGATATGTCTATCTGACCCTTCCGGACGTGCAGGACCTGCTTGATGGCCGCGCGCGCGGTTCGGTGACACTCCTGGATCGTGAGGGGGATGTCTTTGCGTGGCGCGGTGATCAGTTCGGAGGTGTGGTCACGGCACGGTCGGTCAGTGAAGACATGCGCGCCGCGGTTCTGGCGACCGAGGACAAGAGGTTTTACCGCCATTTCGGGGTTAGCCCGCGTGGGGTGGCCAGCGCGATCCGGATCAATCTCAGCGAAGGACGCGGCGCGTTGCAGGGGCATGGTGGATCAACCATCACGCAGCAGACCGCAAAACTGCTGTGCCTGGGCGTTGAATACGACAAGGAGGCCTGGGACAGCGAGGAAGATTACGTCAGGGATTGCCGGCGCGGCTCTCTCAGCCGCAAGGCCAAAGAGGCCGTCTATGCGTTGGCAATGGAGCTGAAGTACACCAAGGACGAAATCCTTTCGGTGTATCTCAACCGCGCATATTTCGGCGCTGGTGCCTATGGGGCCGAAGCCGCGGCGCAGCGATACTTTGGCGTGTCTGCCCGCCAGGTGAATGCGGCGCAGGCCGCGATGCTGGCGGGACTTCTGACCGCCCCGACGCGGCTGGCGCCCACGACAAATCTTGAGCGGTCTCAGGATCGTGCGGCGACGGTTCTGCGCCTGATGAACGAACAGGGCTATATCAACGAAGCCGAGATGCGGCAGGCGCGGGCCAATCCCGCCATCCTGTCAGACGCCGCCGAGGCACAGACCGGCGGCTATTTCGCGGACTGGGTCATGGGGGCGGGCCCCGATTTCTTTACCCGCGACACGACCGAGGACGTGATCCTGCGCACCACGTTCGACCAGCGGATTCAGGCGGCCGCCGAAAACGCTCTGGACTGGGTGTTTGAAAACAAGGTGCGCTCGGGATCAAAGGCCGAAGCCGCCATCGTTGTCATGTCTGCCGACGGAGCAGTGCGTGCGATGGTGGGGGGGCGCAAATCAAAAGTCAGCGGCGCGTTCAACCGCGCGACGATGGCAAAGCGGCAGACCGGCTCTGCCTTCAAGCCCTTTGTGTACGCCACAGCGCTGGAACTTGGGTACAGCCCGCTCGACCGGGTGCGTGACGAACCCTACTGCCTCGACATCACCGGGTCCGGCCGGTGGTGTCCGAAGAACTACACCAAGGACTTTTCAGGCTCGGTGACACTGAACGACGCCCTTGCGCGATCGCTCAACATTCCTGCGGTCAAGGTATCGGAATCCGTGGGACGTGATCTTGTACGGCAAGTCGCGACCGATTTCGGGATCGACAACGAGCTGGCGGATGGTCCGGCGCTGGCCCTTGGTGCGTCCGAGAGCACGTTGCTTGAGATGACGGGCGCCTATGCCGGCATTCTGAACGGGGGGTCTGCCGTCACGCCGTACGGGTTGATTGATCTGAGGTTGCAGGGCGACGAAGATCCTCTGATGGGTGTCAGCGGGGGGATCGGCGAGCGCGTGATCCAGGAAGACGCGGCAAGGCAGCTGATCTGGATGATGTCGAACGTGGTTCAGGGGGGTACCGGTGCGCGCGCCAGACTGGCTGACCGAGAGGCAGCGGGAAAGACCGGTACGACACAGGCCGCGCGCGACGCCTGGTTTCTTGGGTTCACGGCCGATTACGTGGCTGGTGTCTGGATGGGATATGACGACAACACGCCTTTGACCGGCGTGACCGGTGGCGGATTGCCCGCCGAGATCTGGCATGAAACGATGGTACGCGTGCACGAGGGCGTCGCGCCGACGCCGTTGCCGATGTTGCGGCCCGAGCCCAAGACCGCGCCTCGCAGCACCAGCCAGCCCACCACGCGCAGGCGGCAGCGCAGCAACCCTATTGAGGATCTGCTGCGGGGCATCTTCGGGAACAACCGCTAAAGCCTTTCGCCTTTGACCTGAGACATCAGCCGAAGGCGAAAGGCGCGCAGCATGGGACGATGCACCGCGTTACGCGACACTCTGTGAGTCAGGTTTGTCGCGAAACGATTTAAAGCGGCTCTGCCTGCACACACGCCAGAGACGGTCGCAGCGCTCGCGTCCCGGAAACTCGGTGCGGGTTATCCGGAGCGCGATACGGTCTGGATCAGCTTGTCGATGTTGCCGCCATTCTGATCAAGCATTGCGCCAATCTCGGCGCGCTCGGACAGGCGCAGGCTGACACCCTCGATCAGCATGTCGAAAAACAGATCGCGTCCGGAACGGCTGGAAACAAGAAAACGGACATCGAAGGGCGCAGATCCGCGCAGCTGTACCCGTGCGCGCACCTCGTGCCAGGACTTGACCTTGCGCACGCCCGTCACCTCGACACGTCCGCCGATGAATTCACGAAACCGCTTGCCGTACTTGCGCGCGATGTAGCCCTGGAAAGCGGCGGTGAACGCGCGCAACTGCGCGGACGTGGCGCGTTTTGCGTCCGCGCCAAGAGCCGACTGCGCGATGATCGACACATCCGCATAGCGGGCGAAAATGCGTTCGAAATCCTGGATCATGGCGCCGGTCGATTTGCCCGAGGCAATCACACGGTTGATATCGGCCACGACCTGATCGACCAGTGCGCGTGCGCGCGCCTCTGTCATCGCCCGGGCGGGCAAAGCGCCCAGTCCGGCAAAGGCCAGACCCCCCGCAACGACCATTCTGCGACTTATTCTATTCATCTGTTTCACCTTCTGATCCGGGCGCGACTTGATCGTAGGGATCAGAATCGGGCGCAAACTGGTCGTAGGGATCCGAACCAGGTGCGAACTGATCATATGGGTCCTCAAATCCGGCCGCATCCCCGCCACTCAATTCGAAACGTCTGTTCTGGATATAGAGCGTTTTTGACTGAGCGTAGCTGTCGGCGCTTTCATAAAGAATTGAGTCGATCGTATCGGAAAAGCGCCCACGGCGTGACAAGCCGTCAGCGGCGACCGAAAGCGTGCTGACGTAATTCCACGGCTCGTTAAGAACATAGCGCAGCGGGTTGATGGCAAGGTCAACGAAGAAGCCGGCCGTGTCACGCTGGTTGGAGGGTCCCACAAAGGGCAACTCAAGATACGCCCCTTCCCGAACGCCCCAATCGTGCAGCGTTGCGCCGAAATTCGTTCTTGTCCGATCGGGCAGTCCCATCTCTGTTGCCGGGTCGAACAACCCGAACACGCCAACGGTCGAGTTCACGAGAAACCGGTAGAAGTTACCGGTGGCGGCCCGCATTTCGAGCTGCAGCACGTTGTTGACCATATCGCTGGGCAGCGACAGATTTCCTGCGAGGCGACTGAGGGGGGTCTCGATGTCATCGGGCAAGAAGGTCGAATAGCCGATACCCGCAGGCCGCACCAGATTTCTGTCCAGCTGGCGATTAAACTCGTGGACGGCGCGGTTGCGCTCTTCGTAGGGATCGTACGCCTCTTCAGGCGGATGATCCGCGGGCGGGCGCGCGCACGCCGTAAGACCGGCGACGAGAACACCGGCCACGAGTATTCTGATCAAGGCGCGGCGGCGGGACGAAACAAAGTCAAGCACGTGGGGTCAGCTTCTTGCAGTTTCTCGTCTAAATAGTTGATTAAGCCGCGATGAATATCGTCCAGCGGCAGTCGCCATGAATGCTGTGGCAGATCGGTGACAATCCGTGTAAGGCCAAACCTGTGCTAGGATCAAGCGCGTAAATATCGTTCGGGACGTTTCGGCATGCAAATGAGCAAAGCCAGGTTGGAGGCGGGGCGCGAAGAACTGCTGGCCGCACGGCGCGAAAGTCGTGGGTTGTACTGGTTCGTCGGGACTTTCAGCTTTTTCGTCAATCTTCTGATGCTGACAGGCCCGATCTACATGCTTCAGGTCTATGACCGGGTGCTGGGCAGCCGTTCGGTTGAAACGCTGATCGCGCTGTCTGTGCTGGTTTTGTTCCTTTACGGCATGATGGGGCTGCTGGACTATGCACGGGGCCGGGTCATGGGACGGGTCGCGGCGCGGTTTCAGGCGCGACTCGACCGCCGCGTGTTCGATGCCGTGGTGCGCAAGGCCGCGCTTTTGCCCGATGAGCAGAGCGAGAGCGGATTGCGGGATCTTGAGGCGGTACAGCGTCTGATGGCGTCGCCGGTTCTGATGGCGATCTTCGACATTCCCTGGACGCCCTTCTTTCTTTTCGGCATCTGGTTGTTTCATCCCTGGCTCGGCATGCTGGCGGTCGGCGGGGGCGCGATTCTTGTCGTCGTCACGATCGTCAATCAGGCCATGACCCGCAGACCGGCCGCGAAATCCGCCCGGACCACGGCGGCGGCGGAAACACTGGCTGCGCAAATTCGGAATGAATCCGAAATGGTGCAGGCCATGGGCATGCGGGAGTCCGCATTCGCGCGGTGGCAGAAGGTGCGCGATCAGTCGCTTGAAGCCCAGATCGGCGCTTCCGATCTCGTGGGCACATTCACCACCACCACCAAGACCTTCCGGCTGTTTCTGCAATCGGCGATGCTGGGACTCGGGGCGCTGCTGGTGTTGCGCAACGAGCTGACGCCGGGTGCCATGATTGCCGGATCCATCCTGCTGGGCCGCGCGCTTGCGCCGATCGAGCTTGCGGTTGGCCAGTGGCAGCTTGTGCAGCGCGCCGTTCAGGGCTGGAACTCGCTGGCAGAGCTGTTGGCGCTGGTTCCGCCCGAGCGGCCCCGCACAGAACTGCCAAAGCCGCGCGCGCTGCTTGATGTGCAGCAGCTGACGATCGTGCCGCCGGGTGAAAAACAGGCCGCGCTCAAGACTGTCAGCTTCAGGGTTCAGCCCGGTCAGGCGGTCGGCGTGATCGGACCATCCGGCGCGGGCAAGTCGACACTGGCGCGTGCGCTGACCGGGGTCTGGCGCGCGTCCGGGGGCAAGATCCGGCTGGACGGGGCAGCGCTGGAACAGTACGAACCGCACGTGCTGGGCCAGCATATCGGCTATCTGCCGCAACGCGTTCAGCTGTTCGAGGGCACGATCACCGAGAACATCTCCCGGCTTGCAGAAACCCCTGATGCAAAGCTGGTGGTCGAGGCGGCGAAAAAGGCCGATGCGCACGACATGATCCTCCGGCTGCCCGAGGGCTATGATACCCGCGTCCTGCCAGGCGGCGGTCGGCTGTCCGGAGGTCAGATGCAACGCATTGGTCTGGCGCGGGCAATGTATGGTGATCCTGTCATTCTGGTGCTGGATGAGCCGAATTCTAATCTGGACAATGAAGGCAGCGAAGCGGTCAACCGCGCCATACGCGGATTGAAAGAGGCCGGGAAGTCGGTGCTTATCATGGCACACAGGCCTGCCGCCATTCAGGAATGCGACATGCTGTTGTCGCTGGAACACGGCGCGGTGCGCGCCTTTGGACCCAAGGAAGATGTCTTGCGGCAGGTCGTCAAGAACGCCAGTGAGATCTCGCAATCCCGTGGCGCGGGTGGCGTAAGATGACGCAGAACACGCAACAGGGATGGTCCGCTGCACGCCCGATGATGGTTGGTCTGATTGCGCTGGTTATCCTTGTGGGAGGGTTCGGCACCTGGGCGGCGCTGACCCAGATTTCGGGTGCCATCATCGCCAGCGGCCGGATCGAGGTTGATCAAAATCGTCAGGTGGTACAGCACCCGGACGGCGGAGTGGTCGACGCCATTCTCGTGGATGAAGGCGACATGGTAGAGGCCGGGCAGGTTCTGTTGCAGCTCGATCCGACTGCGCTTCGGTCACAGCTGGCGATCACCGAAAGTCAGTTGTTCGAACTAATCGCCCGGCGCGGCCGGCTTGAGGCGGAACGCGACGGACATGAAATGATCGAGTTTGATCCTTTGCTGATCGAAGCGGCGGCGGCAAACGAGGACGTGTCCGGGCTGATCGCCGGACAAAAGCGCCTGATCGCGGCAAGAAGCGAGTCGGTGGCGCGAGAAATTGCACAGCTGGAGAAGCGGCGTGGCCAGATCAGCGACCAGATCGTGGGTGTCGAGTCGCAGCGCACAGCGCTGGCCAAGCAGCTGGACCTGATCGGCGAGGAACTGGCGGATCAGCTTTCCCTTCTGGAACGCGGTCTTGCCCAGGCGCCGCGTGTGCTCGCCCTGCAGCGTGAAGAAGCCCGGCTTGCAGGCCAGATGGGAGACCTTGCCGCGCAGGTGGCTCAGGCCGAAGGCCGTATAACGGAAACCGACATTGAGATACTGAAACTCGACAGCGGCCGCCGCGAAGAGGCAATCACCACGTTGCGTGACCTGCAGTTTCGCGAGCTTGAACTGCTGGAAGAGCGCCGCGCGCTGATCGAGCGCATGGACCGGCTTGATCTGACCTCGCCGGTTGGGGGGGTGGTGTATGGTCTGCAGGTCTTTGCGCTGCGTTCGGTTATCCGACCGGCCGATCCCATTCTCTACGTTGTGCCGCAGGACCGCCCGCTGGTCATCAACGCACAGATCGAAACAACCGACATAGACAAGCTTTTCGTGGGACAGGATGTGACACTTCGGTTTTCCGCCCTCGATCAGAACACGACACCGGAACTGACGGGTCGGGTCGTTCAGATCTCGGCGGACGCGTTTCAGGAAGAAGGCTCTCAGCTCAGCTACTACCGGGCGGAAATCACGCTCAGCGAGGGCGAACAGGACCGCCTACCGACGGATGTGACACTGATCCCCGGCATGCCGGTCGAGGCCTTTATCCGAACCGAGGACCGGACCCCGATCGCGTATCTCACGAAACCGCTGACGGACTACTTCACCAAGGCGTTTCGCGAATAGTTCGATTGCCCTCTTGCATCCCCGACAGCGGTGTCTAGCCTGCGCGCAAAACCAGCCTGACGGGGGATGACCATGGGCAAATTCGAAAGCAAGCTCGCAGACATGGGTGTGACACTGCCCGATGCGCCGGCACCGGCAGCCAACTACGTGCCCTACGTGCAGACGGGGGACATTCTGTATGTTTCGGGACAGATCTCGAAAGACGGCGACACGATGATCACGGGCAAACTGGGTCATAACATGGAAACCCCGCAAGGAGCGGCAGCCGCCAGGGTTTGCGCCATTGCGCTTCTGGCACAGGTCAAGGCAGCTTGCGGCGGCGATCTTGACCGGCTCGTCCGCGTCGTGAAACTGACCGGTTTCGTAAATTCGACAGCCGAGTACGGCGAGCAGCCCGCTGTCATAAACGGCGCATCTGACTTTCTGGGCGAGGCACTGGGAGATGCGGGTCGGCACGCACGTTCCGCGGTTTCGGCGGCGGCGCTG
>JBCCHI010000037.1:0-31175 GCA_039028815.1 Pseudomonadota bacterium
GCAGCCGGAGATGCAGCAGGACGACAACAACGCGGCGCCCGCGCGCCAGGCCCGGGCGGTCCATGACGACAGGATCGGCGGTCTGTGGCGGACCTTCATGCTGAGGGGCATTGCGTTTCTGGCATTGGGTCTGCTCGCGCTTTTCTGGCCGTCCGGCAGCGTGTCGGTTCTGCTGCGGATCTTCGGGTTTTTCCTGATACTCGACGGTGTGTTGCACCTTCTTGGCGTGCGGCGTGCCAGAGGGCGGACCGCAACCGCCGTGCCCTCTGTCATTTCCTCTGCTCTTGGCGCGGCTCTGCTGCTCTTGCCAAAGGCGTCGATCGGGCTGGCCTTTGTTCTGGTGGGGCTTTGGGCGCTGGTTGTGGGGATCGGGTATCTGGTGACATGGTGGTCAATGCCGGCGTCCGATCCGGACCGCGCAAGCTCGCGCACTGTGGGCCTCCTGGCATCGCTGGCAGGTATGGTTCTGATCCTGTGGCCCGGCACGGGATCTGTCGCGCTTGGCTGGGCGCTGGCGCTGATGGCGCTGCTGGCCTCGGCGATCATGTTTTACCTGGCGACACGCCTCAAGCGGGTGCAAGACCGGCTGATCCGCTAAAGCCTTTCGCCTTTGCCCCGAGACATCAGCCTAAGGCGAAAGGCGCGCAGCATATGAATATTGCACTGCGTTTCGCGGAAAATCCGTGAGTCAGGTTTGTCGCGAAACGCTTTGGCGCGCGCTGCGCAGCACCCCGGGCACCTGGCGCAACGGGGCATCGGCAACCACAGGGCGGCCTGCGTGTCAGGTCATGCGCAGGTAAAGGTTGCTGATCACCCAAATGGTGCCCCCGACCATGATGATCAGAAGCACAGAAGCGAACAGCAGTGAAATGGCCCGCTCGCGGTGCTTCCTGTGAAAGCCGATGCCAAGAAAGAAATGCAGATGCACCGCAATCTGCACGATGGCCGCAAGGGCAATCAGCCACAGTGTCGCCTCGCGCGCCAGCCACTGTCCGGCCACCGCCGCGAAGGGCAGCGCCGTCAGAAAGACGGCCAGCGCAAAACCGATCCAGATCGAGGATTTCTCATGCATCACATCAGCTCCGGCAGGTAAACCAATGAAAAAACGCAGATCCAAACGATATCGAGAAAATGCCAGAACAGGCTGAGTCGGTTCAGGCGCGACAGAACACGTTTTTCGGTTCCCTTGATCATCAGCTGCACGATCAGGGTCACGCCCCAGATCAGCCCGGCCGTCACATGCAGGCCATGCGTGCCGACCAGCGTGAAGAAGGCGGACAGATAGCCGCTTCGTCCCGGTCCGGCGTCGCGTTCGACAAAGCCAGACAATTCGTGAAGTTCCAGCAGGAGAAATCCGCCGCCCAGCAGGCAGGTTACCCCCAGCCAGAGCACCGCCTGTACCGTGTGGGTGTCCATCGCGGCCCGGTGGGCCAGCGCGATTGTCAGACTTGACGTCAGCAACAGCGCGGTCTGGTACGCGAGGTTCTTCATGTCGAACAGGTCCGCGCCGCTTGGGCCGTCGGCGAAATTGGTCGACATCACCGCGAAGGTCGCAAAGATCAATCCGAAGAGCACCGCGTCGCTCATCAGATAGAGCCAGAAGCCCAGTTCCGTGTCGGTCCCGACCTGGGCCCTGACGTGTTCTGAGGCCGCAATCATGTGGCGCGCGCCTTCGGGCCGAGGTCAATCTCCTGTTCGGTGTTCTCGGCAAAGGACCGCGCGATCAGTGTTGCAATGGCCAGAGCCAGACCCGCGAGGGCCAGCCACCACATGAACCACACGGCCCCGAAGCCGACGCAGAACCCCGCCAGCCCCATACAGGGACCCACGATCGTATTGTCGGGCACCATCACGGCTTCGTCTTCATCGGCGGGGGACAGGGGACGCCCGGTCAGCTTGGCCTCGTGGAACGCATCGCGCGTCTCGACCACCGGAACTTCGTCGAAGTTCCAGGGCGGTGGCGGCGACGGCATCGACCATTCCAGCGTGCGCCCGTCCCAGGGGTCGCCCGTGGCGTCGGCCAGTGTCTGGCGGTCACGGATGCTGATCGCAAGCTGAATGGCCAGCGACACGATGCCCAGCAGGATCAGGAACGCGCCGGCAAACGCGATCAGCAGCAGCGGCTGCCATTCGGGATTGGAATAGCTTTCCATTCTGCGCGGCATACCCATCAGACCCAGGAAATAGAGCGGCATGAACGCCAGCAGAAAGCCGATCAGCCAGAGCCAGAAGGCGCGGACGCCCCAGGTTCTGTTCAGGCGGAAACCGAGGGCCTTGGGAAACCAGTACATGTATCCCGCCAGATATCCGAACAGCACACCGGGGATGATCATGTTGTGAAAATGGGCGACCAGAAACGTGGTGTTGTGGGTCGAGTAGTTGATCGGGGGAATGGCCAGCAGAACACCGGTCATCCCGCCAATCACGAAAAGACACATAAAGCCGATCGTGAACAGCATCGGCGGCTCAAAACGGATCCGCCCGCGGAACATCGTGAACAGCCAGTCGAACACCTTCACACCCGTGGGCACTGCAATCACCATCGTGGCAATTCCGAAGACTGCGTTGACGTTGGCGCCCGCGCCCATCGTGAAGAAATGGTGCAGCCAGACTGTGAACGAAAGGATCGAAATCACGGCCGTTGCGTAGACCAGCGAGGGATACCCGAAAAGCCGCTTGGACGAGAAGGTCGCCACGACTTCGGAAAAGATGCCAAAGGCGGGCAGGATCAGAATGTACACCTCGGGGTGGCCCCAGATCCAGAACAGGTTCATGTAGTTCATCACGTTGCCGCCGCTGTCATTCGTGAAGAAATGCATGCCCAGGGTTCTGTCCAGCGCCAGCATCGCGCAGGAGACCGTGAGCGCGGGAAAGGCAAAAATGATCAGGATGCTGGAACACAGGGCTGTCCAGGTGAACAGCGGCATGCGCATCAGCAACATGCCCGGTGCGCGCTTGCGCAGGATCGTCACGACAAAGTTGATCCCGGTCATCGTCGTTCCGACGCCGCTGATCAGGATCGACCAGATCCAGTAATCCACGCCGACACCCGGGGTGAACTCGACCCCGGAATAGGGTGGATAGCCTGTCCAGCCCGCGGTGGAGAACTTTCCGATCACCAGTGAAATCAGCATCAGACCCGCCCCCGCCGCCGTCAGCCAGAAACTGATGGCGTTCAGGGTGGGAAAGGCCACGTCGCGGGCCCCGATCTGCAGCGGAATGACAAAGTTCATCAGCCCGGTCATGAAGGGCATGGCCATGAAGAAAATCATGATCGTGCCGTGACTGCTGAATATCTGCTCGAAATGCTCTGGCGGCAGGTAGCCTTCGCTGTTCAGTGCCATGGCCTGTTGCAAACGCATCATGATCGCATCGACAAAACCGCGCACCAGCATGACCAGCGCCAGAACGATGTACATGATCCCGAGACGCTTGTGATCGACCGTGGTCAGCCAGCCGGTCCAGAGTTCGCGCCATTTTCCAAGCCATGTGACAATGGCCAGAAAGCCAACTCCGCCGGCGACGGTGACAAGCGCCCCGCTCAGCGCGACCCAACTGTAGAAGGGCAGGGCATCCAGCCCCAGGCGACCGAACAGGAAGGACAGATCATCGGTCATTGCGCAGCGTCCTGTGTCGTCGTCTCCTGCGTGTGCGACGTGCCGGAGAAATGTGTAAGCCGGTAGGAAAAGAAGCCCTGCGGCACCGTCGAGAAATACTGCACCGGTGCATCGCTGCTGGGCGCGCTGACTTTTTCGAACGAGGCATCGTCGAGCGGTGTGCCTGTGTCCCGTGCGGTGCCGACCCAGGCGTCGAAATCGTCCTGCGACAGCGACAGCGCCTCGAATGTCTGTCCCGGAAAGCCCGCGCCGGTGAACTGCATGTTGCGCCCCTGGGTCTTGCCGATCTCATCGGCCCGGAGGTTCAGGCGGGTCTCCATGCCGGCCATCGCGTAGATTTGTCCACCGAGCGCCGGGATCATGAACGAGTTCATGGCGACCTCCGACGTGATCCGGAAGGTGACCGGCCGTCCGACCGGAAAGGCCACTTCGTTCACGGTGCCGATGCCGAGATCGGGGTAGATGAAGAGCCATTTCCAGTCCAGCGCGATCGCCTCGATCTGTAGCGGGGCGTCTCCCGGAAGCGGCTTGTAGGGGTCGAGCGCATGGGTCTCCTTCCAGACCCACGTCGCAAGAATGGCGACCATGACAACCGGGATGCCCCAGACCGTGATTTCGATCTTGCGCGACCGGTCCCAGTCCGGCCGGTATACGCCTGCGCCGCCCGACGCGCGATAGCGCCATGCGATCAGCAGCGTCAGGACAATCACCGGCACCACGATCAACAGCATCAACCCGAAGGCATGCCAGATCAAAACGTTTTCAGCGTCAGAGATGGGTCCTCTCACCGCCTGTCTCTCCGGTCTGCTCGCGCCCCCTGTCGCACCAGGACGTGCGGGACGGGTCTTGCCAAGGTTCCAACACTCTACGACAGTTTCAAAACGGCGCAATGTCAGGATTGCGCCTGCGTGAATTTAACGCTCTTTGCAGCACAAAACCCATGAAAAGACACAGGATATGAACCGAGTCGGCGATCGCGTCGAACGCGATCGAGACTTTGACGCTCAGCGCCAGGCAGATCACCACAAGATACAGCCAGCGATGACGCAGCCGGGCCACAAACGCCCCGATCAGCCCAAATCCACCAGCAGACATACCAACGTCGTACACAGCCAGGGCACTGGCATCCATCGACGGGTGCAGCCGCACGAGCAGGGGCAGAATGCCGAACAGGACAATCAGGGTTCCGGCGAGATCGATGGACAAAAAGACAAGCATCGCGCGCTTTGTGCCTTCGGTCCATTCATAGGCGCCGATCACGGCGGCAGCGAACACCAACTGGCGCAGCAGCATGCCCAGGTCATGAGACAGAAAGGTCGCGCTCAACAGTCGAAAAACCTCGCCCTGCCGAACGCTAAGATGAGAGAGGCCCCAGTCTGACAGGGCCGCGTCCGCCAAGACGCCCGACCAGGTGCCCGCGCCCATGTTGGCCAGCACCATGATGACAAGAAAACACAGCGTGAACGGTATTCGGGTGACGCGCGCCATCGTGTTACCGACCGGCGCGCCGCGCGCGCGCAAAGCAGGTGCGGTCGTTCACTTGAACAATCCGCGCACGCCGCCTGAGACCAGCACATTCACCTCGTAGAGGATGCGTGGCACCGCCAGCCCGCCGGGGCTGGCCAGATAATTCGGCTCCCAGACCGGGTCGAACTTCTGTTTGAAGTCGCGCAATCCCTCGAAATGATAGAACTGTTCACCATGTTCGTAGACAAAGCCGCCGACCCGGTTCCAGAATGAGGCAAGCTGGCGGTTGTCGATACCCGAAAACGGGGCCGAACCCAGCGAAAACCAGTGAAAGCCCTGCGCCGCGCCCCAGAGCATCATTTCAGCAAAGAGCGCATCCATTGCAAAGCCCGGGCCGTCCGGAATGTAGCGCATCAGATCCAGCGAGAGTTCGTATTTTCCGCCGCTCTGAAACAGGTTGGCAAATGCCACGATCTTTCCGTCGGGATCTCGTAGCACGGCGTGATCGTAGTTGGAGACGTAACTTTCCTCGAACCCTCCGAGCGCGAAACTCTTTTCTTCGCCCTGTTTGGTGGCCAGCCATGTGTCTGACACCGCTCTGAGTTCCGGCAGGACAGGGCCCAGTGCCTCCTTGGGAATGATGTCAAACGTGAAGTTCTCGCGCGCCGCGCGGTTGTGTGCCTGGCGAAACCCCTTCTTGGATGACCCCTCCAGCGTGAACCCATCCAGCGGCACACGGGCCACCTCGCCGATTTTCATGATCGACAGACCAAGGTCGAGATACGTGGGAAGATAACGCGGCGACACGGCATAGAAGGCACAGCGCTTGTCCTCCCGGTCGGCCTTTTCGCGCAGCTGCCAGATCAGATCGCGCCCCTGTTCCGGTGCGCCGACCGGTTCGCCCTTGGCAATCAGGGATGCGCCCGTATCGGCATAGGCAATGAACGCCATGTTGTCGTCCGAGATCAGAAAGGACTTGTCACCAATCAGCGACATGTTGGCCTCGGTGTCCTCGCTTTCGGCGACGAGTTTGCGCACGACATCCGGAATCGGCTCGCCTTCCTTGGGCGGGCGACGGTTGGACAGAACCGAATCAAGCGAGATCGCGGCCAGCAGGAACGCCACCACGAGGCTTGCGCGAAGAAACCGCGAGGCATCGCCATGCCAGGCGAAATCCCACCACAGCGCATCGCGGTACTCCACGTTGCTGTAAGCCAGCGCGCCGATCCACGTGATCGTGACAAGCAGGGTGACCAGGCTGACGATCCACGTGCCATTGAGGCGAAAGACCGACGCGCTTTCAGCGCGATAAAACGCCGACCGGAACAGTCCGAGCAGGGCAATGGTCAGAAGCAGGCCAAGCGCTTCTTCCCAGTCCAGTCCCTTGACCAGCGAAACAGCAAAGCCGGTCATCATCAGGAACATTGCAATAATCCAGGCGCGATGGAGTTTGCGAAACAGACCGCGCGAGATCACGATCAGCAAAAGCCCGATGATGCTGCCCAGCATGTGCGAGGCTTCGATGAACGACAGCGGCACCACATCCCGCAAGACACCCAGTCGCTGGGAATCTGCTGGCAGATTGCCCGAGATCAGCAGGATGGTTCCGGCCAGAAGCGCAATCCCCGCAGCCGCAAAGGGGATGACAGGCAGCACCAGGTTGTAGACCAGCGTGGCCGTCGCCGTGACCGATCTGCGGATCGTGATCGCCCAGGCCGCGCCCAGCCCGGCCACGGCAAGCAGAAACGGCATCAAGGTATAGATCGTTCGATAGAGCAACAGGGCTGCCAGCACGTCGGAGCGTCCTGCGGCACCCAGACCGGCGATTATTGTGGCCTCGAAAACGCCCAGTCCGCCCGGTGCATGGCTCAGGATTCCAAATGCAATGGCTGCGACATAGACGACGAAAAAGTAGGGGAAGCTCTGAACCAGATCCGGTGGCATCAGAACATAGAGCGCCATGGCCGAACCGCCCAGATCGACCACGCCGGCCAGCGTCAGCCCGCCGGCGATCGGACCGTTGGGCAGATCAAACTCGAACCCTGCCAGCGAAAATCGCCGCCCCCCCCGGGCCAGCCAGACCAGAAGGCCCAGCATGCCGGCGATCAGCACACCGCCAAGCACCGTTTCCGCCATGTCATCCAGTGGTAGTACCGTGGACAGACCCTTGGGGTGCAGCGCCAGCAGAACGCCCAGCGTCAGAATGAGCCCCATCCAGAACCCGACCCAGGATGTCGCGATCACGCCGGCCACGCGTCCGAGGTCCAGCCCCAGCGAGGCATATGTGCGGTACCGGACCGCTGTGCCGGTGATGTAGGAAAAGCCGAGCAGGTTGGAAATCGCCGATCCGCTGCTGCCGGCCAGACCGGCCACCCAACCGGGCACAAGGCCCCGCGCCACGCTGCGCACCGCCAGAATGTCGTAGGCAGACAGGGCCGCAAAGCTGATCACCGTCCACAGCACGGCCTGGGCCAGCACCTGCCAGGGACTGGCGATCATGTCGGCCTTGATGTCTTTCCAGCTCGCCTCGGCCGCCAGTTTGTGCAGCACGAAGATGGCAATGGCGACGATCAGAAGCGGAAAAACAATCCGCACGACAGGGTTTTCCACCAGCCGCAGAAGACGGTTGGGCACCGCTGCTGTCCCGGCTTTGGCCATTCAGGTGCTCCTTCACTGGGTCCGGTCTGGGGCGTGGAGGCAGGCGAGACACCCCGGCGTATCGACGGCACGCTCTGAAGGATATCAATTACTGGACAAATCCCTGTCGAGTCCAGAAGATGATGGGCGCAGGATAGTCAGCCGGGGCAGGGGATCACCATTCGCGGAAACGCTTGGGTCCCGCTTCTGCCAGCCTGGAACGGATGTCGTCGGGGACGCGCATGGAACACGCCGAAAGCGGTCTGGCCGCACTACACAATTCCTACTATTTCTGGGATGTTATCACGCTTCTGTGCGGAATGGTCTGCGTGTTCGGAGGACTGGCAGCCTTTGCCTGGATACTGGGATTGCCCGGGCGCATCGCGGTGGCGCGCAACCACCCCGAAGCCGAGGCGGTCTATACCATGGGTTGGGTCGGTTTTCTGGCGATCGTTCCCTGGGTCAATGCCTTTATCTGGGCGTTCAAACCGACCGAGGTGGTGGATGTCCGCCGCTTTCCCGACGAAGAGGCAGAGGCCATAAAACGGGACATCGCGCGCCTGAAAAAACGCGCCTATGGCATCGACGACGATGACCAGGACGCGGAGGGCGTAGCGGATGCGGATCCGTCCGGCGATGTCTCCGGTTCCCCGGACAATCGTGAGGTCTGAGCCATGATGGGTGTCGTCGCCATCACGCTGATCTATGTCGCCTTTGTCTGGCTTGTGTTCTTCCGGTTCAAATGGATGCGCTTTACCCCGACATGGGGTCTGATTTCCGCATTTTTCCTGATACACCTGTTGATCGTGCCCCTGGTCGGGACGCGGATGCAGTCGCCCTTTACAAGCAATGTGCGCGTGGTGCGCCACACCGTTCAGCTGATACCGCGTCTGCCGGAGCCCACGCTGGTCACGGCCGTCAACGTCAAGGAAAACACCCCCGTCAAGAAGGGCGATCTGCTGTTTGTGTTCGACCAGACGATTTACCGCGCGCAGGTCGAGTCTGCCGAAGCCGCGGTCGTTGCGGCGCAGCAGAACGCCAAGATCCTGGAAGCGGACATCTCGATTGCCAAGGACAGCGTCGTGCGCGCGCAATCCGAACTTGACTTTGCACTTGTGCAGCAGGAGCGGTTCACCAACCTGGCCGAACAACGCGCCGGGTCCCAGGAATCCGCCGATGAATGGACGACACGCGTGACATCGGCCGAGGCGTCGCTGGCCGAGGCGCAGGAATCGCAGAAACGCGCCGAACTGGCCTACGAGTCGCAGATTGACGGGGTGAACACATCGGTGATCCAGGCAGAAGCGCAGCTGGAACAGGCGCAGTATTTTCTCGACCAGACCGAGATGCGGGCGCCGCAGGACGGGATCATCTACAATCTTCAGGTGCAGGAAGGCATGGTGGCCGGCACGCTGCGGATCGGGGCGATTGCCTCTCTGATCGTGGACGAAGATCCCTATCTCATCGCCGCCTACCGACAGGAAAACCTGAGAAACGTGCGCGTGGGACAACCCGTTGTTGTCGCGATCAACACCTATCCGGGTAAGCATTTCACCGGCAAGGTCGATGAAATCTGGTATGCAAGCCGTCGGGGACAATTCCTGCCATCCGGTCGTCTGCCCGAGTTTCCGGACATCCCGATCCACACGGAGCCGCGCCTGCCGGTGAAGATCACATTGGACGACCCGACAATACGGCTTGGCATCGGTGTGGGCGGCGCCACTCTGATTCTGACCAGCGACAGCCCGTTCACATGGATCGGCCAGATTTCGCTGCGCACCTACACCTGGGCCCGCTGGGTCTATCCGCTTCCGCTCTAGGCCCGGCGTGAGGAAAGACATGACACATGCCGCAGAAGACAGCCCGATCCGGCGGCTTGCCGCGGGTCTGATGCTGCTGGCCCTGGCCGGGTGCGACCTGGAGACACCGCCAAGCGATGCCGAACTGCTGCAGCAGTCGCTGCCGCCCGGCACGCAGATTCCCGCATCGTGGTCGACGTCCGGTGTTCCGACAACTGCGGTCAAGGGCGGCTGGGTCGCCACGTTCCGTGACGCGAACATGTCCAGTCTCGTGCGCGAAGGGTTGCAGAACAACCGTGATCTTGTCGCAGCCGCGGCGCGCGTGGATGCGGCTTTGCAGACCGTCGTGATCGCCGGAGCGCCGCTGTTGCCCGAAGTCGGGCTGGAAGGGGGCACCCAGCGTTCGGAAATCGAAAGCGACAGGCTGCGACTGTCCAGAACCGGCGGAAGAACGCGCTCTGGCGCGGTTCTTGCAGCATCCTGGGAGGTGGACCTGTGGGGCAGGCTGCGGTCGAGCCGGGCGTCAACCGCCGCTCTGGCGCGCAGCATTGCGGATGAAGCGCGGTATCTGCAACTGTCGATCGGCGCAACGATCGCCCGCGCCTGGATCGCCAATGTCGAGCTTGAGCGTCTGAAGGCCGTCAGCCGGACGGCCGCGGCAAACTATGCCGAGTTGCTGGCCCTGACCGATGAACGCGCGGCGCAGGGCACGGTTTCGGATTTCGACGTGGTTCAGGCGCGCTCACGCCTTGCGGCGGCCAAGGCTGCGACCAATGACATACAGACCACGCAGAACGAGGCAATCGGAAAGCTCGAGGTGCTGCTGGGTCGCTATCCCGGACTGACACTGAAGCCGTCGGCGTCGTTTCCGCATATGCCTTCGTCCTTGCCGGCCTCGGGTTTGCCGCTGTCCCTGCTGGATCGCCGCCCCGATGTTCTGGCGGCGCGCAACAAGGTGATCTCTGCCTTCTTCAACTCGCGCGAGGCCAGGCTGACCCGCCTGCCGGGGATTACAATCAGCGCTGCGGGGGGGACCCTCTTTGACCCGGATCTGGCGTTGATCGGGGCAAATCCGGAATTTGTCCGGATCGGCGTCAGTCTTTTGCAGCCGATTTTCGAGGGCGGTGCGATCGAAGCCAATATCGAACGCATGTCTGCGCGACAGCGCGCGGCGGTCGCAACCTATGGTCAGACCGTTCTTGAAGCGTTCAACGAGGTGGAAACCGCGCTGGCCAACGAAAAGGCGCTGCGACAGGAACTGGCAAACTGGCGTGATGCGTTCAAGGACGCGACGGAAGCGCTGCAGTTTGCCAATGACCGATACATTCAGGGCACCGTCGACATGACCGATGTGCTTGTGCTGCAGCAGTTTCAGATCGCGCGCGAAGTCGATGTGATCCAGACGCAGGCGGCGCTGCTGAACAATCGTGTTCTGTTGTATATGGCGCTTGGCGAAAGTCTTTGAGCGGCCGGACGTGCTGCGGGCGCTGTCACTTGGTCAATTGCAGTATGTCGGGAATGCACAGACGGCGCTCTTGCGGCATCGTCGTGGCCCCGTCGGACCGCCGTTGCCGGTGTGAGCCTTTCTTGAGGCCGAGCTTGGGATGCTTCAGAGACCCGGTCACCACGAAAGGCCAGGGGCTGCGCGACAATGGCCGCCCGATCGGGCGGGGTTCACCCGTGACGTCGAGTGTCTCCTTGTTCAGATCCACGACGCCATTGGCCACAAGCTGTACCTTGTTGGTTTCAAGCGCGGCTTCATCAATGTCGATCTTGCCATCGCTGACTTTCAGCGGCGCGCGCAGGCAGACGATGGGCTCGACCCTGCCGTGCGCGTCAGAGAACAGCCAGGGCAGCACGCCCAGACCGGCCAGGTTGATCAGCCGGGTCTGAATCCTGCCGTTGCGCATCTCTATCAGCACGTTGCCTGACGCGGTTTTCGCGAACTCCGTCACCGACCGGTGCGCGCCTGACACATCGAAGCGGGCGTTCAGAACGCCGCTGGCATGCTTTTTGAAGTTCAGCTCCTGCAGGATGGTGCCGAAGTTCCAGCCATCGGCAGAGCCTTTGAGGGTCACGCGATCTGGGTGCTTTCCAAGATCAACCGAGCCGGTGACATCGAACCGGCCGCCATCATAGTCAAACTTGACCGGGCCAAGCTGCGCTTTTTCCTCTTTCAGCGTGAACTCTGTCTTGAGCGCCGACGTGCCGGCGATGCCCTCCAGCTTTGCCAGGTCGATCTTGATATCCATGTCGAGGCCCGATTGAAGGATCTCGGTTGTCACCGGTTCCAGCGTGACGTCGGTGAACAGCTGACCGGATCCTTTCTTTTTGCGTTTCGGCGCAGCCAGTTCACGCGTCATCGCGATCACATGGCGGACATCCTGAAACCGGATCAGCGCGCTGTCGATCTTTCCGTCCACATGCGGGTCTGAGCCGGAGGTGACCGCATCCAGGGTCACATCCAGGTCTGACTTGGCGACAGAGATCGTGGTTTCGGCGTGCCATTTTCCGTCCCCGCTGGACACCTTGGCGTCCATTTTCATCTCTCCGATCGTCACCTGAGACAGATCCAGAGCGGACAGCAGCTTTGCCCCTGATGGAATGTCGGCACTCAGATCAAGCGATATGTCCGACAGAGCCAGCAGATTGCCCATCGCGCCTGTCGCGCTCAGCTGCACGATGTCCGTTCCCTGTGTCCTGGCCGCCAGATCGGACAGCGCCAATGTCTTGCTGTCGCCCTCCAGCCTGAATGTCCCGGCGAGCTTGCCCAGCGTATCGGAGTTTTCGAATGCATTGGGGTCCAGCAGGACAGTCGTTGGCAGGTCGAGTGTTGCGTCCAGCGCGATGCCCTCAAGGCGCAACGCATCACTGACTGCGCCGTCGAACACCAGAAAGTAGCCGCCGGGCGGGCCGATGCGAAGACCGACTTTGCCAAGGTCCAGCAGCCCGTCAGAGGTGATCTTGATCTGTGACACGGTGATTGGCGGCGGACCTTTGCCGTGGGTGTTCAGCACAAACCCGTTTGTCAGCACCTTCATGCGGCGCAATGGCACGTCATCGGGCTGGGCTGTCAGTTCCATTTCGAGGCCGGTCAGCTTCAGATCGCGCCGCAGCCTTGCGGCCGGAGGCATCGCATCCTCGGCAAAGCGGTTGATGCTGACCTTGAGGCTTATGTCGTTCGGATCGTCGAGCTTGCCGAGATCTCCGGTCAGGTTCAGGCTCTGTCCGCCATCAAGACGGCCGGTGATCTTGAGATCGCGGATGCTCTGTGCGTCCTGTGACGACACATAGGTCGCGCTGAGGCTGCCCTTGCCGGCAATCGTCTTCTGAAGTTTCAGAATATCCAGCAGTTCGGCCAGTTCGCTGACATCCAGAGCGATTTTTGCCGAGTATCCGTCTGCAAAGCCGTCTGCGTCCGGAGTGCCGTCGATCTTAAGTGTGAGATGATCGGATGTCAGAACAACAGAGAAGGGCTGATCTTGCGGAAACGAACCGTCGATCGTGAGCGGTTGCTTGTTCAGTTCGCCCTTTCCCTGCACCTTCCAGGGATCCTGCGCCGAGGCGCGGGCCACCTCCATCGAGGACAGTTCAAGGTCGAGGTCGAGGCCGTTCCGGGAATTCTGGTACAAAAACGACGCGTCGGTGAACTGAACACGGTGATCCGTGACAACATCCTGTAGCCTGGCCAGGGTTTCCGGCCGCAACCCGGGCACAGCGGCCCTGTTTTCGCTGGCGCTCGCCTGCCCGGAAGACGCGCCCGCGCCGGCTTGCAACGCGAACCGCGCGCCATTGATCCTGATCCCGCTCAGCCTCAACTCGTCGTTTCGCAAACTGCGCCAGTCCAGCGCGAACTCCACCTCGGAGGCCGTTAGGCTTTCCTGGTTGTCTCTGGACCGGTCGGAAATCTCGACATCACGGGCTGCAACCTGAACCTGCTGACCAAAGGCAAGATCGACGCCGCCCCTGATGCGGATCTTTTCGCCCAGATGCTCGGAAAGAACCCGGGCCGCGAGGTAACCGCGCGGTTCAGCCATGATGGACGACACGGCCAGAAGCCAGACAAGCAGCAGCAAAAGAACGACCGCCGACACAGCCACAATCATAAGGTGTTTGCCTCGAATCATAGTCACCAGCACGTTCTTGCCCAGAGATTGCTTTACCCTAACCGGTTTACGGCCTCTGCGTCACTCGACTTGATGATCACGGTCATCCGCGCGGCATTGACGGTACTCCGGCCTGCCAATCCGCGCTTGATCGCCGGTCCGGGGATGATGCATATTGTCCCGACTTCGGGCAATGCGCGATGCGCTGGGCCTGTGTCACACTGTCTGCGTAAACACTTCTATCCGGGACCCGCACATGATTGATCCGAAACGTGCCATCATCATTCTCACTGCCACGGTTTTGCTGCCGGGTGCCGCTTTGGCCAATACCGGCACCTGCCCAGACATGTCGGCGGCTCTGTCCGTCATCAAACCCGACGGCAAGGGGGGCGAGATTGATCAGGCGAAACTGGCAGAGGAAGTCGGCAAGGCATCGGCCAGCCCGCTGGCAACCAAAGGTCTGTCGGATGAATTGCACGATCACTTGCCAGGCAACGAAGAGGCGGCAATTGCCGACCTCATGATCGCCGCTTATTGCGAACATCTTGAGACGTCAAAGAGCGATGTGAACCTGGATCAGTCGGTGCAGGACTATCAGACGTTTCTCTACAATGATGTGTTCACCGATCCTGCGGGAACGGTCGAGCCGGCAGAGAAACGCCCCGAGGGCTGGCTCTGGGGCAACGACTAGGTACAGGCCGGTGTCATCCCGGATCCGGGCCGCGTGAGCGGTCAGACAGGGCGGGGAAGAACAGGATTTTTCCCCTCTGTGCGACGTCGCCAGATCTGCAAGCACCAGATCTGCAAGCGTCTGTGTGGCGCGGCGCGTGTCAGACTGCCGGTAAAGCCGCGTTGGGAGCCGTGATCCGTGTCCGACCTGTTTGACCAAGCCGTTTTCCTGAAATACTTCGCCGCCTTGCTGGCGATTTTCAATCCGCTTTACAGCATTCCGATTTTTCTGGGGATGACCGAGGGCTTTACGTCCTCAGAGCGGCGCAACACCGCACTGATCGTGGCGATTTCCGCGACCGTGTTCGCGCTGGTCTGCGTTCTTGTCGGCGAGGAACTGCTTGCCGTCTTCGGAATTGACGTTCCATCCTTCCGCATCGCAGGGGGTCTCATTCTGATCGGAATCGGGTTTCGAATGCTCAACGCGGAAAGTCGGCCGCCAGGGGACGAAGCCGCCATTTCCGAAGGCAAACAGAAGGTGTCGAAGGGCATCGCTGTTGTGCCGCTGACCATTCCGCTGACCATCGGACCGGGCGCTTTGGCGGTCACCATCGTTTTCACGCATCAGCTTGAGAACCCGGCCGAGATTGTGACCATGACGCCCGCCGTGCTGATCTGCTGCCTGATCTCGGGCATCGGGCTCTATTTTGCCGACGGCATCTCACGCGTATTGGGTCCGACAGTGATTTCGATCGCAACGCGGATCATGGCCATCATTCTGATTGCCGTTTCGGTAGAGATGGTCGTGACGGGTGTTTTTGATGCGATTGACGCACGCTATCCCGATTTTGCACCGCAATCGGGATCGGGTTAGGCTCGTGCCGGCACATGGGCATGGCGCACAATCGGATGTACGACCGGAACCCAGACATGGTTTCGGGCCGGCAGGCCGGGCGCCGGGCCGGATGATCGGAAAGAAACGGTCCGGAGCGTCGGTATGATCATTATTCTCTGCCTTTACTTTGGCCTGGTCTGGCTGGTGTTCTCACGACTGAAGCTGTTGCCGTGGAACGGATTTTTCAAAAGTCTGGTCTTTGGCGGCGCGGTTGTCATCGCGCTTGTCGTGATCGGAGCGCTTAACCACACGGCACCCTCCGGTCCGGTCTCGGTTCAGGGGGCGGTCATAAACATCGCCCCGAACGTCGCAGGGCCTGTGACAGAAGTTGTCGTCGTGGCCAATCAGGAGGTGTCGGAAGGCGACGTTCTGTTCCGGATCGACGATACGGTGCAGGTCGCCGAGGTTGCACGGCTGGAGGCCTCCCTGTCTTCTGCGCAGGCTGCGGCGGATCAGCTGGAAACCGATCTGAAGGCAGCAGATGCAGACATCGATTCGTTGAATGCCCAGCTCGTCTTTGGCCAGCAACGCCGCGACGACATCGTGGAACTGGCCGGGCGGGGCGCGTCCACGGAGTTTCAGCTGCAGGAAGCTGTCTCGACAATCGAGCAGCTTGAGGCAAATCTGCGCGCGGCTCAGTCGCGCAAGGCCGGGCTTCTCAGACGGATTGCGGCGCAGGTGGATGGCGTGGATGTCGCGGTCGTCGAAGCCGAGGAGGCGCTGGTTCAGGCGCGTTGGGCGCTCGATCAGACGGTTGTGCGTGCGCCCGCGAACGGGATCGTCACCAGCCTTTCGCTTCGGCCCGGCAACCGCGTGACAACGGTGCAGGGCGCGATCAACTTTGTCGTGCCCGGCGACCGGCTGCTTGTCGCGCGCCTCCCACAGAGCAGTTTTTCCAACGTGGGCGTCGGAGACAAGGTGCAGGTGGCGCTTGGTACCCTGCCGGGACAGGCATTCGAGGCAATCATCCTGAATGTTCCCCCCGGGACCCGCGAAGGCACGGTTGACGCGCGCGCCGGGCTGCCGTCGCTCCGGGATCTGGCTGGTGCGTCGCAGTATATCGTCACGATGGACATACCCGAAGAGATTGCCGCCGGCGGGGGGGCGCGTCTCGGGGCATCGGGCACCGCACTTGTGATCACGCAAGAGGCCGGTGCGATTGCCGTTCTGGCGAAGATTCTGTTCTGGGTGTCCAAGATGCTCAACTACATTTAGTCAGTCCCTGACACCGGGATTGATGCCCGGCCTGTGCAAGATGAGGTGATGTGTGAGACCTGAGGCCAAAGCGTGGGGCGGACCGGATGTTGAGCGCTGGCTGGACACGCATCCCGATATCGAAACCGTGGTGCTGGCCACGCCGGATGTGAACGGCGTGCTTCGGGCCAAGGCGCTGCCGCGCGCACAGGCCGGCAAGCTGGACACGGGCCGGGCAGCGGTCCCGCTGTCCATGCCGAGCGTGGATTTCATCGGAGAGGAGATCCCTGAGTGTCGCGAGGTGATCGAAACCGGCGACCCAGACATCTTCGCGACGCGTGTCGCTCGCGACCCGGTGGTGTCGGCGGCGCGGCCTGATACCGCGATTGTGCTCGTGGATATGTTCTGGGACGACGGCCGCCCGGTCGAGACATCGTGCCGGCACGTTCTGCACCGCGTGATCGACGCCTACGCCGAGGCAGGGCTGTGCCCCGTCGCGGCGCTGGAGGTCGAGTTCTACCTTTACGATCCGGCTTCGGAGGGCCTGCGCCTGCTGCGCCATCCGGTGACAGGGCGTCGGATGTCCGGCCGCGATCCCTGCCATCTGGATGAGTTCAAGGCATTCGGGGCTTTTTTCTCGGATGTCGGACATGCGTGCGCGGCCTCCGGGATCGACGTTACCGGGCTCGGGTCGGAAAACGGAACAGCCATGTTCGAGATCAACATTGCTCATGGCCCGGATGTGATGAAGGCGGCTGACGATCTGACCCTGCTGCGGCTGATCGTGCGGTCCGTCGCGCGCCGGCATGGGTTTGGCGCCACATTCATGCCAAAGCCGTTTCCCGAGCTGGATGGCGCGGGCCTGCACCTGCATTTCAGCGTTCTGGATGAAACGGGCCGCAACATCTTTGACGACGGAACGCCGTACGGCACAGAGGCCCTGCGCAGTGCTGTGGCGGGCGTGCTGGAGCGCTCTGTCGAGATGCAGCTGATCATGGCCCCCCATTTCAGTTCATACCGGCGACTGAAGGCCAACGCCTATGCGCCGACCCTGCTGGCATGGGGCTATGACAACCGGTTTCTTCCGGTTCGCATTCCCGGTGGGCCGGACGGCGACCGCCGGATCGAACATCGGGTGGGCGGGGCGGACGCCAACCCCTATCTGCTGTCCGCTTTCGTTCTGCGGGCGGCCCTGGACGGGATACGCGCCGGCAGTACTGCGCCCGGGCCTGTGACCGGTGCGCCCTTTGAGCTTGATCTCGTGCGTGTCCCGGTACAGATGGCGGACGCCTTGCAGCGGTTCGAGGCAAGCGACTGGGTGAAAAAGGTTGTACCGCCGCTCTTTTTCGAGGCGTATACAAACGCCAAACAGCAAGAGCTGGACAGGATCATGTCGCATGTCAGCCAGTTCGAGATTGACATGTTCCGAGATCGGATCTGACCGGGATAGGCGAAAATGAAGATACGTTCGATCAAGGCGACGCCTGTCAACATACCGCTGCGCGCGCCCTACAGGTTCAGCTATGGCAGCATCGCGTCGCTGACCAAGACAGTGATCGAGCTGCAGACCGAGGATGGCGTGACGGGTCTTGGGGAATGTGCCGATGGCGACCGGGCTGCGAACGTCATGGCCATGGCCGAGCGGCTGCCGGGACGCGATCTGCGCGATGTGAACGGCGCGCGCAGTCTGTGCGTGCCGGCGATGCGATATTCTCCCTGGGACAACGTGCTGGCCAAACGGCGGGTTTTCGGTGGTCTGGAGATGGCGATGTGGGACGCGCGATGCAAAACAGAAGGCGTGCCTCTGGCCACCATGCTGGGCGGCGCCGTGCGCGAAGAGATCCCGCTGACCGAGTATTTCAGCTATCGCGCGCCCGGTGCCGACGAACCGGGCGAGGCATCGCCTGCCGATATCGCCAGCTATTGCGCAAAGATGATCGAACGCCACGACGCGCAGGTCTTCGAGGGAAAGGTCGGGACAGTGGGTCTGAGCGAAGAACTCGCGATGATCCGCGAAGTGCGCGCCGCCATTGGTGACAGACCGCTGCAGCTTGATGCCAACGGCGTCTGGACTCTGGCCACGGCGCGCACAGCGCTGCCGCGCTTTGCCGCGTTTGACATCAGCTGGTTTGAAGAACCCTGCGAAACCTACGAGGAAATGGCCGCGTTGCGCGGGATCAGTCCGCTGGCGTTCTCGTCCCACGTTGTCGATCTGCCCGCAGCGGTCCGGCTGGGTGCGCCCGACGCGATTGTCACCAATGCGAATGAACTGGGCGGACTGAGCGGCGCGATGGACTTCATCGCCGCGTGCGCGGCCATGAATGTCGGATTCCGGTTCCATTCGGGAGAGACAGGCGTGGCCAGCGCGGCCTATCTGCATCTGAGCGCCGCGAACGCGCATGTGCGCGGTCCCAGCCAGACGCTCTTGCGGTGGTATGGCGACGATGTGATCGAAGGTGGCCCGATCGCGGTGGAGCACGGGGTCGCACGGCTGCCCGAGGGGCCGGGACTGGGCGTGACGCTGGACCCCGTGGCGCTACAGCGATGTCACGCCCGCTATCTTGACGAAGGGGCGTTCCCCTCCGGTCCGGATCAGAGCGGCGGCTACGGCGCCGGTTTTCGCAAGGTCTGAACCGGCGCGGTCTTGCGCCGCGCCTGACCGACACGCGCGCGCCCCCGCCGCGATGCTGCAAAGTCCACCGGTTGCGGTCAGTGCGGCCGGACCAGCGGGGCTGCACAAACCGGCATGCTGCGCGACCATCCGTAAGGCACGGCTTGCGCGCCGCACCGGACGTGGCCGGTCAGAGCGGCTGTTGTTGCGTGATGCAGTGAATGCCGCCGCCGCCCGGCGCGATCTTCATCAGGTCCACCGTTGCGATCTTGCGGTCGGGAAACGCGCGGGCAAAGACGTCCTGCGCGGCCTTGTCCGTCGCCACACCAAACTCTGGCATGACGATGCCGCCATTTGCGATGTAGCTGTTCACATAGGATGTCGCCATGACATCGCTCAGCGGCTCCACGTCGTAGGCTTCCGATATCTCTATGATTTCGATGTCACGCCCTGCGGCGTCAGTTTGTCCCTGCAACGCACGCAGATTGTCATGCGTGACCGCGTGACGGGGGTTTTCCGGGTCCGGGTTCGTTTCGAAAATCACCTTGCCGGGCGCGACGAATGTCAGGATCCCGTCGATGTGACCGTCGGTGATCCACTCGTCCTCGTCGCCGGGGAGCCAGATCACCTTGCGTGCGCCCATCAGGTGAAAAAGCTGCTCTTCGGCGTCTTTCCTTGACAGGCCGGGGTTGCGGTTGGGGTTCAGCAGGAACGTTTCGGTCGTGATGACGGTGCCCGCCCCGTCGGTATGAAGTCCACCGCCCTCGCCGGTCAGCGGCGAGTCGAACCGTGGCAGGTTCAGATGGTCGATCAGGGCGCCCGCGACCGTGGCGTCGCCCTCAATCGGAAACTTGCCGCCCCAGCTGTTGAAACGCATCCGTCCGGCAATCCGGCCGCCCGCACCGTTGCCCAGAAAAAGCGGCCCGGTGTCGCGAAACCACAGATCATCCTGATCAAGCGCGACTATATCCACATGCGCGGGCAGGGCAGCCCGTGCAACAGGCACCTCCTCGGGGTGGACCACGACGCGAACCGGCTCGAAAGCAGAGATTGCGCGTGCCACGTTGACCATCGTGGCCTGCACGTCGGGCAGGGTGCGCCCCCAGGATTCGGGATGATCATCATGCGGCCAGGCCATCCAGCAGGCGGCATGCGGCGCGGTCTCGGCGGGCATGAAAAACCCCAGCTCACCGGGGGTCTTACCCGCGGCCAGCGCGTCGCGCAGAGGGTCGTGGAGATCCGTGCTCATGGCGCGGGCTCTTGCTGGGTTATGCAGTGAATGCCGCCGCCGCCCGGCGCAATGGCGGAGATATCCACCATCCGCACCTGCCGGTCGGGGAACAGGGATTGAAATGTCTCGCGCACCAGCCCGTCCTCGGCGATCCCGTAGGACGGCATGACGACGCCGCCGTTGACAAGGTAGGAATTGACATAGGAGCGGCAGAATTTTTCGTGGTCGCTTTCTGCCAGTTCGGCATCCGGAATGGTCGTGATCCTGATGCTGCGCCCCTGGGCATCTGTCTGCTCTTTCATGGCATCAAGGTTGGCCAGGTTGATGCTGTGAAACGGGTGATCCGGCGTGCCCGACCCCTCCATCAGAACATGACCGGGTGCCACGAATGCGGCAATGCCGTCGACATGACCATCGGTTTCCGTCTCCAGCGCATTGCCCGGCAGCCAGATCACCTTGTCCGCGCCCAGCATGGCCTTGAGTTCGGCCTCGATCTCGGCCTCGGACCAGTCCGGGTTGCGGTTGGCATTGGGAAAACACGACCGGGTTGTCAGAATCGTGCCCTGGCCATCGACCGATATGCCGCCGCCTTCGGCGATCAGATCCGACCTGTATGGGGTGACCCCGGTGGCGGTCAGGATCTCTTCGGCAACACGGTCGTCGCCGTCATAGGGTGTGTACTTCCCGCCCCAGGCGTTGAAGCGGAACGACACGCCTGCGCGATCACCTGCGCCATTGATCAGAAAACAGGGCCCGGCATCGCGGCACCAGCTGTCGTCGATCGGGCTTTCGAACAGATCAATATCGGCACCCAGCAGATTGCGCGCCTCGGCCGCGTTTTCGGGGCGCACGACCATCGTCAGCGGTTCAAAGGCCCGGATCGCGTGAGCCACGTCGCGATAGGCCGCGCGCGTGGCGTCCATGTCGTCCCACAATCCGTCACGGCACGGCCACATCATCCAGGTCCGCAGGTGAGGCGCCCATTCCGGCGGCATGAAAAACCCGTCCTGCTTTGGTGTGTTGCGGGTCATTGCCGATGTCCTTCAAGCCGGCCATCGAGCGTGAACAACGCGCCGTAAAGATCCGGCCGCCGGTCACGGAACACGCCCCAGTCGGCGCGGAAGGTGTCAGCCTCGTCAAGATCGACGCGCGCGGTCAGAATGGTTTCTTCCTGCCGGTCCGCCTCTGCCAGGATTTCGCCAGTAAAGCCGGCGATGAACGAGGTCCCGTAAAACTCCATAGCCAGATCGCCCGCGGTTTCGCGCCCGACCCGGTTCGAGGCAATCAGGGGCATGATGTTAGCCGCGGCGTGGCCCTGCATCGTGCGCCGCCAGTGGCCGGCGCTGTCCAGATCCGGTTTGGCGGGCTCGCTGCCGATGGCGGTCGGGTAAAGCAGCACTTCCGCGCCCTGCAGCGCCATTGACCTGGCCGCTTCGGGAAACCACTGATCCCAGCAGATGCCACATCCCAGCCGACCGAACCGTGTTTCGATCACGCCAAAGCCGGTATCGCCCGGAGAAAAGTAGTATTTTTCCTCGTAACCGGGAAACTGCGGAATGTGGCTTTTGCGGTAGGTTGTCAGATGCGCGCCGTCCGCGTCGAACACCGCCAGTGAATTGTAGCGCGCCAGCCCCGCTTTCTCGAAGAATGAAACCGGCAGCACAACGCCCAGTTCACGGGCCAGCGCCCCGAAATGGGACACCACGCGACTGTCATCCGTCGCATGCGCCAGCGTTAGATGCTCTGCCTTCTGCTCGATGCAGAAATAGGGTGTTTCAAACAGCTCCTGCAGCAGGATCACCTGTGATCCGGCCTCGGCCGCCCGCCGGACAAGCGTTTCCGCGCGTGCAATGTTGTCGTCGATATCCCAGCTACAGGCCATCTGTGTAGCCGCAAGCGTGACAGGGCGCATGGCCATCTCCTTTGTCAGGTGTCTGCACGATCTTTGCCCGAAACGGCGCGCGCCACAATGGCCAGCCTGATCTGCGCCGTCGCTGGCAGCGCGTGCGGAATGCGCGTATAGATCGGAGCACACGAACCGGAAAGAGGACAGCGTCCGTTGCACTACGTCTTTGTTACAGCGTATCTGGTTCTGGAGGTGGTCGCGGTTTACTTTGCCTGGCGGATTATTTCGACCGCACGCACGCCGCAGGGATCCGTGGCATGGGTCGCGGTGCTGCTTGCGGCCCCCTTTATCGGGGTACCGGCCTTTCTGTTTCTGGGGCACCACAAGATCGCGCATTATCTCGTGTCGCGCCGCGAAAGCGAGCTTGTTGCCGCCGGGATCCGTGATGCGGCGCGACGCCACGCTCCGGACACGGTGCCCGAGGTCGACCCGAGGCCGTTCGAACACCTGGCCGAGCTTCCGGTTGTGCGTGGCAATGACATGACGCTGCTGGTCGACGGTCAGGCCACGTTCGATGCCATCTTTGCAGCGATTGACGACGCGCAGCACTATGTTCTGGTGCAGTTTTACATCGTCAGGGACGATGACCTAGGCCGCGCGCTGCGGGATCGCCTCGTTGCGGCGGCGGAACGAGGTGTGTCCGTCAGGCTTCTCTTCGATCCTGTCGGCAGCCACAAACTGCCGCGTGAGTATTATGATGTCCTGCGCCGCGCCGGTGTCAGGATGATCGACCCCCGAAAAAAGCAGCGTGGCGCGGACCACAGATTTCAACTGAATTTCCGTAATCATCGCAAGACAGTGGTGGTTGATGGTCGCGTCGGGTTCATCGGCGGTCACAATGTCGGAGACGAATACATCGGCCGCAGTCCGCGTTTCGGTCATTGGCGCGATACACATGTCGCGCTGCGCGGGCCCATCGTGGCGCAGCTGCAGCTCATTTTCACCGAGGACTGGCACTGGCAAAGCGACGAGGTGATCATTTCAGAGCTGTACTGGGAACAGGATCATGCAGAACGCGACATGTCGGGGCTGATCGTGGCAACCGGGCCGGGCGACGACATGGAAACCGGAGCGTTGTTCTTCTTCTCGGCCATCGCGGCCGCGCGGCACAGGCTGTGGATCGCCTCGCCCTATTGTGTACCTGACACGGATGTTCTGACGGCGCTCAAACACGCCGCCCTGCGCGGTGTCGACGTGCGGCTGCTGGTGCCCGATGTAATTGATCACCGCATGCCCTGGCTGGCAGGGTTTGCCTATTTCGACGAGTTGCGCGAGACCGGCGTGCAGATCCTGCGCTATACCGACGGGTTCATGCACCAGAAGGTGGTTGTGGTCGACGAGACGCTGGCGGCAATCGGGACCAGCAATCTCGACAACCGGTCGTTTCGCCTGAACTTCGAGGCCATGGCCGTGATGTTCGATGCGCGTGCCGCATCCGATGCGTCTGCCATGCTTGAAGCCGACTTTCAGCAGGCATTCCGGCTAGAGCAGTCGCTGGAGGATCAGGCGCTTTGGATCCGGCTCGGTGCGCCGGTGGCGCGCCTGTTCGCCCCGGTGCTGTAGCGACCATGACGCTGCGCCTGCTCAGCTACAACATCCGCAAGGCCCGGGGAACCGACCTGCGCCGCCGTCCCGCCCGCGTGCTGGAGGTGATCAACCGGTCCGGCGCTGATATCGTGCTGCTTCAGGAGGCGGATCTGCGGCTGGGCGCGCGCCCCACGGCGCTGCCGCGGGACATGATTGCGGCGGACACCGATCTTCACGTGGCGCATCTGGCCGGGATGCCGGAAAGCCTCGGCTGGCATGGAAATGCACTGTTGCTGCGGCGCGAAATGTCTGTCTCCCACAGCCAGCGCCTGCATCTGCCCGGGCTCGAACCACGCGGCGCAATCCTTTGCGAGATCGCCACGCCGGACGGTGTGCTGATCGTTGTCGGTGTTCATCTGGCCCTTTTGCGGCCCTGGCGGCGGCGGCAGATCTCAGCGATCCTGTCACAGCTGGATGACGTTCAGATACGCCGCAGCGTGATCGCCGGCGATTTCAACGAGTGGTCCCGCCAGGCAGGTCTTGAAGGGCTGGCAGCGACCCATGAGGTGCACGCGCCGGGCAAGACCTTTCCGGCGACCCGGCCGATCGCAGCGCTGGACCGGATCGCGCTTGGTCAGCATCTGCGGCTTGAGGGCGCGGGCGTGGAGACATCCGCGCTGGCGCGTTCCAGTTCCGATCACCTGCCGATCTGGGCCGATATTTCCTGGCTCCATCCGCAAGAGCGGCAAGGCTGAGCGCCCCCGCGCACCGATGGCCCGACGCGTCCGGTGGGTCCCGAGTGCAACGCACCCTCTCGTGGCGCCCGCGTTTCGCCTGACCCGATGTCCCGCGTTGCGGGCGACATGGTGCACGGCGAACGGCAACCGGGGCAAATCGCGCCCCTGACGCGCAGCCTCGGCGCGATCAGTCAAGGCCCAGATGATGCCGAAAGACACCAAGTGCCGGTTTCGCGCGCCCCTGCTGATCATAGAGACCTGACCGGCTGTGGTAGGATGTGTCGTCGTCCGTCAGCTTGAAGTAATAGGCACGATCAACCGGCAGACGCTCAACCGTGGCCATGTACCTGGCCAGTTGCCGGGCGTGGTAGGCCGGGTCGCGGGGTTCCAGTGCGGGATGCGGGCCGCCGAACTCCGTGATCCAGATCGGTTTGCCCTGTGCCAGCCTCGCAACCCACCCCACAGCAGTTTCCCACAGCCCGGGCGCGTCGTAGAGATGCACATCGAAGACATCATAGTCAGCCTGTGCGGCCACGGTTCTGACGGCCTGCCGGGCAAAATCATTCTTTTCGGACTGTGCGCAGAAACTCTGTTCCGCGCTGGTGTCGTGTGAACCGGGCAGATCGAAAGACTGCGCGCGGGAGCAGACCGCATGGGCGTAGGGCGCACGATTGGTGATCCCGCCCAGCACGAGTGTCAGATCCGGCCTGTGCGCGCGGACCGTTCGGGCGAACCTGTCATGAAGCGCCACATACTCGGCAATACTGCCTGCGAACTGATGGTCCCATTCATTGCCGAACTGAATCGCGTCGATCCTGTCACCGACAGCCGCCAGCAGTTGCGTCAGATAGGCCTCGAACGGCGCATCCGGCCGGAACGCGCACCCGAATTTGTTGGAGGGGCCGCAAACCTCCGGAGGGCCGTCAGTTTGAACCGTGAGCATGATGCGCAACCCGGCCCGGCGCAGGGTGCCGATCTTGCGCCGGAGCGGCTCGAAATCCTCGGCGGTGGGTGTGATCCCGCGGCGTTTCCAGTTCTCTGCAATGCGAATGTCCCGAATTGCCAGATCGCGCAGCGCGGACACCGTGAACGCGACGTGGTCTCTTCTGCTGACAGGCGGGAAGGCGATGCCGATGCGCGGGCCGGCCCAGCCGTGATGTGACGCAAAGAGCGCGCGCGGGGTGACACCGGTCGTTGGCGGGGCAGGCGCGTGCCAGAGAAAAACCGCCGCCGCCAGCGCTGATAGGATCGGGCTGAGTATGGCCATTTTCGTCCTGTGTTCTGACCGGGCGCACGCGCGCAGTTTGCGCCGGTCTGCCTTTGCATCCGCGTATCCCGTTCGGCGGGTCGTATCATGTGGCGGCCGGTTTTTCGGCCAGTTCCCGGTCCAGTTGCCGTTCCAGCGCACCTTGCGGTTTGGTGAAACGTGCCAGCAAATCGTAAAGAACCGGTGTGACCACCAGCATCAGAAGGCTGGCCAGCGTCAGTCCGCTGACGATCACAGTGCCGATGCTCTGGCGGCTTTCGGCGCCCGCACCGGTTGCCAGCACCAGAGGCAAGGCGCCCAGCACAGTCGAGATGACAGTCATCACGATGGGTCTCAGGCGCAGCACCGCCGCCTGGATCACTGCCTCGCGCCGCGCCAGCCCTTCGGCGCGCAGCTGGTTGGCGAACTCGACGATCAGTATGCCGTTCTTGGCCACAAGACCCACCAGCAATATGATCCCGATCTGGCTGTAGACATTCAGGGTCAACCCGCCCAGCGTCATGGCGTATATGGCGCCGGCCACACCCGCCGGAACGGTCAGCATGATCGTCACGGGATGAACGAAGCTTTCGAACTGCGCGGCCAGCACCAGAAACACAATAATCAGCGACAGGCCCAGCACCAGGCCGATCCCGGCCGCGGTTTCCTTGAAGGTGCGTGTCTGACCCGCGTAGTCGAGCTTGGCGTCCGGCGGCAGATGGGCGGCAGCCGATGCTTCGATACGGCTCAGAACGGTGCCGAGGTTTTCGTCCGGCGCGACCGAGCCCGACAACTCGATCGCGGGCAGACGGTTGAACCGGTTGAGCGATGGCGTGGCCGCGTTTGATTTCAGCGTCACCAGGGCGCTGAGCGGCACAAGCGTTGTGCCGTCGCCGGAGCGCACAAAGATGTTTCCGATATCTGAGGGCGCGGCACGGTCGTCCTGCTCCGCCTGAAGAATGACCGGGTATTCCTGACCGCGCGAGACAAACCCGGTGACCTCTCGCGAGGCGAGCATGGTCTGCAGTGTTTCGGCAATGGTTTCGGCCGAAACGCCAAGATCGTCGGCGCGCGCCCGATCTATTTCTATGTCGAGTTGCGGCACGTTCAGTTCGTAGTTCACTTCCGGATCTTCGAGCCCTTCGATCTCTTCGGCGCGCAGCAACAGCGTATCGGCCCAGCCGCGGACGGTTTCGAAATCCGGGCCGGTGATCACCACGGCCACCGAGTCCGAGCTTCCGCGTATCCCCAGACCCGAGGGTGTGAAGGGCCATCCGCGCGCGATCGTTATCTCCCCCATACGCGGGATCAGCCTCTTGACCAGATCTTCGGGTGTCGCGTCCCGTTCGTTCCAGGGCGTCATCCGAAAAACGACAAAGGACCGCCAGGCCCGGTTGCCCCAGCCCGTGAAGGTAAACACCGTGTCGACCAGACCTTCGGCCTTGTAGTCCTCCAGCAGCGCCTCAACCTGACGCGCGGACTGATCGGAAAACGCAACCGTGCTGCCTTGTGGAGCGCTCAGCGTGACAAATCCGACGCCCCGGTCTTCCTTGGGGGCCAGTTCGCGCGGAAGATCCTGATAAAAAAGAGCCGCGCCGGCGGTAATTGCCGCGGCGGTCGCCAACACGACAAGCGGCATGCGCATGGCTCTGGTCAGCAGCCACCGGTACGCGCGTTGCCAGGCAGAAAGCTCGCCCTGGCGAGCGGTGCTTTTTCTCTCGGACCCGCGCAGCACCAGCGAGGCGAGCGCAGGGCAGGTCGTCAGCGCAACAAAGGTCGAAATGGCCACCGTTCCCGCCAGAACCCATCCGAATTCTATGAACAGCCGCCCGACCTGTCCGGGCATGAAGGACAGAGGCACGAACACCGCGATCAGCGTCAGAGAGGTTGCGATGACGGCAAACGTCACCTGTCGCGCGCCACGGAAGCTCGCGACCAGCGCACTTTCCCCGTTTTCGATCCTGCGTTGAATGTTCTCCAGCACCACGATGGCGTCGTCCACCACGAGGCCGATCGCCAGCAGCAGCGCGAGCAGCGTCAGCGTGTTCAGCGAGAACCCCCAGGCATTGATGAGAATGAAACAGCCGATCAGAGAAACAGGAATCGTGACGGCCGGCACCAGTGTGGCGCGCAAACTGCGCAGGAACACCAGAATGACAAGTACGACAAGGCCCAGCGATATCGACAGCGCAATCAGCACTTCACGGATGGACGCCCCCACAAACAGCGCGTCGTCCGACCCCACGACGATCTCCATGCCGGGCGGAAGGCTCGGGCGGATTGCCTCCAGCTCGGCGCGTACGGCTTGCGAAATCTGGATCGTGTTGGATTGGCTCTGACGCAACACCGCCATGCCGACAGCATCCTCGCCATTGTTGCGTGCGATGGTGGTTTCGTCCTCGACGCCCGGGGCCACGCGGGCCACATCACCCAGCCTGACGGGGTAGCCCGCCACCCTGTCGATCACCACATCGCGGAAATCGTCCAGGCTGGTCAGGCGGCTGTTGAGCCGCACGGTCAGTTGCCGGTTTTCGGACTTCACGTCCCCGGCGGGCAGTTCGATGTTGTTGCGCTCCAGCGCGTCCTCGACATCGGCGACGGTCAGCTGACGCGCGGCCAGCGCGCGCCGGTCCAGCCAGATGCGCACGGCAAACGGACGCTGGCCGTAGAACCGCAGGCTGGCGACCCCGGGGACCGTGGCGATCCTGTCGGCAACGAAGCGGTCGAAATAGTCGGTGATCTCGGCCGTTGTCATGCGATCGGACGTGACCGCAAGGCGCATGACCGGATCGGCATCCGCGTCCGACTTGACCACGATGGGTGCGTCCGCCTCTTCGGGCAGGGTGTTGCGGACCCGGGCCACGGCGGTGCGCACATCGCTGGCGGCCGCATCCAGATCGCGGTCGCTGTCGAATTCGACCGTGATCCTGGACCGGCCCTGACGCGACTCGGACCTGATTGTCCGTATGCCGGCGATGGCCGCGATCGCCCCTTCCAGGGTTTCGGTCACGTCCGTGTCCAGAACTTCCGGCGCCGCGCCCCGATAATTCGTGGTGATGGTGACGACCACGTTGTCCACATCAGGCAGTTCACGCACCGGAATGTCGCGCACGGCCGCGACGCCAAAAACCACGAGCAGCAGGCTTGCCACAAAGGCCAGAACAGGCCGGCGCACTGCAATTTCAGGCAGCGTCATGTATCTTCCGCGGTGTCTGATCCCGCTTCTGACTGCGCGGCGTTCTCCGATGCCGGGTCATCCCTGATCCGGATGCGTGCCCCGTCGGTCAGGCGCTGGTGCCCGCGGATCGCCACATCATCCTCCGGCTCCAGACCGGACAGGATCACGATCTGTCCGTCGTGCCGCGCTCCGGTCCGAACCGGTACGCGGCTGGCTGTCTCGCCTTCGATGCGAAAGACATATGTTTCTGCCGCCTGAAAGATCACCGCTTCCTCAGGTATCGAGAGCCGTTCCTGTTCGGAAATCGTCAATGTCAGCGACATGAACATGCCCGCAGGAAGGGTGCCATCGGGATTGGGCAACACCGCGCGGGTGCGAAAGGCGCGGGCGACGGGATCGATCCGGCTGTCAACAGCGTCGATTTCGCCGGAAAAGACCCGATCGGGAAAGGCCGCGCTGCGCGCATCAACCTTCAGGCCGCGGCGCACCTGACCGTACAGGGTTTCGGGCAGCGAAAACTCCAGCTCGACCTCGGACAGATCGTCGAGGCGCGTGATCACGTCGCCCTTTTCGATCTGTGCCCCGATATCCACCTCGGCCAGACCCACCACACCGGCAAAGGGTGCGGTAATCGTGCGGTCGGACAGGCCCTGCCGGGCGCGTTCCAGCTGTGCGTTCGCTTCAGCCAGCCGCGCCGTGGCCTCCTGCAGCGTTGCCAGCGCCACTGCATTGGTGCTGCGCAACTGCTCGATCCGGGTCAGAACCTGCTGCTGCTCTGTCAGCCGTGCCTCGGCCTCGACGAGATTGGCGCGCGCCACCGTGTCATCAAGTTGCACCAGCACCGCGCCCTGATCCACCCGCGCGCCCGGCGTGATGAAAAGTGCGGCCACCCGGCCATCTGTTTCAGGTTCGATTTCAATGGATTGCCGGGCGCGTGTGGTGCCCACGGCCTCGACCGTGTCAGCGGTCAAGCGCGTCTCTGCCCGGGCTGTTTCAACCAGAACGGGCCGCTGCTGCCGCGGGGCGTCCTCGGTGCGTTCGGTGGCCTGCTGTTCGGTGACGTAGGTGTAGACGCCATAGCCGATGGCCCCGAGAGCACAGATCACCATGAGCTGTTTGAAGACCGACATTTGCCTTTCCCCGGCACGACGGCACGAGTGCGCCGCCTGAAACCAAGGTAATCAAACGCGCTGGAATGGCAACTCTGGCGGTCGGTGCGCGTCAGTTGCGGGGCAGACTCATATCAGGGTCGTACGGGCTGGCGGCAATCACGGTTGCGGGGATCAGATCCCCCAGTATGTCGATCTCGGCCGTGCTGCCCGCCGGGGCTGTCTCGGGGTCGACATAGGCGAGCGCAAGGTTCCGGCCCACGCGATGCCCCCAGGCCCCCGATGTGACCGTGCCGCAGACGGTGCCCCCCCGCATCACCGATGCTCCGGCATGTGACGGCGCATGATCGCAGGCGACATCCAGGGTGACCAGCAGCTTGCGCGGGCCCGAACTGTGCCGCGCCATCAGGGCCTCGCGCCCGATAAACCCTTGTTTTTCAAGCTTTACAAAGCGTGACAAACCGGCCTCGAACGGGTCGAACTCTGTCAGAAGATCGGATTTCCAGTGCAGGAACCCTTTTTCAAGCCGCATGGATTCGATCGCCCGTGATCCGAAAAGCCGCATGCCATGATCTTGTCCGGCGCGGCGCAGGGCAAGGTAGGCTGCATAGACCTGATTGGTCGGCACATGAATTTCATATGCTAACTCACCGGAAAAACTAAGGGAATATACTGTCGCAGGAGCGATCCCGACAAAGCACTCGCGCGCGCTGAGCCAGGGGAAACCCCGCTGTGACCAGTCGGCACGGCTGACCGAACTCAGCACTTCGCGTGCTTTCGGACCCGCCAAAACCAGAATCGTGTACATATCGGTCAGGTCGCGCATCCGCACGTCCTCATCCGGTTGTATGTGTCCGGCCAGCCAGTCGCGGTCATGCCACTCTGCCGCCGCGGCTGCGCCGTACCACACCCGGTCCGGCCCCCGGTCGGAGGCGGGTATGTTGGCAATCGTGGCCTCGGACTTGATCATGCCGTGATCGTTCAGCAAGTAGGTCAGTCCGACGCGTCCCGGCCGCTTTGGCACGAGGCCGCAGGTCAGACGGTCGAGAAAGGCATGCACGTCCCGTCCTGTCAGTTCAATCCGGGTGAACCCGTTCACTTCGGCCAGACCGACGCTGGCCTGAACCGCGGTAACTTCCGCCCCGATTATCGGCTCGACGTCGCTGAAACGAAAGCCGTGCGGCTCTTCATAGTTTGGGTCCGGTTTGAAGAAATCTGCTCGTTCCCAGCCGTTTACAGGGTGAAA
>JBCCHI010000038.1:0-30044 GCA_039028815.1 Pseudomonadota bacterium
ATCTCGCGCGCGGCGGTGCTGGGCGATGCAGGATGGCAGGAAATGGCGCTGCAGATCGGCAAGCGGGCCTTTGCGCTGGACGCGCGCTTTTTCAAGGCCGGAGAGTTTGACGCCGCGCAAAACTGGCTGCGACGGTAACGCGGTCTGCCCTGACCGTGTGACACCGCCCGACGTGAAGCGCACTGGCCCCTGAAGCAGGGGAAACCCGCGCACCGGCGGGCACGGCGCACAGGTTTTGGCCTGAACCACCCGGACAGTAGGCGGCGATCACCTCTTCAGTTCTCGGCCTCAAGCGTGGTGTTGCAGACAAAGCCGTCGCCCTTTTGCGCGCAGAACGGTGACCAGCCGTTGTCCTTCCAGTATTCAACCAGCCCCATGTCATTCAGGATCGTTTCAAACCGGCTGTCCGGTCCGACGATGTCAAGCATGGCCCACGGCACGGTGAAGTATTGCAGACGATAATCGGATTCCAGGGCGCTGTACTCGAACGCGTCCAGCGCAAGATCAAGACTGCCGAATGTGTAAAGGAACATGTAGCCGAGAAAGACCTCGTTTCGGTACTCGTCGAAAATCTCGGTCCCCGAACGAACGCCCGCCGCGTCGATCATCGACAGCGCACGGGAACGGAACCTTTCCGTGCAGGTGGTGCAGGATGCGATCAGGTCTCGCGCCTCGTCCAGTTTCCCCTCATGGGACCGCCTGGCCAGTATCGGCCGAAACGCAAGTTCGCGCAGCGCGGGCGCGGTTCTGAAGACCTCCTGGATTCGGTCGAGGTCCGCGTCCGCATGCGTCAGCTGCAGCGACACGCGGGCATGCATGAGGTGATAAAGATCGTTGATCGGATCGAGAGAAATGGCGCGCGCAAGCAGCTCCAGCGCCTCTTTGGGTTTTCCCGCGGTCTGCAGAAGACCACCATAATCCTGCATGGCGCGGTGATTGTCGGGATCAAGGGCGAGCGCGCGCTTGTAGGCGATTTCGGATCGGCTCCATTGCCGGATGCGTTGATACATGTTGCCGGCGGCATGCTGCGCATCCGACAGGTCCGGATTTTGATCAAGCGCGGTCAGCGCGGCCTTTCTGGACAGTCGGTAATAGTACTCCGGGCGGACATTGCTGCCCTCGACCTCGAACAGGTACGTGGGCACGAGATTGTACGCCATCGACAGCGCAGCCCAGGCCGCCGGGAACTTGGGTTCCAGCTCGACGGCGCGCTCCAGCGCCCGGATCGAACGCACAAGCGCCTGACCGCGTTGTTCCAGCAACGCAATGCCGCGCAGATAGGCCGTATAGGCATCCGGATCCAGGGTCCGGTTCGCCGCGAGCGTTTCCGAGCGGACATCAAGCGGGACGGACAAGGCCGTGCCGATCGCCTTTGCCAGGTCTTCCTGTGCCTGAAAGACGTTGTCCTTGTTTTCCTCGAACTTTCCGCTCCAGATCTGGTCGCCGGTGCTCGCCGCCAGAAGGTTCACGCTGATGCGAACGTCATCGTTCACCTGACTGACCGTGCCCTCGGCAATATAATCAACCCCAAGCTCCCGACCGATCAGTGCCGTGTCTTCAAGACTGCCCCGGAACTTGCTGGATGAGGAATATCCGGGGACCCGCAGCTGTTTGGTGGATGCCAGAACGTCAATGATCTCGATCGTCAGACCGTCGGCAAAGTCGTCCTGAACACCCTGATTGGCGTTGGTGAACGGCATGACGGCCACGGAGACAGGAGGCGGTTCGCCGGATGCGGGCGCGCTGTCCTCCGTCTGCGCCGGATCGGAGGCCATGCCGGTGCCAAATCGCGCCGCGATGGTGTCCCATCCGAAGACCGCGATGACGGCCAGGGCAAGAACGGCGGCGATGACGAGGCCGGTCACGCCTGTCCGGCCGCCTGTTGATCCGCTGGCTGGCGCGGGCGTGGCCGCGCCTGGTGTCGCGGGGGCAGGGGGGGGCACCGGGCGGCCCGCGTTGTCCGGGGCCCCGTCTGTCCCGACCCCGGACGCGGGCATCACGGCAGAGGGGGTCTTCGGCGCGCTGCGATGTTTAGAGATGACCAGTTCTTCGCCGTGCTTCGGCCACTTGATCCTGTTGAATTTCAGATAGTCCTTCAGATTGGCCGCGGCGTAGAAGAACGCCTTGCGTCGCATGTCAGCTGGTAGTCTCTTGTGCGTGAAATTCAGGCCGACGGCGACCCGGGCCAGCAAGTCCTGGCTCTCCATATAGGCAAGGCGGTCCGCCTCGTGGGTGTTTATCCAGTTGGATACACCCGCGCGCAGGGTCTCGATGATTTCGATCAGCCCGTGATCATCGGTTTTCAGTTCGACATCGACATCATGGCGGTAGCGCCGCAAGGGCGCGATGGCGGCTTCCCAGTCTTCCGCGCTGCGCTCGCCCCGGTTTGCCAGCAATGTGGTGAACTCAAAATAGGCATGATCGTACAACAGGAAGGTCTTGCTCTGATACATGGCAAGATCAATCAGGTAGTAGTCGGGGCCCTCTGTCGTGCTCTGCCCCTCCGGTTTGCCCACCAGCAGGTTGAAGCCGTGAAAGTCGTTATGCGTGTGGCCAAGCGCGCCGCGCAATTGCAGACGTTCGGGCACCTCGACAACCGAGTCGCAGAAGGCCAGCGGATTGGGGTACCAGTGTCCGTTGACCAGAATCGATGGCGACGTGCACGGGATCCCGCACTCGTCCTGGATAAAGCCGTGAATGCGCCCTCCGTTCCGCGGATCTATCCGGTAACCCAGCCAGCCGCGCAGCAGATCCTGCGGCATGAGAAGACCCGGCGACAGGCTGTACCCGGCGTTCCAGTCCTCCAGCATCGCGACAGAGACGTGCCGGATGACCTCAAGCTGGCGATCGAATGACAGATCATGCCAGGGATCCGCGTATTCCAGCGCACGCCCGGCAATGGTCGACAGGATGGCCAGCTTGTCCTCGTGGTGCAGTGACTGCAGAAGGCGCGGCAGATGCAAAGCCGCAAATTCGGGGGAATCCGTGATGGCCTCGGCATGCAGGGCCGCCTCCAGCTTTTCCTGACGGCCAGAGTCGCTGACCTCTTCAAGCTTCAGAATGGCCTGTCCTTCGAAATTCTTCGTCGAGACATCCACCACGTAAACCAGCGCGCCGGATCGCCCGTTGCCAAGAACGCGGCTGAGAAGAACCTGATCCCCCATCCCCCACTTGCTGCGCAGCAACGGAAGAATGCTCTGAAACGCATCCGGCCAGCCTAGGCCACGTCTGTGGTCAGTCGGAGATGGCATGGTGTCGGGTCAAACAGGGCAGGGTTCAGCAGCAGTCAACAGGTTATCCTGTTCATAGGTATCGCCAAGTGGCTGCGTCTTCTACCCGTAAATCCCGTTCGCGGCCACGCGGCCCGCGTCTCGAATGACGATGCCCGCAGAATAATCAGCGCGCCGGGCCTCTTTCGGATCAGCCTGCTCAGTCCCCGTCGAGCGAGTTGAAGCCCGCCGCAACGCCCAGTTTCGGGCCAAGCTCTTCGGCAATGGTCTGCCGGATCACGTCGATGTTCTGCTGCAGGGCTTCCACCCGCAATCTGCCCTGCGGATCCGAAACACCCGCAAACACCGGATCATCCAGCGTTCGCGCGCGCTTGATCGCCCGGTCAAATCCGGCATCCAGCTCCTCGTCGCCTCCAGACAGCAGGTGCGTCAGCGCCTGCGTGGCCTCGAGCGACAGAACGACATGGCGCAGCGACCGGCCGGACCGACGGGCCTCTGCGCGTCTGGGGTGCGGGCGGTCAAATGTACCCAATGGCCGGCCCACACGCATCGCCGAGGTGAATTCCAGACCGGTGGCGAGCGCCGTGAACATCTGGCGCGCCGCTTCCTGACGGGTGCGGTATGTGTCATTGTCGCCGGCATTGCGCACCAGATCCGCATAGACCGTGTCCCAGTCTGCAAGGATGGCCGCGCTGTTCAGGGCGATGTCGCTGGCCACCGCCCGGATCAGGGCGCAGCGGTATTCCGCATCCCCGCGGTCGGCAAATCCCTCATCGTAAAGCAAAAATTCCAGCGCATAGAAACCGCGACCAGCGACCGATACGGTTGCGAACGCCTCTGCGGTGTCGATCACCGGATCTTCGTCCGCGATCAGGGTGGCAAGCGATTTCGGGGTTGCCCCGCGCGGATCAGGCCAGAACGCAAGCGCAAAGGCGCGATCCTCAGCCTCTGACGGCCCAAATCGCAGATGACTGACCTGAACCCATGCGTCGAAGGCATCGTGATAGGCCTGCCGCAGATCCGGAGCATCCGGCGCGCAGTCCGCGCGCGCGGCGTCACGCAGGACACCGGTGGTTTCGGCAAGCGTCCGATACCCCGGCAGAACATGTTGATCCACAAGCGCGCCAATGTCCTGCGCTGTCGTCGCAGAAGCACAACCGGCGAAAAAAAGGAACACAAGTCGTTTCAGCATCACAGGCTCTCCAGAAAACGAATAAGCGCCGCGCGGTCCTCTGGCGGCATTGTGATCACCGCGTCGCGCTGGCGCGCGGCCTCGCCACCATGCCAGAGCACCGCCTCCAGCAATGAGCGGGCCCGTCCGTCATGCAGGAAATAGGTATGGCCCGACACCTGTTCGGTCAGGCCGATGCCCCAGAGCGGCGGCGTGCGCCATTCCGATCCGTTGGCCCGCGCTTCGGGGCGGTTGTCCGCCAGGCCGGGGCCCATGTCATGCAGCAGCAGATCCGTGTAGGGCCAGATCAACTGAAAGCTCTGCTCGGGCTGATCGTTCAGCCGGTGCGTCACAAATTTCGGGACATGGCACGAGATACAGCCGGTTTGATAGAAAACCCGCTTGCCGTGCAACACCTCCGGATCGTCCACGTCACGGCGCGCGGGAACACCCAGATTGCGACTGTAGAACGTCACAAGATCCAGCGCGATATCATCGACCTCGAACCGGCGGATATCGCCGTCGCCATGCGGTGCCTGTCGGCAGTTGGGTTGCGCGGCGCTGCAATCCCCCCACGGGGCGGGGAACAGCGATGTCGAAATGCCGATATCGCCCGCAAACGCCTCTGCCGACTGGTGCCGCAGCGTCGGCGTCCCGGCCTTCAGCCCGAAGCGCCCCAGCATCGGACGGTCATACTCGACCGACCAGGCGATGTTCGGACGACCGGAAATGCCATCTCCGTCTGCATCTTCGGGGTCTGCGTTGATCAGAATATCAGCCGCCGGAATGGCTTCCAGAAGGCCCAGGCCGATCATCTGTGGCGCAATGCGCGGACTGAACATCGCGTCGGGGTGCATTGCGCCGTATCCCAGATCCGCGGCCGTGTAGGTCGGCTTGCGCAGACTGGCGGTTTCACCGCCGGACAACGGCACCGCGATCTCTTCATAGTCGATCTGCAGACGATACTCCGCGGGATGACCGGGCAGGCTGAAATCCTGAAGTTGCGTGCCGTAGGTCGGCTCCGGCCGCGTGGCGATGTAGTCTTCGATACCGGCGACCGCGTCCTCCGGTCCGCCGGGCACCGAGACGCGCAGGAACATTGATATGGCCGTGTCGTCCGGGCCGTTGGGTGTGTGCCCGCGACCATCCTTGACATGGCAGCGCTGACAGGATCGCGCGTTGTAAAGCGGGCCCAACCCGTCCGACGCCAGAGTGGAAGAGGGCGACGACACCCAGAGCTTCTTGAACAGGCCATTGCCCACCCGGAAATCAAGCTCGTCCTCGAAACTCACATTGCCCGAGGGCAGGGAAAACGCGTTCTGCGTCGTCGCGGCGCGCACGGTCGCCGCACCGGCAGAGTTGGTTTCAAACTTCTCGGACCGGTGGAATGTGGTCGCGGGGGCGACCACATCCTCTATTCTGCGCGACTCTTCGGGGGTACGCGGCACCACATCAAGATGCGCATCATGGTCAGGACCCACCAGTGCGGCGGGTCCCAGAAGCGTGCAAAGACCAAAACAGGTTGCGAGTGTCATTGCTACCCTTTTGGCCGCAGATCCCTACTGAAAGACTGCGTCGGGATTGTCGAGACTGTCGGAGCCCTCGAACTCGATCGCATTGACGCCAAGGGCTGCGACCACACGCTCGATGGACCGTGTCTGATCGACCAGCGCGTTGACACCGCCCATGATCAGCGCCTCGCCACCGGCATTGCCGCGCTCCAGCATCTGGTCGTAGTGGAACCCGGCTTCGGCGGCGGTCTTGATCTGGCCAAGACGGCGCATCGTTTCAGAAAGCTTGCCCATCATCTCGACATCGAGCGCCGCATCGGCGACCGCAACCATGTCGCTGACCGATGGGCCCTCGACGCGTGTCCCGTCGATCCGGACATACTCGCCCAGATACACGTTCTGAATGCCCAGACCCACATAGTAATGGCTGTTATGGGTGTTGTCGGCAAAGCAGTCATGCTCTTCCTCGGGGTCGTTCAGCATGAGGCCGAGGCGCATCCGTTCGCCCGCCTGCTCGCCATAGGACAGGGACCCCATGCCGGTCAGGATGGCGGAAATGCCGGCACCCTCATCGGCCATCAGTCCGGTCCGCGCGTCCCCGCCTTCGGCCCACTGGGCGCCCATCCATTCCAGATCCGACACCAGCAGATCGGTGGCGGCTTTGAGGTACTGCGCGCGCCGGTCACAGTTGCCATTGGTGCACGCGTCGCCGGTCGCATAGTCGGTATAGGGGCGATTGCCCGCGCCGGAGCCGTGGCCATTCAGATCCTGCCCCCACAGCAGAAACTCGATGGCGTGGTAGCCGGTGGCGACATTCGCCTCCACCCCGTCCGCCTCGTGCAGGGTCTCTTCCAGCAGTGCCGGCGTGATCGCCTGCGCGTCAATCGTCGCGCCCGACAGCGTGAATGTCGGATTCGCAACCACGTTCAGGGCCGCAAACTGGTTCTCGTCCGAGGGACCGCCGTAAGAGGCGTCAACATAATCGATCAGACCTTCATCCAGCGGCCAGGCGTTCACCTTGCCCTCCCAGTCATCGACAATGGCGTTGCCAAAGCGGAACACCTCGGTCTGCTGATAGGGGACACGGGCCGACAGCCAGGCGGCCTTTGCGGCCTGAAGCGTCTTGTCGGACGGATCGGCAATCAGCGCGTCGACGGCGCTTTGCAGCGCAACTGCGGTGGTCAGGCTGTCGGCATATTTGGCAGCCGCGATATCGGCATAGTTTCCAAGCACGGCACCACGGTCAACGTCACCCTCGGCAAACGCTGCGCCGGTGGCCAGCGCCAGAGCGCTTGTGGCAAGCATAACAGATTTCATCAGACAACTGTCCTTCGCATGTTGTTGTTTCGAAATGAGCGGTGTCCACGGCGTGTCTTGCGCGCGTGTCGCATTGCGCAAAAAAGTTGAGTTAAATTGTCGATAAAGTCAACCTGACTCTTTTCGTCGAATACGGCTCAGTCGTCACCGCTGATCTGATAGGTGGCCTTCGCGAGCCATTCGGCAGAGACCTCGACACCCCAGCCGGGCTGGTCGGTGACGCGCGCGTGGCCGTCTTCTATGCCGTAGGGATCATTCGCGTAGAGACCCTCCTGCCAGGGATAGTAGTCCGCGCCTTCGATCGAGAACTCCAGATATTTGCCTGCATTCGGGATCGCACGCAGAAGATGCATGGTAAAGAGCGTCACCAGCGACAGGTTGGCGCAATGGGGGGTCACGGGCATGCCCGCTGCCGCTGCCATGCGGCACACGCGCAGGGTGCGGCTGATCCCGCCGAGATACAGAATATCGGGCTGCACGATATCGACCGCCTGCATGTCAATCATCCGACGCCAGATGGTCAGGTCACAGTCCTGCTCGCCCCCCGTGACATCCAGATCGAGCGCCTGCGTAACCGTTCTTGTCTGTTCCAGTTCCCAATACGGGCAGGGTTCCTCGAAATGACAGAACCCATTGTCCTGCAGGATATGGCCCACCTCGATCGCGCGCTCCGGGCTGTAGCAACTGTTGGCGTCGATCAGAAGATCGACATCATCACCCATCGCGCTGCGCATGGTCGGAATGATCTCTTCGGTGCGGCCCGGCCATTCGTCCTGGTTGCGCCCGACCTCGGCGCCCGCGCGCACCTTGAAGGCGTCGAAGCCCTTGGTATCGCGCAACCGTCTGAGCCGCGCCGCTTCGTCCGCGGGCGTGATGTCGCGCTTCATGGAACTGGCGTAGGCGCGCACCGTGCCGGCCGATCCTCCCAGCACCGCCGCCACCGGCAGACCGGCCAGCTTGCCGCGCATGTCCCAGATCGCGGTATCAAGCCCCGCCATCGCCCTGCGCAGATAGGATCCGGGGAACTTGTGCTCGCGCTCGGTGACAAGATCGAGAAGATCGTCAAGATCGGTGGTGTCGCGCCCCAGAACCCAGGGTGCGACCTGCCGGTGCAGCACCTGGCAGGTGATATCCGAATGGTAGGTCGATACCTGGCCCCAGCCCTGCGACCCGTCCTCCATCGTCACGCGGACAAATCCGACAAAGGGTGTGCAGAACGTTTCGATGTGTTTGAGGATCATGGCCTACCTCCGTGCCTCAGCGTCCTGCCGGATCAGATCGGCAGCTTTTTCTCCCACCATGATGGCGGGCGCATTGGTGTTGCCGGACGGAATGGTCGGAAAGACAGAGGCATCCGCCACGCGCAGCCCGTCCAGTCCGTGCACGCGCAGACGCGCGTCAACCACAGCCGATCGGTGATCCTGCCCCATCCTGCAGGTGCCGCTCTGGTGAAAGACGGTCCAGCAATCCGCACGTGCATTGGCCAGCAGCGCCGCGTCATCCGAGCAGTCCGGTCCGGGACAAAGTTCCCGTTCGGTCACACCGGCCAGCGCGGGGGCCGCCGCAATCCGTCGCATCAGCCGCGTCCCGTCGATCATCATGCGCTTGTCTTCGTCGGTTGCCAGATAGTTGGAGAACAGTCTCGGCGCGTCCATCGGGTCGGACGAGCGCAATTCCAGGTGGCCCCGGCTTGTCGGTTTGCACGGATTGAACCCCAGCCGGTAGGCCGGAAAGGGGTCCGGGCTCATAAGGGGGCGGGTGCCTTCCGGCGCGCGGCTGTAGCTGAGTGGCGAGAAATACAGCTGGAGGTCCGGTGCGCCATCGCCCTCGCGCAGCCTGACAAAGCCGCCCGCCTGGTTGAGGCTCATCGACAGCGGACCGGAGCGGCTCAGGATATATTGCAGGCCGACGGCCGCCTTGCCCCAGAGCGGCCGCAGCATCTGATTGAGACTGGCGCGGCGGGAGGCGAACAACAGGTCCATCCCGAGATGATCCATAAGGTTGCGCCCGACATTCGGGAGATCCCGGATCACCTCTATCCCGTGCTCGCGCAGATGCGCCGCCGGTCCGACGCCCGACAGCATCAGCAGTTGCGGCGCATTCAGCGCGCCACTGCATATCACGACTTCGGCGCGGGCCCGGATCCGGCTTTGCTGTCCGTTCTGCACATAGTCAACCGCTCGCGCGCGCCGATCGTCGAACAGAATGCGCGTGGCATGGGCCCCTGTGCGTATGTCGAGATTGGCGCGGCTGCGCGCGCCGCGCAGGTAGGCGTCCGCGGCAGAGGCCCGCAGCCCCCTGCGGGTCGTGATCTGGTAGTACGACGCCCCGTGCATGGAGGCGGCATTGTAGTCGGTGTTGAAACCGATCCCGACCTGGCCGGCGGCGTCGACATAGGCGCGGCAAAGCGGATGGGCACGGGCCGTGATATCGGTGACGCTGAGCGGGCCGCCGGTGCCGCGCGCCGGGTCCTGCGCGCCCTGCCAGTCTTCGATCCGGGCAAAGACCGGCGCCACATCCGCCCACCCCCAGCCCGGCGCAACGCGGCCCCATTCGTCATAGTCCTGCGCATGCCCCCGCACCCAGACCATTGCATTGATCGCCGACGAACCGCCCAGCACCTTGCCGCGCGGCCAGTACATGGATCGCCCGTTCAGATTCGGGTCCGGCTCGGCCGTGTACTTCCAGTTGAACCGCGCATCGTAGAACACCTTGCCATAGCCGATGGGAATGCGCAGCCAGGGATGGCGGCCGGGGCCGCCCGCCTCCAGCAGAACCACGCTGTGCGTGCCGCCTTCACTCAGGCGGGCCGCCAGCGCCGCACCGGCGGAGCCGCCTCCGACGACAACGTAGTCGAATTCCTGCATTATCGTCCCGAACGCTCCTGGCCGAAGATCTGCGCGCGTGTCATCACAAAGGGGGTGACGCCAGCCGTGATGGCGTACATCGACGCAAGCCTCGGGTCGATCCGGTCGCGCGGCGCACCGAACATGTTGCGCGTCAGGGTCGGGTAGTCTGCGCCAGAGATGAACATCGCGATCACCACTTCATCACATGATGTCAGAAACGCCAAAAGCGCGCCGGTGACAACCGCAAAACCGATCCGTGGCGGCGTTCGGGTCAAAACCGCCGTTCAGCGCGGCGCGACCCGCGACCGCGCGGTGGTGTCCCGGCTGATGTCGCGGATTTTCAGCGCAGGGCCGGTGACCGGCCAGGCCCGTGGGCGCCTGCGCCGGGCGGCACGTCCCGGTCACATTGCACCTGCTGACCGACAGAGTGTGCCGTGACAGATGAGTCACCCGGCCGCGGCCCGCCCGCAGGCCGTGTCAGGATGTCCGTGGTGTGCGGCGCAGCCGGTGTCTGCAATGGCTTGGGCGGATTGGTGCCGTCCCGTCAGCACACCCTGACGCGCCCGGCCTCCGGCCCGGGACATCGGAACAGGCGGGGCAGGCGCACCGCCTCAGGCCCGGGTTCTGGCGCCTTCATACTGTTTTCGATCACGCCAGCGGTACCAGGCCACCATCGGCGGCAGGAACCACGGCTTGCCGGTGTAGAAGGGCCGGGTCGGAAACGGCAGATCGTCAAAGGCGGTGCGCCCCTCCCGCAGCCCAAGCACCTTCTGACCCAGGCGCATCCCCAGATAGCTGGCCATCGACACGCCAGAGCCGCAATAGCCCATCGCGTAATGCACCCCGTCATGCACGCCGGTATGGGCCAGTTCATCGAAGGTGTAGGCCACCGTGCCCATCCACGAATGCGAAACACGATAGTCCCGGAGGTCGGGGAAAATGCGGCACATATCCTGATAGAGCTTTGGCCCGCTTGCCGCGGTGTCCGTTTCACTGGCCGAAACCCGCCCACCGAACACCACGCGCCGCCGGTCGGGCGAGGCGCGGTAGTAATAGACCACCTTGCAGGTGTCGCTGGCGATCCTGTCGGTCGGGAACAGCTGGTCGACCAGCGTTTCGGGCAGCGGCTCGGTGGCGATGATATAGCTGCCGATCGGGATGATGCGTCGTTGCCACCAGCGGCTGACCGGGCCGGTATAGCCGTTGGTCGCCACGATGACATCGCGTGCCCGAACGGGTCCGCGCGACGTTGTCACCTCGAACAGCGCGCCGTCGCGCCCGATCGCCAGCACTTCGCACCGGGGCACGATCTGCGCCCCGGATCCCGTTGCGGCCTGCATCAGACCGGCATGATACCTGGCCGGATGCAACGCGGCATGGTCCGGAAAAACCAGACCGCCATGATAGGCGTCGGTGCCAAGTTCGCGACGCTGGTCCTGGCGCGGCACGAGATGGGACTCGGTGCCGTCGTCGCGCCGCAGCACGTCGGCCTCGCGGGCCAGCGTCTCATACATCTGGGGCGTGTGGGCGGCATGAAACCGACCGTTGCGGCGAAAATCGCAGGCAATGCCCTCTTGTTCTATGCGTTGGCCGATCCAGGACAGCGCGGCCTTGCCCTCGTCGCGAAGGGCCCGGGCGCGCTCGGGCCCGAACCGGGCCGTCAACGTGGCCAGGGACGGCTTGATCGAGGTGCTGATCTGGCCTCCGTTGCGGCGGCTGCACCCCTGGCCTGCATCTCCCGCATCCAGAACAAGGGTCGACCGGCCGGCGCGGGCGGTTTCGATCGCGGCGTTCAGCCCGGTATAGCCCGAACCCACGATCACCACGTCCGCCGTGGCCGGCAGAGGGGTCCCGGTCAGATCCTCCGACGGGGCATCCTCTTCCCAGAACGGGGTGTCGGTCCAGTCCGGTGTCCAGATGTCCGACGTGTCGGTGAAAGCGCGCGCTGTCGTCAAAGCGGGTCCTTGTCGTCCGGTGTGTCGTCGTCCGGTGTGTCTGGGCGGGCGAAAAGGCCGGCCTCCGATCCCGGAGCATGCCAACGCCGTTCGCCTTTACCCCGAAACACCAGCCGAAGGTGAAAGGCGCACAGCATAAGGACGATGCACTGCGTTACGCGACACTCTGTGAGTCGGGTTTGTCACGAAACGCTTCAGGACGCAATCGCACCACGATCAACACGCTATTTCAAAGATATTTGCCCGCTGCAATCGAATGTCCGATGGCTGTCGCGCGTCCAGCGGAACAGGGCAGGGCGGCACAGGCGATCCGGGCCCTTTGCCCTGACTTCAGACACGGCCCGGACATGTGGACATGACGCTCAGAGGTTTGACTGCAACCACGCATGGACAGCAGCACGCGAAGCACCGGTCACTTCGTATTCTTCAAGATCTGCGAGCATTGCACGAGAGCGGATCACCGGCCGCGTCTCGCGCGTGTCGTCCCGGCTGACCCAGACGCACGCAACCTCGCCCCGCTCATCCGTCTCAGCGATCAGATATCGTCTCATGCCAGTGCCCCCAGTCCACGCGCAGGACGTTACCGCCGTGCAGGACACCCTGTAAACGGCCCAGGCACGGCGTGCTGCGTGGTGCCTGAATTTCCATAAGAAAATCTTTGCGCGCCCCCCCGTTCCGGTCACTCGCACAGCGGTGCGTCCTGTCCCGGCGGTGCGAACCCGAATCGCAGCCGTCGCCTGCGCCTTTGCCCACACGTGTCACGGGCCACGCGCCGCGCCCTTGTCAGCGGGTCCGGGGACAGGCCCGCTGACAGCCTGATCCTTCCGTCCGCATCTGCTTTTTCGCGCGGCATCATTGGTACCACCCGGCGCTGCGCATCCCGTGCAGCCGTTTGGGCCGGTCTCAGCCACGCGGCGGGCCGGGGACAGCCTGTCGTGTGCGCAAGATCCGGTCCCGCGACGTGGTGTGCAGGCCCGCCCGTGTCAGGGGCGTGGGATTGACTGCATACACTTGAAAAAATTGTGTTTTCAGACACTGACGCGCCGCGCGGGCCCGATGATCGTCAAGCCTGCACCAGCCGATAGCGCGCGAACCACACAGATCGCGGCGCCACTGCGCGGGCCCGGACCCGGTCCGGCAACGTCAAGCGCTGCCAACACCGTGACAGCGGGCGCGACACGCCGTTGCACCGCCGCCGGAACGCCCGGGCCGGACACGGGGCAAGAGGCGGTGACGGGCCTTCGGCTCAAGAGGATTTGGGGCCGGTTTTCAGGCTCAGAACCCGCTTGCACGCGGACAGTGCCGCACCTAGAAGGGCGGGAATTCTGACCGCCGCAGACGCCTCTGCGGCCCTTATGCAATGGAAGGACGACGATGCAGGTCACAGAGACACTGAATGACGGTCTCAAGCGCGGCTACGACATCATGCTCACCGCGCAGGAGCTGGATGACAAGGTCATGGACAAGCTCAAGGACGCGCAGCCCGATATCGAGATGAAAGGCTTTCGCAAGGGCAAGGTCCCGCTGCCGCTGCTGAAAAAGCAGTTTGGCGAGCGGGTGCTGGGTGAAGCCCTGCAGGAAATCATCGACGGCGCGATCAGCGCGCATTTCGAGGAAAAGGGCGAAAAGCCGGCGATGGAGCCTGCCGTCAAGATGAAGAGCGAAGACTGGAAGCCTGGTCAGGATGTCGAGGTCGAAATGACCTATGAGGCCTTGCCCGAGATCCCCGAACTTGATGTGTCCAAGGTCAAGATCGAGCGGCTTCTGGTCAAACCGGCCGACGCCGATGTGACCGAGGCGCTTGAAAACCTCGCCAAGAACACCAGCGACTTCAAGGCGCGCCGCAAGGGCAGCAAGTCCAAGGATGGCGATCAGGTCGTGATTGATTTCATCGGGCGCGTGGGCGGTGAACCCTTCGATGGGGGAAGCGCCGAGGATTATCCGCTGGTGCTGGGCTCCAGCAGCTTTATCCCCGGTTTTGAAGAGCAGCTTGTCGGCGTGAAGGCCGGCGACGAAAAGATCGTGAACGTGACCTTCCCGCAAGAGTATCAGGCCGAAAACCTGGCCGGGCAGGACGCAGAATTCACCTGCACGATCAAAGAGGTCAAGGAACCCGTTCCGGCCAAGATAGACGATGCGCTGGCCGAAAAGTATGGCGCGGAATCGCTCGATGCGTTCAAGACACAGATCTCCGAACGGCTGGGTCAGGAATATGCGGGCGCGGCGCGGTCTGTGATGAAACGGGGACTGCTGGACGCGCTGGACAAGCTTGTCGACTTTGATTTGCCGCCCAGCATGGTCAAGATCGAAGCGGACCAGATCGCGCATCAGCTCTGGCACGAAGAAAACCCCGACGTGAAGGATCACGATCACCCGGAGATCGAGCCGACGGACGAACACAACAAACTGGCGGAACGCCGGGTCCGGCTGGGCCTGCTTCTGGCGGAAATGGGTCAGAAGGCGGAGGTCGAGGTCAGCGATGCGGAAATGACGCAGGCCGTGATGGAGCAGGCGCGCCAGTATCCGGGCCAAGAGCGCGAATTCTTTGAATTCGTTCAGAAAAACCCGCAGATGCGACAGCAACTCCGGGCGCCGATCTTTGAGGACAAGGTGATCGACCACATCGCCGAACAGGCGAAGGTCACGGAAAAGGAAGTCGACAAAAAAACGCTCGAGAAGGCGGTCGAGGCGCTGGAAGACTGACGCCCCGGCGCGCTCCGGTCCGGTGGTTCAGCCGGGCCGGCAAATGACAAAAGCCGCCCCGGACGGGGGCGGCTTTTCCGTGTTGATGGGGAGCGGATCAGGCGTCGTCTTCGGTGGAGGCCTCTTCGACAGCAGCCTCTTCGACGGGCAGAACCTCTTCGACCGCGTCCGCAAGATCGGCATCGTCCGATGCCGCGGCGCCGATGTCGTCGAACAGCTCGGCAATCTCGAAATCCGCAGCCTCGTCTTCTTCGGCCGCCACTTCCTGAATCGTCCGCCCGGACGCCTGCAACTCGGCCTCTTCGGCAGAGCGCGCGACATTGAGCGTGATGACGGCCTCGACTTCCGGGTGCAGATGCACCTCGACCGGGTGCAGACCAAGCGTCTTGATCGGCTGACGGATAACGATCTGCTTGCGATCGACGCTGAAGCCGTCCTCGGTCGCGACCTGGGCCGCGTCCCGCGTGCTGACCGATCCATAGAGGTTGCCGCCATCCGACGCCTGCCTGATCACGATGAACTGCTTGCCGTCCAGACGCGACGCCATGTCCTCGGCCTCTTGCCGGGATTCCAGATTGCGCGCCTCAAGCTGCGCTTTCTGGGATTCAAACGCCGCGATATTCGCTTTCGACGCGGTCAGCGCCTTGCCCTGAAGCAAAAGATAGTTGCGCGCAAATCCGGGCTTGACGTCAACGACGTCGCCCATCTGACCCAGTTTCGCAACGCGTTCGAGAAGAATAACCTGCATTGTCACATCCTCACTTCACGGCGTAGGGCAAAAGCGCCAGAAAGCGCGCGCGCTTGATCGCACGGGCCAGTTCGCGCTGTTTCTTGGCGGACACGGCCGTGATGCGCGACGGGACGATCTTGCCGCGCTCAGAGATGTAGCGCTGCAGCAGTTTCGTATCCTTGTAGTCAATCTTCGGGGCGTTCTCGCCCGAGAAGGGACACACCTTGCGGCGACGGAAAAATGGTTTTGTTGCCATGGTTTACAATCCTTTCCTGAGCCGCTCAGCCGCGACGCTCGCGGCGTTCGCCACGTTCTTCGCGCTTCTGCATCTGAATCGAGGGGCCTTCGCTGTGGGCATCCACCTTGATTGTCAGCACACGCATGACATCGTCATGCAGGCGCATAAGACGCTCCATTTCCTGCACGGCCTGAGACGGCGCGTCCGTCTTCAGAAAGGCATAATGGCCCTTGCGGTTCTTGTTGATCTTGTAGGCCATGGTCTTGACGCCCCAGTATTCGGACTCGACCACCGTACCGCCATTGTCGGACAGGACCGTGCCAAAGTGCTCCACCAGCCCTTCGGCCTGCGTGTTGGACAGATCCTGACGCGATATAAAGACATGCTCGTAAAGAGGCATGGTATTTCCACTTCTGTCTGGGCGCATTTCAAAGGCGGGTCTGACCCCCCGCGACCCGTCCACGAGAGACTGCGCGTTGCATCCGTGCGGGGGAAGCCGCCCCTTACACCGGATCATGTCACCGCGCAAGCACTACCCGCCGCCGCGATATGGGGCCTCGTCACCGCGGCAGAGCAGCAGGATCTGTCCGGATATTGCCGAAGACTTGCCCCATTTTCGACGCGATCCCTGCGCACCCTGCACCTCAATCAACACGCGCAGAACAGGCGCGGGCAGTACAGGCGAGCAAGGATCGAGAGATGAGCATGTCGGACATGAGTGCACACACCACCGCAAAGTCAAAGCGGGCAAGGGGCGCACGGAAGGATAATCGCAATCAGACGAATGACGTGCCGTCGGATGGCGCACGCCGGTTCATCATTGCCTGTGCGGCATCGGCTCTTTGTCTGGCCGCGGTTGGCATGTGGATGGTTCCGGCCGAGGATTCCGCGTCGCGACTGATCAAGCTGGCGGCATCGCTGGGCATGGTGGGCGGTGCGCTGCTGCTGTTCAACGGACTGAACGCCGGTCAGGCCGTCCCGGGACTGGAGGTCGACCCGGCCAAGCGTCAGCTGCGCGTCTATGAATACGACGCCAAGGGACGGTCGCGTCTCAAGGCCACGTACCATCTGGACGATCTGCATGATGTGTCGGTGAAGAACCGGCATCTCAGCGCCAACGACGCCAATGGTGTGCTGGTGCTGGAAATGCCGCTTGGCAGCGCCGAGGTCGAAGGGGCGGTCAAGGCCGCGATGACCGCGAAACCCTGAGGTTCACCGGTCTGGCGGGCGGCAGATGTCCGCTTGTTCACTTCCACACAGAGTATGTTCGGTTCTGGCGGTTGCACTGCGATCTGAACGCGCCATGTTCAGGATATCAGTGTTTATCGACAGGATGATCCCGATGAAGACCTTCACTTTCGCAGCCGCGCTTGGTGCTGCAACACTCTTTTCGACGACCGCCTTCGCCGCGGCAGAACGCTACACGCTCGATCCCAGCCACAGTCAGGTGGTTTTTTCCTACAACCACCTGGGGTTCTCGACCACCTACAACATGTTTTCCGGCTTTGAGGGCGAAATCATGTTCGATGCCGAGGATCCCGCCGGGTCCAGCGTGTCCGTCTCGATGCCCGTGACCTCGCTGTTTACCGGATGGGACGCGCGGTTCGAGCACTTCATGGCCGATGATTTCTTTGGCGCGTCAGATGGTGATCTGATCACCTTTACCTCGACAAGTATCGACGTGACCGGAGACACCTCGGCGCTGATCACCGGGGATCTGACGGTCAACGGCATCACAAAACCGGTGACTCTGGACACGGTGATGACCAAGATCGGCGACAACCCCATGTCCGGCAAGCCCTGGGTCGGGTTCAACGCGACCGCGGAAATCCTGCGATCCGATTTCGACCTTGGTGGTGCGGCGCCTGCTGTCAGCGACGGCATGAACATCATCATTTCGATCGAAGCCGGCAAGGCCGAGTGACCGGTCCCCGGATCCGGAATTGACCTGACGGAAAGGCCCGCGCCCCTGCGGGCCTTTTTTTTGCCCCCAGTCGCCGCCCCCAGTGGCCCGCCAGCCGGACAGCAGCAGGCGGCTAGCGCTTTTGCGCCGCGAATCGGCGCGCCGGGTGTCGGGCCAGAACACCACCATGGTCGGGCGACGGGGCTCTGCTCTGGGCGGGCGAAGGCTGCTGCGTCGCGGTGCCCGGCGCGATCAGGACCCGTTTGTACGCGTCGCGATCAGGTCGAACCGAACAACAACGTCCGCGCCCACATTGCCGGTCTCCTGCGCACCGATACCGAAGTCGCGCCGGTCGATGCGAACCTCGCCGCTGGCTGTGGCCTGATCGCCCTCGATGTCCAGATCAAACGGTAGTGTGAAGGGCAGGGTGACACCCTTGATCGTCAGCTCGCCTTCGGCCAGGAAACCGACATCCGTTTGCGTGATGACGGCATCGAACGTGGCGTCGGGATAGGTGGCCGCGTCAAAGTAATCCGCGCCCAGAGCCTGGGATGTCACCGACCCCAGTGTCAGCGATCCGATCCGTGTTTCGACCCGGACAGAGCCATTGCGCCCGTCTGCGTCCGGCGTTTCCGAGAACGCGATGCGCGCGGTCCAGTCCGCAAAGTCACCCTCGATGCCGGATCCCATCTGCGTGACGGCGATACCAAGGCGCCCCTCGTCGACACGCCAGTTCGTATCGCCGGCGCTGGCGCTGGACGCGCCGGCGTCGGGTGCGCCGCTGGCGCGCATCGCTGTCAGTTCGAAGCGGATCGTGACGTCGGCCCCGACATTTGCGGTCTCCTGCGCGCCGATGCCGAAATCGCGCCGGTCCACGCGCACCTCACCCGAGGCCGTGGCCGTGTCGCCATCGAGTGTCAGCGTGAACGGAAGTTCAACCGGCATCGCATTGCCCCTGATGGTCAGCGTGCCCTGCGCGACGTGGGTGTCGCCGTCGCGCACGATATCCGCGGTGAACTGCGCTTTCGGATGGGTCGCGGCATCGAAGTAGTCCGAACCAAGGGCCTGATCAGTGACCGATCCGAGCCTGAGCGACGCGATCGTGACCGTGACGTCAACACGGCCGTGCAGACCCTCCGCGTCGGCGGTGTTCTCGTAGGAGATGGCAGCGCTCCAGTCATCGAAGACGCCGGACATGTCAGTCCCCATCTGCTGGAGTGTCAGACCAAGCGTGCCGTCGGTCACAACCCAGTCATTTGCAGCGACCTCTGCGGGCTCCGTGAGCTCTGTGCCCTCCGGGGCCTCTGGGGCCGCGCTGCTCGCAGCGTCGGCGTGCGCCTCTGTTGTGTCTGTGCCTGTCGCGTGGCCGAGCGGGGCGTAAAACCCCAGTGCCGCGCCACCGCCCAGCACTGTGGCCCAGACCAGCACAGCCGAGACCAGCGCGCCTGCATGTCCTGGCTGGACCGGCGCGGGCTCTGCCTCTGTCCGGCCGGGAAGCATGCGCCGCAGCGTGGCATCCCGGTCGATGACATGGTGTTTCAGCGCGCCCGCAATATGCAGAAGGAGCGCACCGCCCAGCGTCCAGCTCAGGATCACGTGGGTTTCGCCAAAGATCTCTGCCACCGCCTCCGATTTGGGCACAAACGGAAGGGACTGGCCGAACGGCCACCAGATCGGGGCGAACCCGGTGGTTGCGGCGTGGTGAATCCAGCCGGACAGCGGCACAAGAACAAGCGAGCCATAAAGCAGCCAGTGCACGGTTTCGGCGGCCAGCGCCTCAAAGCGCTTGTCGCCGTTCAGAAGGCCGGGCTTGGGTTGACCAAGCGCACAGGCAATCCGCGCCAGAGCAACGAAGAAAATCGCGATTCCAATGGTTTTGTGCAGTGAAAACAACAGTGCTGCGCGGCTGATATCGGCCTCTGTCGTGGCGATGTCGGGGTCCTTGATCGCGTGTGCGATCTCGTTGGCCACCAGACCCAGCGGAATGACCGTCAGGATAAGCAGCGCGGTCAGCCAGTGAAAGGTTTTGGCCACCGCGCCGTAGCGCGTGCGTGAGTTGTTGAGCGGCATGGGATCTCTCCTGGCGTGTCTCGGGTCTAAACTAGGCAAAGTTGCGCGCCGGGCAATCGCCGCCTGCGCACAGCGGTCGTGCGATGCCGATCATCGCGCCGCGCCGGCACCTGCGCCGTGCTTGGGCGTTGCACAGCCTTGGCGCGCGCGCTATGCGACCCTCGGCGCGCGGTTGCGCGCGGGATGAACCGGTCAATCCGTAAGACGGCAGGGAGAGCGGCATGAGCAAGGCATTCGTGTTTCCGGGGCAGGGGGCTCAAACCGTGGGCATGGGGCGCGCCCTGGCTGACGCCTATCCGGCGGCGCAGGCCGTCTTCGATGAAGTGGACGAGGCGCTGGGTGAAAAGCTGAGCGCGCTGATCTGGGAGGGCGATCAGGAGACGCTGACGCTGACCGAGAACGCGCAGCCCGCGCTGATGGCCACCTCGCTGGCGGCGATGCGGGCGCTGACGGCCGAGGGCGTTGGAATCGAAACCGCGGCGATGGTGGCGGGTCACTCGCTTGGCGAATATTCCGCACTGGCGGCGGCCGAGACGCTGAGCGTGGCCGATTGTGCGCGACTGCTGCGGCTGCGCGGTCAGGCCATGCAGGCGGCCGTGCCGGTGGGTCAGGGGGCCATGGCGGCCATTCTCGGCCTTGACCTCGACGGGGTGCGCAAGGTGGCGGCGCGCGCGGGCGAGTACGGCGTTTGCGCCGCTGCGAACGACAACGATCCCGGACAGGTGGTCGTCTCCGGTGACGCACGGGCCGTGGACCGGGCGGTTGAACTGGCCAAAGAGAGCGGCGCGAAACGCGCCATGCTGTTGCCGGTCAGTGCGCCCTTTCACTGCGCGCTGATGCAGCCCGCGGCCGAGGCCATGGCGCAGGCGCTCGGACAGGTGGATTTTCACGAGCCGCGCGTGCCGCTTGTGTCGAACGTCCGGGCAGACCTCGTGCGCGATCCCGCGGTGATACGCTCGCTTCTCGTCGAACAGGTGACAGGCGCGGTGCGCTGGCGCGAGTCGGTGCTGTTCATGGCGGCCCACGACGTGGACGAGGTCTGGGAGATCGGTGCGGGCAAGGCATTGAGCGGCATGGTGCGGCGCACCAGCCGGGACATGGCCGTGCGCGCTGTCGGAACGCCGGATGATGTAAAGGCGGCAGTGGCTGCGCTGGCCGCAGAGGAAGGAGCCTGAAATGTTCGATCTGACGGAAAAGCGGGCGCTGGTCACGGGCGCATCCGGCGGCATTGGCGGGGCAATCGCCAGGGCGCTGCACGACGCCGGGGCGCAGGTTGCGCTGTCGGGCACCCGGCTGGAGCCGCTTGAACAGCTCGCCGGAGAACTGGGCGAGCGCGCGATTGTGCTGCCTTGCAATCTGGGTGATCCGGAGGCCGTGGACGCGTTGCCCAAACAGGCCGTGGATGCGATGGGCGGTGTCGATATTCTGGTCAACAACGCGGCCATCACGCGCGATCAGATCTTCATGCGGATGTCCGATGACGAATGGCAGAGCGTGATTGACCTGAACCTGACCGCGGCCATGCGTCTGTGCCGCGGCGTGATCCGTCCCATGATGAAGGCCCGGTGGGGACGTATCGTGGGGATCAGCTCGGTTGTGGGGGCCACCGGAAACCCGGGGCAGGTGAATTATGCGGCGTCCAAGGCGGGTCTTGTCGGCATGACAAAATCAATCGCCTACGAGGTGGCGAGCCGTGGTATAACGGCCAATGTCGTGGCGCCCGGGTTTGTGGCGACGCCGATGACGGACAAGCTGAACGACGAGCAAAAAGCCAAGATCAACGCCCAGATTCCTGCCGCCCGGATTGGTCAGCCGGAAGACATCGCGGCGGCCGTTCTGTATCTGGCGAGCCATGAAGCAGGCTATGTCACGGGCAGCACCTTGCATGTGAATGGCGGGATGGCAATGTTGTAAGTTGCCGGGGCGGAGGCTGTTTTTCTCCGGCCCGCGAAAGCGTTTGCCTATGCGGAATGTTGTGCTATAGGCGGCGCAGATCGCGAGGGGGCGAGCGTTGCGGACTGCCGGGTGTATCCGGCGCGCGAGAGCATGAAAAGCCACGCGCAAGCAAAATGACCGGGCCATGGCCCGCATCAAGATGAGGAAGAGAACATGAGCGATATCGCAGACCGCGTTAAGAAGATCGTTGTGGAGCATCTGGGCGTTGAAGAGGACAAGGTGTCTGAAAATGCGTCCTTCATCGACGACCTCGGCGCGGACAGCCTTGATACGGTAGAACTCGTGATGGCGTTCGAAGAAGAGTTTGGCATTGAGATTCCGGATGATGCAGCCGAGACCATCCAGACCTTTGGCGACGCTGTAAAATTTATCTCTGACGCCTCCTGATCCGTCTTTTCGCGTCTTTGAACAATCCCCCGCCGTCTGGCGGGGGTTTTCTTTTGCGGGCCTGCGTCGTTTCGTGATCCGCGTGCGGATGCGCCGGGCTGCGGGGCGGGATGGCGTTTCACTGCGGTGCCGTTCCGTGCCTCCGGATGGTGCCGGGGCGCGACGGACGGTCCGGCCGGGGGCAGGCGGTTTGGCTGTACGGCGCTCAGGCGGTTCCGGCGGCCGGGGTTGCTCTTGCTCATCGGGCCCAAGAAGCGGTAAGAGCGGCAAAAGACAAACAGAGGGGGCAGCGCATGCGTCGTGTCGTCGTCACTGGCCTTGGCCTTGTGACCCCGTTGGCATCGGGTGTCGAGCAGAGCTGGAGCAGGATACTGGACGGACAATCCGGAGCGGGCACGATCACCCGCTTCGATCCGGTGAATGTGGCCACGAAATATGCGTGCGAAGTGCCGCGTGGGGATGGCAGCGACGGCACATTCGATGCCGATGCCTACATGGAACCCAAAGAGCAGCGCAAAGTCGACGATTTCATTCTTTACGGGGTGGCCGCAGCCGAACAGGCGGTTCGTGACGCGGGATGGATGCCCGAGGACGAGAACAGCCGCGAGCGTACGGGTGTCATGATCGGGTCAGGCATCGGCGGGCTGCGATCCATCGAGGAGACCACCTTGCTGATCCGGGACAGGGGCGTGAGACGGGTGTCCCCGTTCTTTATCCCCGGAGCGCTGATCAACCTGATTTCCGGACAGGTGAGCATCCGCTACGGCTTTAAGGGGCCCAACCATGCGGTCGTCACGGCCTGCTCTACGGGCGCACATGCGATTGGCGATGCGTCGCGGCTGATCTCGTTCGGCGATGCCGATGTCATGCTGGCCGGCGGTGCGGAGGCCGCGATCTGCGAGATCGGTATCGCCGGGTTCAACGCGTGCAAGGCGTTGAGCACCAAGCGCGCGGATGACCCTCAGCGCGCGAGCCGTCCGTACGATGTTGATCGCGACGGCTTTGTGATGGGCGAAGGCGCTGGCGTGGTCGTTCTGGAGGAATATGAACATGCGCGCGCGCGCGGCGCGAGGATCTATGCCGAAATCCTGGGCTATGGTCTTTCAGGCGATGCCTATCACATCACCGCCCCGAGCGAGGATGGCGATGGCGGGCTGCGCGCGATGAAGAATGCCCTGGGACATGCCGGGCTTTCGCCCGCGGATGTCGACTACATAAACGCGCACGGGACCTCCACCATGGCGGATACGATCGAGTTGCATGCGGTCGAGCGGCTGCTGGGCGAGGATGCGGCCAACGCCACGATGAGTTCCACAAAGTCTTCGACCGGGCATCTTCTGGGGGCGGCCGGGGCGATCGAGGCCATCTTTACCATTCTCGCTGTTCGCGATCAGGTCGCGCCGCCGACCATCAATCTTGATCATCCTGCCGTTGAATCGGCACTGAATCTTGCCCCCAACGCAAGGCATGACCGCGAGATCGGGGTCGCGCTGTCCAACAGCTTTGGATTCGGCGGTACGAATGCCTGCCTGTGCGTCGGGGCGCCGCGCTGATGTGGCGGCATATCACGTCGAATTTCCTGACCTTGCTGGTGGTTGTGATCTTTCTGCTCGGAGGAGCGGTGCTTTGGGGGCAAAGCCAGTACACGACGGCTGGCCCTTTGCAGGAACCGATGTGCCTGCAGGTGCCCGGCGGGTCGACAATGCGCAGGATTTCCAGCGAGCTTGAGCAAGAGGGGGCTGTGACCAGCGGCGCCATATTGCGGATGGGGGCGGATTACGCGGACAAGACACGCCAGCTGAAGGCGGGAAGCTGGTTGATTCCCGAAGGCGCCAGCATGGCCGAGATCACGGATTTGATCACGCGCGGCGGTGCCAGCACCTGCGGCACGCAGGTGATCTATCGCATCGGCGTGAATTCCGCCGAGGTGGAGGTGCGCGAACTTGATCCGGTAACGCTGGATTTTGTGGAGCGCGCCGAGTTCGATCCTTTCGACGAGGATCCGACGCCGGAGGCGTACACCGAGGTCCGCGCGCGCACGGATACGCGCTACAATGTTGTTTTGGCCGAGGGTGTAACCAGTTGGCAGGTGGTCAATGTCCTGAACAAGATTGATGCGCTGGATGGCGAGGTCGCGGCCATTCCCGACGAGGGCAGTCTTGCGCCTGACAGCTACGAATTCAGCGCCGGCGACGGGCGCGACGATATCCTGAGCCGTATGCAGACCGCGCAGGCTGCGCTGCTGGCCGCGGCGTGGGCTGCGCGCGATCCCGATATTCCGATTGCAAGCCCGGAAGAGGCCCTCATTCTTGCGTCGATCATCGAAAAGGAAACCGGTCTGGCCAGCGAACGTCCTCAGGTGGCCAGCGTGTTCACCAACAGGCTGGAGCGCGGGATGCGGCTGCAGACGGACCCCACCGTGATTTACGGGATCACGCGCGGTCAGGGTGTCCTGGGGCGCGGGTTGCGCCAGAGCGAATTGCGCCGTGCAACCCCTTATAATACTTATGTTATTGATGGTCTCCCACCGACGCCAATTGCTAATCCGGGCGAAGACAGTCTGTTGGCCGCGGTGCAACCGCCGGAGAGCGAAATGATCTACTTTGTGGCCAAAACGCTGGATCCGCGCGACGGGCATAACTTTGCCGAAACGCTTGATGAGCATAACCGGAACGTTGCCGCCTATCGCGCGCTGGAACGGGCTGCGGGGAACCAGTAGATGCGGGGGCCGTGCCCCAACGCGCGCCCTGATCGGGAACCCTTAACACTTTCCGAATGAACTTGTGCTGCGTCCGAACAGGGCTCGGGCGTCGCCGACACGACGAATTGCAAGTTTATCGGAGAGGGGCTGTCCCCCACATGCCATTGATCACGATCAGTGACGAGCCCAGCGGGCTGACCACATCCATCGACTCGCTTCAGCGGCAGCTTGCGGACATGCGCTGCGAGCTCGACGGCATGTATGCGCGGATCAAGGCAGGCGAATTCGGCGAGTTGAAGAACGCGATGAAGGCCACGACGGAAATCCGGCAATGGCTGAAGATCGCGATGGAAGCGGAGGCGCAACTTGTCACACGGGAAAAGCGAGAGCTTGGTATCCACAAATCCTACGGTCTCGACCTCGCCGAAGCCAAAGATAAGGTCAGACATAGACTGGCTCGTCTCAGACGGGCCAGAAACGCAGAGGGAGTTTCTGGACAGTCTTGAGGACGGAGAGATTCTGTCGCTGCCATATCTGTTCGAGCTTTGGGCGCTGGATCATCAGATCCCGCCTGACGGAGACTGGACCACGTGGGTCGTGATGGGCGGACGCGGCGCGGGCAAGACGCGCGCGGGCGCTGAATGGGTACGCTCGATGGTGGAGGGCGCGCGCCCTCTCGATGCCGGTCGCGCCCGGCGTCTTGCTCTGGTGGGTGAGACAATCGACCAGGTGCGGGAAGTGATGATTTTCGGCGAGAGCGGCATCATGAGCTGTTCGCCCCCCGACCGCCGGCCGCAATGGCTGGCAACGCGCAAACAACTGCACTGGCCCAATGGCGCCGTGGCGCAGGTGTTTTCGGCGCATGACCCCGAGTCGCTGCGTGGACCGCAATTCGATGGCGCCTGGGTCGATGAGTTCGGCTGCGCCACGGTCGACAAGGGCACCAATCAGCCCAACAAGTTTCTTGATGCCAAATCCTCGGAATCAAGCCTGCCGTATTCCTCGAATGGCCAGCGTGACGAATACATTCAGCATCAGTACATCAGGGCGCTGACCTCGTACTGGGCCGACGCGGACACAAACCCCGTATCGACAGAGTATGACGCGCCCATGCTGGACATGGAGCACGCCTATTACTGGGCCTGGGACATGCGGCCCTATCCCGCCTTTCCAAACAATCGCGCATTGTGGAGCGACGGGGAAAACTATGCGCGGGGACACTGGCTGAACGGGCGCGCGTCGGCGCGGTCGCTGGCGTCGGTGGTGCAGGAGATCTGCGCGCGTGCGGGGATCGTGGCCTGCGACACCACGGCGCTGGACGGCATCGTGCGCGGCTATACGGTCGATCAGGTGTCGGATGCGCGCAGCGCGTTGCAGCCGCTCAGCCTGCGCTACGGATTTGATGCGGTGGAACGCGATGGCGCGTTGCGTTTTGTCATGCGCAGTGGGGACGCGGTGGCGGATATCGACCCCGATACGGTTGTGCGCGACCCGGAACTTGACGGTGTGATGGAGGCCACACGCGGAAGCGATGTGGACCTTGCGGGTCAGGTCAGGCTGCGGTTTGTCGAGGCTGACGGTGATTTCGAGGTCATTGCCGAAGAGGCGCGTTTGCCCGACAGGCCGCCGCAGGCGGTTTCGAGTTCGGAGATCTCGCTGGCGATGACCCGGTCGGAAGGCCGTCAGACGGTGGAACGCTGGCTTTCGGAATCTCGTCTGGCCACGGATTCGGTCCGTCTGACCGTGCCGCCCTCGCGGCTGAACCTGGGGGCGGGCGATGTGATCGCGGTGCCGGAAAAAGGCGGGCAGGGCCGCTACCGGGTCGACCGGGTTGAACACTCGGGTGGCGTTCAGAAGCTGGAGGCGGTCCGCGTCGAACCCGAAAGCTACCGATTGTCGGATTTTGACGATGCGGTTGCGCCAATGCGGCCCTTTACGCGCCCCGGTCCGCTGACGCCCTTTTTCCTCGATCTGCCATTGATGCGGGGCAATGAGGTGCCGCATGCGCCGCATATTGCCGTGACCGCCGAGCCGTGGCCGGGATCTGCGGCGCTGTATGCGTCGGATGAGGATGCGGGATACCTGCTGAACACGCTGGTCAACGCGCGCACACCTGTGGGTGTTCTGGAGACCGCGATGCAGGCCGCTCCGGCCGGGCGGGTTGATCGCAGCCCCCCGGTTCAGGTGCGCATGCTGAGCGGTCAGCTTGAAAGCGTCAGCGCGTTTGCCTTTCTGGGAGGGGCCAATCTGTGCGCGGTGGGGGACGGGCGTCCGGATGGCTGGGAACTGGTTCAGTTCCGGGACGCGACGCTTGTTGATGCGGACACATATCTGGTCAGTCATCTTCTGCGCGGTCAGCTTGGCACTGAAACGGATGAGCCCTGGCCAGCGGGCAGCTATGTGGTGCGTCTTGACGGGTCTCCCGATCAGATCGACCTGCCGGAGCCAAAGCGCGGCCTGAGCCGGTATTACCGCATCGGCCCGGCAGACCGGCCGATCGACGACCCCAGTTTTGCGACTGCGCAACTGAGTTTCGACGGGATCGGGCTGCGCCCGCTGTCGCCGGTGCATCTGTGCCTGGACGGTCAGCCGGGCGAGGACCGCGTGTTGCGTTGGGTGCGGCGCACCCGAAGCGACGGAGACGGGTGGGACGGGGAAGACGTGCCGCTTGCGGAAGAAACAGAACGCTATGCGGTGCGGATCGTACAGGGGGAGACGCTGGTGCGGGAGGCCGTGACCGGGGCACCGCTCTGGGTCTATGGCGCGGCCGATCAGGCCGCCGATGCCCTGTCGGGGGATTACGAAATCCAGGTGGCCCAGGTGTCGGCCCGTTTCGGGCCGGGCCGCTTTGGCAGATTGCGTCTGAGTGCCGCCTAAAGCGTGTCTGGACAGACCGGAAACGCAGAGTGTCGCGACACGCAGCGCATCGTTCAGGTACTGCGCGCCTTTCGCCTTAGGCTGATGTCTCGGGACAAAGGCGAAGGGCTTTAACCGCGCGCGCAGTCGATGCAGATCGCCACCGCAGGATCGAGCCGCAGCCGCCCCGGGGCGATGTGTTCGCCGCACGCTTCGCAAAAGCCGTACTCGCCGTCGTCCAGGCGGTTCAGCGCCGCCTCGAGCCGGCGGCGTTCCACCGCGCGGCGTGCGCCGGTGGCGTGCGCCATCGCCTGCGTCTGTAGCGCATCCATACGCGACAGGCGTCCCACTGATTGCTGGTCGAGTTCCACTGTCGCCTTGCCCGCGGCGCCCAGTCTGTCTTCGGTGTCCAGCGCGCGCAGCCGCGCCTCGATCAGGGTCCGGACTTCATCAGGTGTGATCTGAACCATCACAAGTTTTCACTTATCCCCACATTGCATTTTGCCAATGATGCTTATCTGGTATAGCGCAGCAAGCAGGTAGGAGTCCCGCCATGCAGCAGACGCAGACACAACTGGCCGAGCTTGATCCCGTCTGGGCGCGCATCAAGGCAGAGGCCGAAGAGATCGTAACCACCGAGCCGCTTCTCGGCGGTCTCGCGCATTCGTCGATTTTGCACCACAAGACCCACGAATCGGCGCTTGGCTACCGGATTTCGCTGAAACTGGCCTCGAGCGAGATGCCCGAGCAGATCCTGCGCGAGATCTGTGACGAGGCCTATACCGACGACCCTGAACTGGGGCGTGCGGCCCGCGCGGACATTGTGGCGGTCTATGATCGCGATCCCGCCTGCGACCGCTTTATCCTGCCGATGCTGTTCTTCAAGGGGTTTCAGGCCATTCAGGCGCACCGTGTCGCGAACTGGCTGTGGCAGAAGGACCGGCTTGATATGGCGCGGTTCTTTCAGATGCGTTGTTCCGAGGTGTTCGGGATTGATATTCATCCCGCTGCGCGGGTTGGAAAGGGCATCATGATCGACCACGCGCACTCGATCGTTATCGGCGAGACCGCGGTGGTGGGTGACAACGTGTCGATGTTGCATTCCGTCACACTGGGCGGCACCGGCAAGGAGGAGGAAGACCGCCATCCCAAGATCGGGGACGGTGTCTTGATCGGTGCGGGCGCCAAGGTGCTGGGCAACATCAGCGTCGGCAACTGCGTGCGGATCGCCGCGGGTTCTGTCGTGCTGCAGGATGTGCCGCCGTGCAAGACGGTTGCCGGCGTGCCGGCGCGAATCGTGGGCGAGGCGGGCTGCGATCAGCCGTCGGTCACGATGGATCAGCTGTTGCAGTCCTGCGGAGGCACCTGAGCGTCGGCTCAGCCCTTTCGGTAGAGCGTGGCGTGATCCCTGCCGTCGCCGGAGGGGCCGAAGGCGCGGGCGCGGCGTTTCGCGATCGCGCCAAGCGACATCAGCACGTAAAACAGCTGGATCATCGCGGCACTGAGGTTGAAATCCACGCTCAGTGACACCAGCAGGCAGCTTGCGGCGATGAGTGTCAGCTTGAAATAGACCGGGCGCCGGCTGTCCAGCCGTCCTGTGCTGAGCAGGAAAAACCCTATGACGTACAGGCTGAACCCTATCAGGCCGATGGCGCGGCACATGAAATCGAAATCAATCGGGTCATCAAAAATCAGGGGCAAGGCAGTCTCTCGGGGCACACATCACTTCGCTGATGTGGTCTTGCACCCCGGCCATCGGAGGGCCGTTAGAGCGTGCGTTAATGCGCCCGAAAATATCCGTTAAAACCGCACGCAAGGGTCCGTGCGACAGGCCGGCCGCCCTGGCTGTCCGGCGTGCGGCGGCTCAGGCCAGCATCACCATCGGGTTTTCGAGACTGGTCACAATCTGTTCCAGCAGCTGCGCGCCGAGCGCGCCGTCGATCACCCTGTGATCCACCGACAGCGTGACCGACATCACCGTGGCCACGCCGACCTGACCATCGGCATCGACCACCGGCTTTTTCACGCCCGCGCCCACGGCCAGGATACCGCCATGCGGCGGGTTGATCACGGCGTCGAAATTGTCGATGCCGAACATGCCCAGGTTGGAGATGGCGAAACTGCCACCCTGATAGTCCTGTGGTGCGAGCTTGCGGTCGCGGGCGCGGGATGCGAGATCCTTCATTTCCGCCGACAGCGCGGACAGCGATTTCCTGTCCGCATCGCGCAGCACGGGCGTGAACAGTCCGCCATCGACCGCCACGGCGACCGCAACATCCGATGGTCCGAGTTTCAGCACCCGGTCGCCCGCCCAGACCGCATTGCAGTCGGGCACGGCCTGCAAGGCCAGTGCGCAGGCCTTGATAATGAAATCGTTGACCGAAAGTTTGACGCCGCGTGCCTCCAGTTGTGAATTCAGCTGGCTGCGGAACGACAGCAGCGCGTCCAGCCGGATATCACGACGCAG
>JBCCHI010000039.1:0-29973 GCA_039028815.1 Pseudomonadota bacterium
CTGCTGCTTGCGGGTCTCGGAGGTCTGGCCGGGCTGGCGCGCAAACGTCGCTATCGCGCCTGACGCAACGACGCCGGACCTGCATGGCCTTTCGGCATCGCGCTTTCGGGTTCCCTGCTCCGGCTGCGGTGAAGGGGAACACTCAACGATAAGGTCCGAGCCAACGGGAAAGGGCCAGCACAGTGTGCCGGCCCCACTTTGTGCTTCAGAGGCCTTTGGGCAGTCTCCTGCCCGAGTGCGTTTTGCCTCGGGCGTACCACATCACGTAAGACAAAGCGCGCGCCTCATCCGAGCGGTTCGTGGCGCGATGCAAAAATCCGCGCCACGGGTGTTTCGCGCAACGCTTCAGCCAAAGACCCTGCCAAGCGCACCGTCCACAGCCACGATTATTTCATCAATGTCGCTCTTCGTGGCGATCAGCGCTGGCGAGAAACACAGCGTGTTGTTGAAGCCGGGCAGCGAGCGATTGGTCGCGCCGATTACCACGCCGTTGGTCATGCAGTCGGCGACCACGGCCTGAACCTGCTTTTCAGGTGCCGGTTCCTTGGTGTCACGGTCGGACACAAGCTCGACCCCAAGGAACAGCCCCTTGCCACGGCACTGCCCGATCACCGCGTGCTTGTCAGCGAGCGCCCAGAACTGATCCAGCATGTAGTCGCCCATCTTGACAGTGTTCTCAAGCAGGTCTTCCTCTTCGATAATCGCCATGTTTTCCAGGGCGGCGGCGGGACCGGCGGTACATCCGCCAAAGGTCGAGATGTCGCGGAAGTGGTCCAGTGGGTCCGAGACGTTTTCCTTGAACATGTCAAACACGCGCTCGTTGGTCACGCAGCAGGCGATCGCGGCATAGCCCGACGCCACGCCCTTGGCCATGGTCACGAAGTCGGGCTCGATCCCGTAGTGCTGGTAGCCAAACCAGGTGCCGGTCCGGCCAATGCCGCACACCACTTCGTCAATGTGGAGCAGGACATCGTACTTGCGGCAGATCTCCTGTACCCGTGGCCAGTAGCCTTCGGGAGGCGTAATGACGCCACCCCCGGCAGTCACCGGCTCCAGGCAGAGTGCGCCAACGGTGTCCGGGCCCTCGGCCAGGATCACCTCTTCGATCGCGTTGGCCGCAGCGATACCGTATTCCTCTCCGGACAGGTCCCATTGCGCACGGTATTCAAGGCAATGCGGCACGCGCACAAAGCCCGGTGTGAACGGGCCGTATTGCGCGTTACGTTCGTCCTGACCGCCGCAGGACATGGTCGAGATGGTCGCGCCGTGATAATCGCGGTCGCGGTAGAGGATCTTGTACTTTTTCCCGCCATAGCGTTTGTGCGCGATCTGACGAACCATCTTGAAGGCCTTCTCATTCGCCTCCGAGCCGGAATTTGTATAGTAGACACGGGTCATGCCCGGCATTTTCGAGATCAGCTTTTCCGAGAAAAGCGCGCCGGGAATGGACCCCGCGGACCCTGCGAAATAGGGCAGTTTGATCAGCTGGTCGCGGATTGCGTTTGCGATGCGCTCACGACCGTATCCCACATTCACGGTCCAGACGCCGCCGGAGACGGCATCAATATGTTCCTTGCCGTGCTGATCCCAGACCCGCATGCCCTTGCCCTCGACGATGATCCGGGGCGCACCGGTTTCAAAGGGTTTGTGCTGGATGAGATGATGCCAGACATGCGCGCGGTCGGCGTCGACCACCTTTTCGATGTCGTTCAGAAGATTGCCGTCCATGGAATGCTCCTTGAAGTCAGGCCAGACGCAAAAACGTGCCGCAAGACAGCACTTTTTCAGTTGTTCTGGCGTCGGAATATAGCGCTCTAAAGGCCCTTTTGCACCATGATTCAGTAGGGCCAGTTCATGGCAATCCATAGTGCCAAATCCATGCGCAAGACCACAGATTTTTGGTCCTAAATCTGCAAAATGGCACGAAATCGCGAAAAAGTGCTTTCGTAAAACGCAAAAGCGGTCTCCTGGTCGACCCTGGAGATGCAACAAAAACATTGAACGACGGTTCAGAATCGGCTCGGATGGCGCGCAGCCCTTGCCGGGGAGCGAATGACAGTCCCTTCGGACACTCACCTTGCCCGGCAAGCAGGTAAAAAAGACATAGGGAGAAAGACACATGAAACTGAAATCGCATCTGATGTCGGCCGTCGCCGCCGTCGCGGTCGTTGCCGGTGTGCAGGCCAGCGCCGAAGATATCACCGTTGGTTACTTTCTGGAGTGGCCGATGCCGTTCCAGTTCGCCAAGGAAACCGGCATGTATGACGAAGCGCTGGGCGGTACGGTCAACTGGGTCAGCTTCGATACCGGTACCGCAATGAGCGCGGCAATGGCGTCGGGCGATGTGCATATGAGCGTGAGCCAGGGCGTGCCGCCTTTCGTGGTCGCCACCTCGGCCGGACAGGACCTGCAGGTTGTCGATGTGGCCGTGTCCTACTCGGACAATGACAACTGCGTCGTGTCCGCCGCGCTGGAGATCGACAAGGACAGCACCAGCGAACTTGAAGGCAAGAAGGTTGCCGTGCCTCTTGGAACAGCTGCTCACTATGGCTTTCTCAAGCAGATGGATCATTTCGGTGTGCCGCTTGACAGCCTGACAGTGGTAGACATGGCGCCCGCAGAGGGCCAGGCGGCGCTGGCACAAGGTGCGGTCGACATGGCGTGCGGCTGGGGTGGCGCGTTGCGCCGGATGAAGGAAAGCGGCAACACGCTGCTGACAGGCGCGGAGAAGGAAGAACTGGGTATTCTGGTGTTTGACGTCACGTCGGCACCCGCATCCTTTGTGGCAGAGAACGGCGACACGGTGGCGAAATTCCTTGCCGTCACGGCGGAAGCAAACGCCATGTGGGCTGACGAAGCCAACCATGCAGAGATGCTGCCGGTGATCGCCAAGGATGCCGGTATGTCGGAAGAGGACACGATGGCGACGATCAGCACGTTCGTGTTTCCGGCGGTCGGTGATCAGCTTGGCGAAAAGTGGCTTGGCGGCGGCGCACAGGAATTCATGAAGGGCGTTGCGGATGTTTTCGTGTCGGCTGGATCGATTGATGCGGCCAAGGCGTCTTACGACGAAAACGTCAACACAGACCCTTTGTCTGAGGCTAAGCCAGCAACCAACTAAACTCGTCCACGGGCGAGTCCGGCCGCGGATCTTCCAAGATCCGCGGCGATTTTATTCAGACAGAAACGGGGGCGGGTATGTCGACACTTCATATCGACACGATCTCGATGCGATTTGATCTGCCGGGCGGTGGCCATGTGCAGGCGCTCAAGGACGTGGAACTTGAGTTGAAATCCGGTGAACTCATGAGTGTGCTCGGGCCTTCGGGCTGCGGCAAGACAACGTTGCTGAACATCGTTGCAGGGTTTCTCGCCCCTACGGAGGGGCATATTGTTTTGAACGGCCACAACGTTGAGGGGCCTGATGCGGAACGCGGCATGGTCTTTCAGCAGGGGGCGCTTTTTGAGTGGATGAACGTGCGCGACAATGTGAGTTTCGGACCGCGCATGAAGGGACAGTCCAGATCCCAGTACATGGAACATGTGGACCACCTGCTGGAGGTGGTCGGGCTTCAGGACTTCAAGGAGAAAGCGACTTACGAACTGTCTGGCGGCATGCAGCAGCGTGTGGCACTGGCGCGGTGTCTGGCCAATGATCCCGATGTGATCCTGATGGACGAGCCGCTGGGCGCGCTTGACGCGCTGACGCGCGAGAAGATGCAGGGACTGGTGCTGAAGCTCTGGAAGGAGACCGGCAAGACGATCATTCTGATCACCCACTCGGTGGAAGAGGCGCTGCTTCTGGGTGAACGTCTGCTGGTGATGGCGCCGCGGCCGGGCCGTATTCACAAGGAGTACCGTTTGCCGTTTGCCGATCTGGGGGTGAACGCAGATCTGCGTGAAGTCAAAAAGCATCCCGAGTTCGGCACGCGGCGTGAGGAGATCCTCGAAATGATCTGGAACATGGAAGAAGAAATCATGGGACGCGTGGAGGCAGAAGCATGACAGGGCTACTTGTTCTCGGGCTTTTTTTTGGCGCGTTCTTCGTCACGTTTCTCATCGTCAAGCGCCTCATTCCGGCATCTTTCGAGCTTGGTGGCCTCAACTCTCACAAGACGGTCAAGTTTGGCGACGAAAGCGCGGTCAAGGCCAACCGCATCGCGTCCGTTCTGTCGGTCGTCACGCTGTTCTGGCTTTGGGTGGCATTCACCAACTCGACCGTACCCTTGCCGAAGTTGCCGGGTCCTTTCCTCGGTGAAATGTCGTTCACCTATACAGCCGAGCTGGAAGATGGTTCGACAGACGACGCAACGGTGACCATCACTGTGCATCGCGAGGACATTCAGCTGACCCGGGATGCAGAGGGAAACGCTGGTAAAGCGCCGGATCCTGTCGAGGTCGAACCAGGTGACGGGTTTGCGAAGAACGACAGTGAGGTGATGGCACGCTATGCCTTTGAGGTCGTAAATGTCTGGAAAAACGACGAAGTGTCGAAGGCGGACGGATCCCGGATAATCGCACTGAACGGGCAGCCGGTCGAACCGGGACAGAAGATTACGATTGCCGAAGGTGAAATCGGTCTGACCGACAAGGGCACGCCGACGTTCACGCCGGCCACGGGCTTGCGGATGCCCCGGCTGTACCTTCCTTCGCCTGAAATCGTTCTGGAGCGGTTTTTCGAACTGAACCGGGAGGGTTATCAGGGATACACGCTGTGGCAGCACACGCGATACTCGCTGCAACGGGTGCTTCTGGGGTTTTTTATCGGAGCCCTGATCGGTATTCCGATCGGTTACGCGATGGGTCTGACAAGCTGGTCGCGCGGCTGGTTCGATCCGATCGTGGAATTCATGCGGCCCGTTCCGCCGCTGGCACTTATTCCGCTGATCATAATCTGGTTCGGGATCGGTGAGACGGGCAAGGTTGTGCTGCTGTTTCTGGCCGCTTTGTGGATCATGATCATTGCGGCGCGGTCCGGTGTGTCCGGCGTGGCAATCACCAAGGTGCATGCAGCCTATTCGCTGGGCTCATCCAAATGGCAGATTCTGAGCCGCGTCATTGTACCCAACTCTCTTCCGGAGATCTTTACCGGTGCGCGGGTCGCGATGGGGGTGTGCTGGGGCACGGTTGTCGCTGCTGAACTGGTCGCGGCGAATGTCGGACTGGGCAAGATGATCGTGTCAGCCTCGAAGTTTCAGCAGACAGATGTGATTATCGTCGGCATCATCGTGATCGGCTTGATCGGCTTTGCCATCGAGGTCGGTATGCGCAAGATGGAAAACTGGCTGGTGCCCTGGAAGGGCAGGGTTTGAGAGCCCTGGGCGTTTCATGAAAACCTGACGCACGGGTTCTCGCAAAGCGCTGCCGGATTCGGATTTGAGCCAGGTCAACGGCGCGGTGTCTTCAAAGGCACTGCGCCGTTTTTCGGTCCGCACACCACAGTCGCGCGTCAGGCCCGTGCGTCCTTGGGCGAGCCCATCACAACGTAGGATGTGATCGAATTGACTTGCGGCAAAACACCGATGATGTCGGTGTGAAAGGCCTTGTAGGCGGGTAGATCTGCGACCTCGATGCGCAGCAGGTATTCGACCGCGCCGGTGATATTGTGGCATTCAACGACTTCCGGAGCGATGTCCATCGCCCTCTCGAAAGCGACCTGACTGGCCTTGGTGTGGGAATTGAGGCCGACCGTGGCATAGGCGACAAAGCCGGTGCCCAGTTTCGCGCGGTTCAGCTGCGCGCGGTAACCGGTGATCACCCCTCGACGTTCAAGATCCTGCACGCGGCGCAGACAGGCCGAGGGCGACAAACCCACCCTGTCCGCCAGATCGAGGTTGCTGATCCGGCCATTGCGTTCCAGTTCACGCAATATATGCTGATTAATCTGATCCATTTACGGCAAAAATTGCAAAAATAATTGCATATTGCAAAGAAAAGCAATTTCACGTCGCCGAAATTCTCAGATGGTTGCGGTCATGACCTACGATCTTCTTGCCGCGCTCTTTGTCTTTGCCTTTGCCACGGTGATCACGCCGGGGCCCAACAACCTGATGTTGATGGCGTCGGGCGCCAATTTCGGCTTTCGCAGGACGGTCCCGCACATGCTGGGCATCGGGCTTGGGATGCCTGCAATGGTCGTGGTTGTGGGTTTGGGGATGATGCGCGTGTTCGAGCTTTGGCCGCCAAGCCTGACGATCCTCAAAGTGCTGAGCGTCGTCTACCTGCTGTATCTCGCCTGGAAAATCGCGCATGCCGCACCCCCGGGGCAGGCCGAGGCCGGGGGCAAGCCGCTGACATTTCTGCAATCGGCAGCCTTTCAATGGGTCAATCCGAAAGCATGGTCCATGGCGCTGACGGCGATCACGTTGTATGCCACTGGCCGTGACCTGCCCGCGATCCTGATCGTGGCGGGCACCTATGTTCTGATGTCTGGCGTCAGCACGACAAGCTGGACGGCGCTGGGCCAACAGATCGGGCGCGTTCTCACAAATCCGGCACGCTTGCGCGCGTTTAACGTGACGATGGCACTGCTTCTGGTTGCGACCCTGGTGCCCGTGCTCTGGCCTGCAGGCGGCTGACCGGTCCTCAGACGAGAGGCACGCAGATTTCCGTGCGCAGGTCTTGTGGTGGCGTGTTGCGCGGATCATTGAGATAAATCTCGAACGGAGGCGCGTGGGCTGGTGTTTCTCCGGAATCGGGCAACCACGTCCGGTACACGGACGCCCAGGCCTCAGGCAGGCCGGAATAGGGGCCTTCATGCAGCAGAACCGCGCAGCGCCTGGCACCGGTTCGGATTTCCTCGATGCCTTCGGGCATTTCCAGATCGTCGCCAACCACAAACGCCGCGGCAGACCGCAGTTCGTCTTCTGCGACGGCGCCGATGTCATCGTAGTAGATTGCCACCAGGCCCTGCACGTCTTTAAGCAGGTCCCGGGCGGCGAATGTGGCGCTGAGCTGTTCGAAAGCCTTGCCAATCGTGTTGTAGGCGCCTGAGTGTGGTAGGCTGGCAAGGCGCGCTGCAGGAATGTCTCGTACTTCAACTCGTGGCATGTCGGAGTCTCCTATGGTAAGTGTGAATGTCATCTCACGCGTATGTCCAGCCTGGCGAAACACGGTCGGCGTCTGACTGAACAGGCCGCGAAACGCGCGATTGAAACTCTGGAAGTTGTCGTAGCCTGTGAGATGCGCGATCTCAGCGAGTGGGAGATCTGTCTGTGTCAGAAGGTGCGATGCCCGGTAGAGGCGCGCCCGGCGCACCGTTTCCGCACAGGTTTCACCTGTCATCGCGCGATAGACGCGGTGAAAATGAAAGCGTGACAAGGCGGCCACGTCGGCCAGCCGGTCCAGCGACAGATCTCCGGTCGGATTGTCGTGGATATAGCGTATGACACGTCTCAGGCGGGATTCGTAATTCGTCGTCATATGGCGGTTATGACATGCGACGAGATGACGAATCTTGCTGAGTTTGCGGCGCGTCCGCAGGCTGCAGAGTGTTGGACCTCTCAGGAAATTCACTATATCCGGAGATCAAACGGAGCGCGAGCATGACAAACTATCTCGATTTTGAGAAACCCCTGGCTGAAATCGAGGGCAAGGCCGAAGAGTTGCGCGCCATGGCACGGGCTGGCGAGGGGCTTGACGTCGAAGAAGAAGCCGGTGCGCTGGACCGCAAGGCGGCGACCATGCTTGAGGATCTTTATCGGGATTTGTCGCCCTGGCAGAAGTGCCAGGTCGCGCGGCACCAGGACCGGCCGCATTGCTGCGACTACACCGATGCTCTGTTTACAGAGTTCACGCCGTTGGCCGGCGATCGCAATTTCGCCGATGATCATGCGGTGATTGGCGGGCTGGCACGGTTCTCGGACCGGCCGGTCGTTGTGATCGGGCACGAAAAGGGCAACGACACCAAAAGCCGGATCGAGCGGAATTTTGGCATGGCGCGACCGGAAGGGTACCGCAAGGCCATTCGGCTGATGGACATGGCCGACCGGTTTGGTCTTCCGGTCGTGACCCTGGTGGACACGCCGGGGGCCTATCCCGGAAAGGGGGCGGAAGAGCGCGGCCAGAGCGAGGCGATTGCTCGGTCCACCGAGAAATGCCTGTCCTTGAGCGTGCCTCTGGTGAGCGTGATCATCGGCGAGGGCGGTTCGGGCGGGGCCGTGGCGTTTGCGTCCGCCAACCGATTGGCGATGTTGGAACATTCGGTCTACTCGGTGATCAGCCCGGAAGGGTGCGCCTCGATCCTCTGGAAAGATGTGGAAAAGATGCGCGAAGCGGCCGAAGCGTTGCGTCTGACGGCGCAGGATTTGATGACGCTCGGGGTCGCGGACCGAGTTATCGCGGAGCCGGTTGGCGGCGCGCACCGTGATCCGACGGCCACGATTGCTTCGGTGGGCGTGGCGATCGGGGCCATGCTGGCCGAATTCGACGGCATGACAGCAGAGCAGTTGCGCACGGCCCGCAGGGACAAGTTCCTGCAAATGGGCGAACGCGGTCTGGCGGCCTGAGACAGCCGGTCAGGACAGCCGCAATACAACCCAGGCCGCGATCCCGATATGCACGAGAGCGATGCCCACGGACATCCCGTGGAGGCGTTTGAATCGCGCTGCATTACCTGCATCGGTGGCCGCATTGATCGCGGGCATCAGAACCTGTCGCGCGTAAATGGTCGTGACCGCGATAAAGGCGAGCAACATCGTCGAGACCCGGTCGACGAAAACTGCAGAAATTCCCGCCAGCAAGGCGCAACCCAGAACAAACAGGTAGAAATGCGGAAATGCTTTTCGGATCAGTGGTCCGGCCAGGTCGGCAGGCAGGTTGGTGAAAACGAAAGCCGCAAAGCCAAAGGAATAAAGCACCATTCCGCCAAACAGCAGCGCACTGAGAAGGATCGTTACATCGGCCATAAAACCCTCTGGCGGCATGAGCAGACCAAGCGGCGTGCGCGACCTCGCACGACACGCGGCGCAGAAGCGACGCAATGACTGCGAACGCGTGCCTGCGACGATGAGGCGAATGTAGCGGTATCCGGCCGGTTTTCTAAAGCGTTTTGCGACAAACCTGACTCACAGAGTGTCGCGAAACGCGGTGCAGGGCTCATATGCCGTGCGCCTTTCGCTGATGTCTCAGGTCAAAGGCAAAAGGCTTTAGCGCGAATGTGCAAGACGTTGCGACGGTCGTGTCGGTCAGCGCAACAGCATCTTCAGCCCCTGCGTTACATCCGAACGAACGGCGAGGCGCAAACCGGGTTCGTCACCGGCCTTGAGGGCTGCGATGATCAGGCGGTGGTACCGTGGCGGTTCTTTCTGACTCAGGCGGCCATACAGCGCGCGCATGGTCGGACCCAGTTGCAGCCACACGGTTTCGGCCATCGCCAACATCGCGGGGGCCTGAGCACGCAGGTAAAGCGTTCGGTGAAATTCGAGATTGGCGCGGATGTAACCCACCGCGTCGTGCCTGGCGATCTGTTCCGATATGCGAGTATTGATGGCGTGCAGCCGCTCGATCAGCGCCATGTGCGCGCGGGGCAGCGCCCGGCTGGACAGTTCGACCTCAATCAGCGACCTCAGCGCGGCCAGTTCCTCTATGCGTTCCGGGCTGAGTTCCGGCGCTGCGACACGTCCCGAACTCGAAACGCTAAGTGCGCCTTCGGCCGACAATCTGCGGACCGCCTCGCGGGCGGGGGTCATGGAGACGCCGAAATCGCTGCCGATGCCGCGCAGGGTCAGCGCCTGCCCCGGTGATACCTCCCCGTGCATGATTCGCCCCCTCAGGCCGCGATACACACGCTCGTGTGCAACTCCGAGCGGTGGCATGCCAGCCGACGCAGCGGCGGACAGGTCATGGCGGGTGCTGAGGTTCATTGGTTATTTGTGATCACAATTACCGAACCGGTCAAGCCCGGGTTGTACCCGTGTGCGATCAGGTCCGGAATCGATAGCGATGCAAATCAGCGCCGTTTTCGCGCAGCCAGCGGCGTGGTGTGTCGTAGTCTGGGTAAAGACGCGCGACGAGGGACCAGAATGCGGCGGAATGGTTCATCTCCGCCAGATGCGCGACTTCATGTGCCGCCACGTAGTTCAGAACCTCCTGCGGTGCCAGGACCAGCCGCCAGGAATACATCAGCCTGCCCTCGGCGGTGCAGGACCCCCAGCGAGACCGCGTGTCGCGCAGGCTTATCCGGGAATACGCCTTGCCGAGACTGGCGCTGAAGCGATCGGATGCCTCTGCCAGCCTGTCGCGCGCACGCGCCTTCAGCCAGGCCTCAAGACGCGCGGGTAGCGTATCTTCGGGACCGGGCACACCAAGGTTGCCCCGATCCCATGCAATGCGCCGCTCTTTCGTCGGGACGACGACCACACTCTGACCTTCAAGCGGCAGATGCGTGCCGTAGCTCACAGGAACCTGCGGGCTCTGTCGATCAAGCTGCGCGCGCAACCAGGCGGCCTTGGTCTGAGCAAACTGCAGCGCCTGCCTGTCCGGCGTTCCCCGTGGCAAGGTCAGTGTGACACGGCCGTCCAGACCCGAGACGCGCAGAGAGATACGCCGCGCCCGGCTTGAACGCCGCAACGTGAGGGTCACAGGAGGATCGCCCGGAAGAATATGCTCGCTCATGTCTCTCGCTTACGCCACGCATTCTTGTGGATGCGCGTTTCAGGCTTTGACAGCGTTCAGAACTTATGGCAGGTCCACGCCCACGCGCAAGCCACGACATGCAAGGAAGGCCCATGCCCAAGGAAGAATGGGGCGTCAAACGCGTTTGCCCGACCACTGGCAAGCGGTTCTACGACCTGAACAAAGATCCCGTCGTCAGCCCCTATACCGGCGAGCTGGTTGAACTGCATTCCGGCAAGACCCGTTCAATTGCGGCAGATCCGGAAGATGCTGAAACAAAGAAAATGAAAGCCTCGGAGGAGGAGGAAACAATCCTCGAAGAGGAAGAAGACGTCGATATGGATGTCGACCTCGGTGATGATGTGCTTGACGAGGATGACGATGACGACAACGTCTCTCTCGATGATATCGCCGATGTCGCGCAGGAAGACGACGACAGCTGATCGCAGATGTGGGCGTGTCCACAGACAGATTAGCACTTGATCCCGCATCCCGCTTTCCTTAAGTCGGGGCGCGGTCCGGGGCCTTAGCTCAGCTGGGAGAGCGCTTGCATGGCATGCAAGAGGTCAGGGGTTCGATCCCCCTAGGCTCCACCAAATCTCTATCTCACCACGTCTCAGGTAACTTCAAAAAGATCAGCATTTGTTGATCTTTAGGCGCCTTAGCGCGCCATGCCGTCTCAGGTTGTATCACGCAATCCCATGTTACGTGTCGGGACAATCCCTCCGGAAACTCGCCCGTGTGTCTGGGGTCAACCGTGCCGTTTCGCCAGCCTTCGGCAGCAATGCAGCTGGCCCACCCGATTGCGGTCGGCTGGGCCAGAAATCGGCATACTCTTGGGAACGGCTCTGGGTTGTTTAGGCAGTCAGCAGGTGTGTGACGCCTTATAGCCTTTCGCGTTTAACCTGAGGCGTCGGCTGAAAGCGAAAGGCGCGCAGTGTATGAACGATGCACTGCGTTTCGCGACACTCTGTGGGTCAGGTTTATCGCGAAACGCTTTGGTCTTCCCGCTGGCAGTGACAACAGGGCTGGGCGGGCTCACTGCCCGAGTGTAACCGCCTCCACGTCTTCCTCTCCGCTTTCGTCCATCAGCATCATCAGGGGCTGCCCGCCAAGCGCGTCAAAGTCCACCTCGTTCAAATCAACCATGCGCACGCGACGATTGTGCTGCGTGTGGTAGTAAAATCGCTTGGCCTCCATATCCACGGCGTTGGTGAACTGCGTTGAACTCAGGACCAGACCGCCGTGGTCATCCGCGTCATGCGTGACGCCATGAGCTGGCACGTTGAAGTTGTCCAGAATGCGGAAAGCTTCACGAACCGTGTCATACCCTCCTTCGGTCGGCCGTGCGCTTTGCGTGAATGCAACCGCGCGTACAAACCGCGAAGGTGGCGTGAAATCGCCCGGAAGGCCAATCATGCCGCTGCCGGCGCCAAGGGGGGCAAAGTCTATTTCAGAAACCGTCTTTGCCGGAAGTTCAGTCGCGGACAGATTGAGGTAGTTCCGCAGGTTCGTGACGTGCCAGTCGTAGGGCGGCGCGTTGGTGATGACGCCCAGTGCCGCATCATACATCTGCATTTCCTGGTTCACCACTTCGATCACAAGCGCTTCGCCGCTCGGATCGCTGATGAAGTAGTGCACCGGTGCCGGAAATCCGAGCGCTTCCTCCACCACGGCAACAATGCGCATATCAGCCATGGCATCACGCACTTCAGCCACCGTTGCGAAATTTCCCAGAATGTAATTCATGACATCTGTCGGCGACAACGAAACATCCGCCTGCGCCGGGTCGAACTCGGGGTATTCCGCGAAACCCGGCAGGTAAAACAGGCCGCCGGACAGTCCCGCCTGATTGACGCCGTCCGTTGTCAGGAGCTTTCCAAGGCCGGTTGCTCCGACGAAACCATACTTGTTTGTCCAGGTTGCGCCGGACGACCCGTCGGGCATTTTCGACGACATCTCCATGCCGGGCGGTATCAATGAGACGGACGCCTCAATGTCAAAAGAGCCCCATTCCATCGTGCGCGCCCGGACAACGGTGCCATCTTCACCGGTCAGCATGATACCGGTGCAGGCATAGGCGACCTGAGCCAGACACAGCGTCGCTGTCAAAAACGCGGCTGCAAATTTCTTTAAAGCACCAATCGTCATCCGGTTGTCTCCCTGCTGACCAACCCGTCGTATGGGCTGGGACATTTCACAGATGCATCGCTTTGCGCGCGGGGTCCGAAACGACTCAACCGGCCAAGCAAAAAAACCTTAGCAAGATATCCCTGAAGCGAAATGATGTTTTGCAAGCCGCAGGACATAGATGAAAACAAGGTCCGGTTGGACCTGAGCGCCACGAAAACGGCGGAACATCCGGTAAAGCGCAGGGATCTTTGTGAGGCGCAAAATCCAGGAGGAAAGAGTGGTTCCACCAAGCAGCCCCGGCACGAGACGAACTCGGCAACAGAATCCGCAGACGTCACACGTCAATACCTCGATCGCGCGGTATCCCGCGCCAACGACATCTCACAGGAAGACAGAGACGCGACACGGGGCACTGATCCGGACAGCGGCGCGGTTCCGGATGACTTGTGCCAGTCGCCGACAGAGCGCCGGACGAGATGGTGTGTTTCCGTCACCATTGCTGCGACCGACCGTCCGTCCGGATCACTGGTTTCCCGGGGGCGGAACACTGAGTTTTGCCATTCTGCCTGCCGTCAACACCGTGGAAACGAATTGTTCAGATCTCCGGCCTGGTGATCTGCATTCTCTGATGCAGAACCGGAAGACCTGCGTCGCACAGAGACGACGCGCCCCCCTTCTTTGGCCGGATGTGCGCGCGACCCTGTCAGTCAGCGGAAAGATTTAATGTTTTGAAAGAGTGACTTAAACACCCTGACATATCATCGCGGGCTTTGAGCGGGTGGCGAGGCCCGCGCGTGAGACGGCCCGTTTCCCGGATCGGCTTTGGCCCTTTCTGCGATTTTTCGCACTCAATCTAAGCGCGATTAAGGCCTTTTGTCCCAAGCGCGCGCGATTGCGCCTGCCGGGAGGGCTGGAATTAAGCGTCAAATCTGCCTAATTATGTGAAGGTGATTCGGTAACGCCGGACGCTTGAATGTCCCTAATCGGCCAGTGATTGGTTGCTGGTTTTGTTGCAAGTGAGTGGTGGTGATAGTGGTGTATACTGTATCTAATGTGCTGATCGGGTCGAAATTCTCCCGCAAATTTGTGAGCAAAGCGTCGAAAAGGCTGTTTATGAGCCTTGCCATGTCGTCCACCGTCGGGTTGGGCGCAGCGCATGCCGCGACTTTGGATTTCGATGTTTTTCTGATTGCCAATCAGTCCGCCCCGACTGAAGCGTCTGTACCGCAATTCACGGTCTCAACGACATCCGTGTACAAGCTGGGTTTGAACGCGGACAACTGGGCGACGTCGGCAACGAAGATCGATAACTTCGATTTCATTGTCAAAGAGTCCCTGAGCCACAGCAATAACAGCAGTGGTATAAACTCGGGCGAGAGCCTTGCACCCGGCGAGTCCGCAGGGGACAGGATCAATTCAGAGACCGGTACCTGGGATGACGCTGGAATCGTCAGCGAGGGGGCGCCTGATGCTCCGAAGAACACGGATTTTGGCAATGACTCGTGGGTTGTGTTCAACGGTCTGGACGAAGGGCTGACCGACCTAATCATTGCCGAAGATGCGGGTCTTGATCCTTTCAAGCTCTACACCTGCCCGGCCACGGGCAAATGCGAGATCGCATTTATGGGTTTGAGCCGCAGCCTGGTGAATGAACTCGGTGCTTTGGATGAGTTCAGTCTGAAAGACACAAGCGATCCGGAAAACATGGATCAGGCCTTTTTGTTCCGGTTTTCCAAGCCGGTGTTCGACAGATTTGCCATTCAGGAAACCTACAATCCGGATCACTACAGCAGTTATCTGGAAGTGGATTTCGTAGGTGCAGGTCATGCTGCTGTCGTGCCGGTGCCAGCGGGTCTGCCGCTTTTGGCGACTGGCCTTGGCATCTTCGCCTTTGTAACGCGCCGGACCAAAAAGGCGTCATAGATACGTCCGACCAGGTATAAAGCTTTTGGTTCGCCGGAAGACGTCAATCAGGCCGCATCATATGCGGCCTGTTTCAATTTGACGCCGTCGCTTTGCGTCCCCTTGCGCGCCCCGGTTTCTGTCCTGCCTGACAAAGCGGTGCAGAACCGTCAGCGCGACCGCTGCGAGTGTCGTTGTGACTTCGCTTTTCGACATTGATGTCGGTCTGGTCGATCGCGCCCCCGGCATTTCGATGTCTTCAATGATGACCCGGAAAGACGCTCTACAGAACAGCGCTCCGCATAACGCGCCGGGCGCCAGACCATATGAACGGGTCAGAACATGATAACTTTGGCGTGGCGCAGGCTCTGGGTGTCCTATGGTTACTTTACCTGCGCCTCAGGGTCCCGACGGTCGCCTTTGAACATCCCCGCGATCCGGTTGCGCATGATTTGCAGAACAGTCCGGTGTTTCATCGCTGGCGCTTCCGGTGCTGTATAGCCGCCAAGGCGACGCCTTTCGGCGAGGTCGCGTTCTTTCGCGACCATTACGGCCTTGGTGTAGGCACCTGGCAAAGTGACGTTGCTGATGATGTCGCTGAACATCCTGGTTCTCCTGTTGGTACGAGGCGACGAATCCGCCGTGCTTCTTAGAAACACCATAAAAGCCGGGCGTGATCACCGCGTGAGTGGCACCGTGAATCCCGGATGCTCTGCGCTATGCCGAACGTGATTTCCCCGTTATTAATCCAGAAATGATCGCTATTTCTTTCCCTGGTGGCCTTTCATGTTCCGTTTGAAGCTCTTCGGGCCGTTCATGTTGACCGATTCCGTCGGGGCAGAAGTGCCGCTCGCGTCCAGGAAAGCGCGGGCGCTGCTGGCCTACCTGGCCCGTAGCCCCGGAAAGCAGCGCAGCCGAGAGGAAATTCTGGCACTGCTCTGGTCCGACCGGGAGGACGCGCAGGGTCGGGCATCTCTGCGTCAGGTTCTGACCGGGCTGCGCAAGGAGGTGGACAGCAACCTCTTGCTGATTGACCGCGACAGCGTAGCGCTGAATGCCGATCTGGTCGAAATCAATCCTGCCAGCGATGACGCGTTTCTCGCGGGGTTCTCTCTCAGGGATCCCGCGTTCGAGGACTGGCTGCGTGATGAGCGGCTAAGGCTGGCGGGCGTGTCAAAGGAACAGGCATCTTCACCGCGGTCCGAAGACAACACACCCTTTATCGCGGTGCTGCCGTTTCAGAACCTGTCCAACGATCCCGACCAGGCCTTTTTCTCCGATGGCATCACCGAGGATATCGTGACAGAGTTGTCGCGCTTTGACGACATGATCGTGATCTCTCCGCGTGCCAGCTTTCAGTTTCGCGACAAATCCGTTTCTGTGCGTGACATCGGGACCGAACTCGGGGCGCATTACATCGTCGAAGGCAGCGTTCGGCAGGCGGCGGATCGGGTGCGGATCAGCGCATCGCTGACGGAGACCGAAACCGGGGCGCAGCTCTGGGCCGAGCGGTTTGACCGAAAACTGACCAACGTTTTCGAATTGCAGGAAGACGTGGCTCTCAGAGTCGCCGCAACGGTAACGGGCCGGATCTTCGACCACAGCTACGTGATTGCAAATCGGCGGCCGCCGACCGATCTGACGGCATATCAGCATCTGCTGAAAGGAGAGTGGATCGGCTGGCATCAGTACGGCTCGCCCAAAGCGCTGGAGTGCTTCGAAAAGGCAGTGGAAATTGACCCTGATTTTGCACGCGCGCACGCGCTTCTGGCGAACTGGCACGCCTACAGCGTCTTTGCTCCGCTGACCCCGTTCGGTCCTACACAATCCAGGGTGCGCGAATTTGCCGAAAGAGCCATGGATCTGGATCCCTACAATGTCGTCAACATGATGTGGGTGTCCGGCGCCTATCTGTACATCGGTGACCATGAACTTGCCCGCACTCTTCTGGAGAAAGCGATCAGAACAAATCCGAACCATTTTCTTGTCATGCTCTATGCCGCGATGATCTACGCTTGGCAGGGCGAAACGCAAAAGTCGCAGGACTGGCTTGATCACTACTCCAAGGTGTCGTCCAAGCATTTCCCGTCAGACTCGGAAATCTTCTTCGAAGTTTACTATCTTTCGGGACGGTTCGAAGAGGCGATTGCCGCGATGTCCTTCTACCCCGACAAGGTGCCTGAAATCGCGGCTGAACTGGCGGCCGCCCATGCACAGATAGGGCGGATGAAAGAGGCCGAAGCCCTGAGGCGGAAGTTCGAAGAAACCATGCCGACTGGGTACACGTTTGATGCGCATGCCGAGGCGATCCTGCGATGTTGCGCCCGGGAGAAAGAGCGCGATCTCTGGCGGGACGGCTACAGAAAAGCCGGTTTCATATGACCAGCGATGCACCGCGGTGGGATGTGCATGGCCTGCGATGCGCTGTGTGCGGCGATGATGGTGTCCCGTGTCAGTTGACATATGTGCTCTGTCGCCTGCCAACTGTGCCGCATGTTTCGTCTTAACCTCTTTGGCCCGTTTTTTCTCGCGGATGAAAGCGATCGGGAAATTGTTCTGTCTTCGAAGAAGGGCAGAGCGCTGCTGGCCTATCTCGCCACGACTCCGGGCAAATCGCGCAGCCGCGAGGAAATTCTGGCGCTGCTCTGGTCCGATCGCGAGGAGGCGCAGGGGCGGGCGTCGCTGAGGCAGGTTCTGACCGGGTTGCGCAAGGATCTGGGCGAGGAGCTGTTGCGCATCGACCGCGACCGGGTTGCCCTGAATGCCGGCCAGATCGATCTGATCCCGCCGGACGGCGCAGAATTTCTCGCCGGGTTTCACCTCGCAGACCCCGCATTTGCGGAATGGCTGCGGGACGAGCGGCTTGGGTACGAGACTGGCGGTGACGCCACCACGGCGGCACCCGAAACAGACTATCCCGAGCGCCCGTACATCGCTGTTATGCCCTTCCTGAACCTTTCCGGTGATGCCGAGCAGCAATATTTTGCGGACGGAATTTCAGAGGATATCACCACCGAATTGTCGCGCATTCACAAGTTCTGGGTGATCAGTCGGAATTCGTCATTTGCCTATAAAGATGAGGCATATGACCTCAAGGAGGCCGGGCGCACGCTTGGCGCCAGCTATATTGTCACGGGAAGTGTCAGAAAGGCCGGAAGCAAGGTGCGCGTTGCGGCCCAGCTGACCGACGTAAAGCAGGGCGCGCAGATATGGGCCGAGCGCTATGATCGAGATCTCGAGGACATTTTCGCTGTCCAGGACGATATCGTGGCATCTGTTGTATCCAAGCTTGACCTGAGCCTGGAAGCGGCCGCCACGGCCCGTGCCAAGAACCGGTCCCCGAACGTATTGCGTGCCTACGATCTGTTGCTGCGCGCCAGAAGCGCCTGGTGGCATGGTCGGGACGACGACGCGTTTGAGTTCACGAGGCAATCTGTTGAAACAGACCCCGACTATGCCGCGTCCCATGCCTATTTCTCGCTGCAGCATGCGTACCAGTTTTACAGTGCGACACTGGGCCTCTCGCAGGCGGAGATCGCCGAAAAGTGTCTGTTTCACGCCGAGGCCGCACTGGCACTGGACGAGGCCGATCCCGTTGTGCATGCCTATGCCAGCATGGCGTTTGGTTTCTCGCCTCTGACTGCCAAGGAGAGGGGGCTTGCGCATATCGAACTGGCGGTTTCGATAAACCCTCACGACTGTGAACTCATGCTTCTTCATGCCTGGCATCTTTGCTTTGCCGGACGACTGGCAGAAGCGCTTGAAACACTGGAGAGAGCGTCGGACCTGAATCCCCTGGGCGGATACATGATCTCTGAATGCTACACCGACACCTACTATATGCTCGGCGACTATCGAAAGGCGCTCAACTGCTACAGCGATCAGGCGGATGCACCATATCAGACAAAGGTGACCTTTGCCGCCTGTTTTGCGATGCTGGGCGATCATGAGGGCTTGGCCACATGCCTTGCGGAACTGGACCGTGACAAACCAAGGCACTTCGACATTGACGCATTCGCGGCTGCACAGGTCAGCACCTGCATGCGCGAGGAAGACAAAGCCAAATGGCGCGAGGGATTTCGGCGCGCGGGCGTTACGGTGTGACGGTCCGGCCCGCGTGTCCCAGGAGACCCCGACCGGGAAAGTGACCATGAACCCCGGTCGTCTCGTGTCGGCAAAGGGGTGCGGGCGTCCGTACCAGGTCAGCGCCCCATGCACCGCCGCGCATCCGGCATGCGGCCGCACGCCTTGCCTGCGACTTCGGGACGTTGCGGGTGTCGGCACCGTCTTCCGGTTTCGTCGCACCGCGGGATCACATTTTCGTTCCCTTTCTGAAAAACAGTGGGCGACTGCGTGGTTCGCATGTAACCGAAACTCGATTTTTTGAGACCTTAACGACAGGGTGCCGCATGGAGATCGTGATAAACGACTGGCGGGTTGATTGTACGACGCGCCAAGCGTCGCGAGCGGAAGAAAGGCGGGTGCTGTCCCCGCGCGCCATCAGATTACTGTGCGACCTCGTTGAAGCACGCGGTGCCGTTCGGTCACGGGCGACCCTGCTTGACCGGATCTGGCCGGACGTGACGGTCGGCGACGAAAGCCTGACCCAGGTTGTTGCCGAAGTACGCCGCAAGCTGGGCGATAAGGGGGTGATCGAGACGATTGCCAAAGGCGGATACCGGCTCAGTCCGCGACAGCCCTCCCTGGCTGTGCCTGCGACATGTCTGCCGGCGCACCCGACCGAAGCGTCATCCCATCTGGAGGCACATGCGCTCTGTCTTGAAGCGAGGTGTGAAATGGTGCGATGTGGGCGCGGATCTCTGGAACGTGCCGAGGCGCTGACGGACGAGGCTGTTCAGCTTGCACCGCAATGTGCCGGCGTGCGTGCGGAACGGTCGATTGCACTGGTCCGCGCACATACCTATTGGTCCGAAGGGCGTCGTCTGCTGCAAATGGCGCTTGCCGAAGCCGAGCAGGCCGTTGCATTGCAGCCTGACCTGGCGGTCGCGCAATCGGCCCTGGGCTATGCACATGCCATGTTCGGGCACTGGACGGCCGCAGAGACGGCACACGCCGCCGCGGTGCGACTGGATACACGCGATCCCATCGTGCTGCACAATGCCGGGTGGTACCTTATGTCCCGCGGTCAGACCCTCGCGGCAATCGCCTATTTCGAGCAGGTGGGTGATATTGAGCCGCAAAACATCAAGGGGTACTTTGTGGCCGCGCAACTCAGCCGAACGCTCGACCCGAACCGGTCGCGCAGAAATGCCGAACGTGCGTTGCAACGCGCCCGGGCGCGGATTGAAGCCGATCCAACCGACCCCAGGGCTCTGAGCGCGGCGGCGGCCCTGATGGCCATGCTGGGCGAATACTATGCCTCCTATACCGCGATGGAGCAGATTGACGTTCACGGCAGCACGCAGGCTATTTATCACGCCTCTGCGATGGCGCAGATCGGCGAGAAAGCGCGCGCAAAACACCTGTTGGAAGAACTTTTTGATCACGGGTGGCGGGACGTGTTCTGGCTGAACAGCGATCCGAGCTTTGTTGAATTCGGAAACGACAGACGTGCCAGAGGACTGCGACAGTCGCTCGTGGCGGCCTGACGCGGGATTCAGAACTCTTTCATGACTCTTTCAGGTCTTCGGCGCGCAGGCGCTTTAGGTCGGGTACGCACGCGCCATGGTGGCGCGCCTGACATATAGGAGACCCCAATGCCACTTGCCATCAACACCACTGCACCTGACTTTCTGGGCCAGACCACGGACGGTCCGATCTGGTTTCACAACTGGATCGGGGACGCCTGGTGCGTTCTGTTCTCTCACCCGAAGGATTTTACGCCTGTTTGCACGACAGAACTGGGCGTTGCGGCACGAATGAAGGCCGAGTTCGACCGCCGGGGGGTCAAGCTGATCGGACTGTCGGTTGACCGCGTGGACGACCACATGCGCTGGTCCAAGGACATTCAGACCGCGATGGGGACCGCCCCGAACTATCCTTTGATCGGTGATGTCGATCTGCGCATTGCCAAGCTGTACGACATGTTGCCCGCCGATGCCGGAGACAGCGCTTCGGACCGGACGGCGGTGGACAATGCAACCGCCAGAACCGTTTTCATCATCGGACCGGACAAGATGATCAAGGCCACGATCTGCTATCCAATGACGACAGGTCGCGACTTCAACGAAGTGCTTAGGGTGATTGACAGTCTGCAGATGACCGCGCGCCACAAGCTGGCCACCCCGGCCAACTGGGAGCAGGGCGAGAATGTCGTGATTGTACCGTCTGTCTCTGACGCCGAGGCGCGGGAACGCCACCCGGACGGATGGACTTCTCCGCTGCCCTACCTGCGGTTGGTACAGGCGCCGGCCTGAAGCACCGTGCGTTCAAAAGGCGACGCTCACTCCCCGGACATCGCGCGCACCATGATGGCGTTGCGCGCGATGCATCAAAGGGCGCTGGTGCAGATGCAGGACGCGCCGCCCGGGGTCCCTCGCCGGGTCCTCCCGGTATCCTGCCTGCGATGAAAGTGGCCTTGCCGCGCGTGCCGTTGGCCGTGTCGCCTTGCGCACGAGGCGTCCGGTTCACCTCTGCTGAACGCGCCGTTTCCGCAGTACAACCCTTGCATTGAGCATGGGATATGCCATCTCATTCAGGGGAAAGCGTGGGAGAGAGTGCCGATGTACCGAAAAACCGAAGAGGCCATCGCGCGGTTAACGCCCGAACAGCACCGTGTCACGCAACAGGACGGCACGGAAAGGCCGTTCACCGGCGAACACCATGATAACAAACGCGTCGGTCTCTACGTAGACATCGTGTCGGGCGAGCCGCTCTTCGCGTCATCCGACAAATACGATTCCGGGTGCGGCTGGCCCAGTTTCACCAAGCCGATAGAGCCTGCGCACATCGTCGAAAATCGCGATACGAGCCATGGCATGATCCGAACCGAAGTGCGGTCCTCCCATGGTGACAGTCATCTGGGACACGTGTTTCCCGATGGTCCTGTGGACAGGGGCGGTCTGCGGTATTGCATCAACTCGGCATCGCTTCGCTTTGTGCCGCGCGAGGACATGGAAGCGGAAGGGTATGCCGAGTATCTTGATCAAGTGGAGGATATCTGATGAGCGAAGAACGCGCTGTACTGGCGGGCGGTTGTTTCTGGGGCATGCAGGATCTCATCCGCAAGCTTCCGGGCGTGTTGCGCACCCGTGTGGGCTATACCGGCGGTGAGGTTCCCAATGCCACCTACCGCAATCACGGACGGCATGCCGAGGGGATCGAGATCATCTTTGATCCTGACAAAATCAGTTTCCGTCAGCTGCTTGAGTTTTTCTTTCAGATCCATGATCCCACCACGCCGGATCGTCAGGGAAATGACCGTGGACCGAGCTATCGGTCCGCGATTTACTTTGTTGATCAGGAACAGAAGGCCGTGGCCGAGGACACGATCGCCGACGTGAATGCCAGCGGTCTCTGGCCGGGCAAAGTGGTGACAGAGGTCGAGCCGGTCGGCGATTTCTGGGAGGCCGAGCCCGAACATCAGGACTATCTCCAGCGGATACCGAATGGGTATACCTGCCATTTTGTGCGACCGGGTTGGGTTCTGCCAAAGCGGGATGCGGCAGAGTAGAACGCGCAGAGCGGTTCTGACGCTGGCGGCCGGAGGACTGGTTGCCGGCGCAGGGTTTGGCATGACGGCAGCCCGGTTGGGTCAGGACGCGCGCCGGATGCCCGATCTGACGGATGCGCATCTGCGGGCGCTTTCACGTCTTCCACCCTCGCAGACCCGCGTTTTGATCATTGGCAACTCCGCAACCATCGGGGCAGGTTTTCTCGATCATCTGAAGCAGAAGTTTCGCGGAACCGAAACAGACTGCGTGCGAGCGTCGGCTCATGGCGCCCGCCTGGTGCAGTCTTGGCGTATCGCCGCGCTGCGTCGCCTTGTGCGGTCCGTCGCGTGGCGCGCGGTTGTACTACAGGACTTTTCTTCCACGCCGCTGCGCAGTGCGGACCGGGTTGGCTCGCTTGCTGCCATCGCCGGGTTTGCACGTCTTGCGTCCCCCGCGCCCGTGGTGCTGTTTCCGCATTGGCCAAGCGGTTATGGGCATCCCGTCTATCAGGGTGGTCTGGGGGCCGGATACGCGGTTCCGGATGATCCTGAGGACTACGCAAGCCGGGCAGAGACGCATTATTCGGTTGCGGCACGGATCACGGGCGCGCGTCTGGCGCCTGTCCTCTCCGACTGGATAGCCGCCCTGAAACAGGGCGGCGCGCTCTATGCTCGCGACCATCACCACGCGAACGAGGCCGGGGCCGCATTGGCGGCATCATCCCTGTTTGAAACGCTGAATTCAGCGCCTGCACATCACCGTGTATGAAAAAAACGGCGCATGAGCGCCGTTTTCAGACCGATTCAATGTCGTGTACCGTGCCTTCGAAAATTGTGAAAGCGACAGGTTCCGGGCGGGCTATTCGGCAGCCTGCGCCTGCGCCTCGAAGCGGCCACACCAGTCTTCCACAGTCACGATTGGCCAGACTGCACGGTTGTCTCCTGCGGGAGTCGGTGGGTTCGCGTGGCATTGGCCCGCGTCATCAAGGGTCTGTGTTTGCCCTGCGCCCAACGCAAAGAAGGTACATGTCTTGCAAGCTTGTGTCATCTCATCATCCCATTGGCTGGACCGAGACCCAACTCTGGCTGTCTGCCTGAACAGGTAAATGGCTGGATATGAGCCTCGGTAACTTTGCTGTCTTCCAGAGATAGTTAGATCGATTCTAAAGTCAACAAAAAATCTAATAAAACCATATAGTTGACTTATTTAATCGGGATAAATTTTCTGACTAAACCACTTGGTATTCCGCAAATGTTCTGGTCGGGCTTTACGTTTTCGGTGAAATTTCAAGGGCAAGCGTGATCGCAAGACAGGGCGTCCGACCCGGTGTGCGAGCCCGCCGCGATCTGTCTATATTCTCCGTCTGGGATGCGAGGCATCCCGCCAGAACCAAAATCCGGTGTTGTCAGTGCCCGCTTCACGCTTAAACTCGCCGCTATGCTAAAGGGAGGTAAAGACATGCAGAAGTATCTGGGCGCCGGCGTCACGGCCGCGCTGACACTCGCCTTCGCCGGCGAAGCACTGGCCACTGAGTGGAATGTCTCATTGTGGGGCAAGCGCCGTGCTTTTACCGAACACGTCGAAAAACTGGCCGAGCTTGTGTCGGAAAAAACAAACGGCGAGTTCACTTTGAACATCAGCTATGGGGGCCTGTCGAAGAACAAGGAAAACCTTGATGGGATCTCGATTGGCGCCTTTGAAATGGCCCAGTTCTGTGCCGGATATCACCGCGACAAGAACCGCGTCATTACCGTTCTGGAACTGCCGTTCCTCGGTGTCAGCAATCTTGACGAGGAAATCGCGGTGTCGGCGGCGGTGTACGGTCACCCTGCCGCTGCCGAAGAAATGGCGCAGTGGAATGCACGGCTGCTGATGACCTCGCCCATGCCGCAATACAACATTGTGGGCACTGGCGAGCCACGCGACGAGCTGGCCGATTTCGAGGGGATGCGCGTGCGCGCCACGGGCGGCCTTGGCAAGGCCTTTGAAGCGGTTGGCGCGGTTCCGACCTCTGTCACCGCGACCGAGGCCTACCAGGCCATGGAATCGGGAGTGGTCGACACCGTGGCCTTTGCCCAGCACGCGCATCTGAGCTTTGGGACGATCAATCAGGCAGAATGGTGGACCGCAAACCTCAATCCCGGCACCGTGAACTGCCCTGTTGTGGTGAACATTGATGCCTACGAGGATCTGTCGGACGAGCATCGCGAAGCGCTCGACAGTTCGATCCCCGAAGCGCTGGATCACTACCTGACAAACTACGGACAGTTGCTTGAGAAGTGGGACACTGTTCTGGAAGAGAAGGGTGTGACAAAGGTGGAACTGTCGGACGCAGAAATTGACGCGTTCCGCGAGAAAGCGGCCGTACCGATCCGGGAGCAGTGGATCGCCGACATGGAAGCACAGGGTCTGCCCGGTCAGGAACTCTACGATCTGGTGGTGCAGACACTCGAAGAACATCGCGGCGGAAGCTGACAGGATCAGAGGCCCCGGGCACCCCCCGGGGCCTTTTGCGAGAGAAGGGTCACAACATGGCAGGATCGTCCACCGTCCTGGAGGACTCCAGCCTGCTCAGCAGGTTGGACCGACTCTTGCTAAAGGTGGAACGCGCGTTTGCCATGTTAAGTGGTCTGGCGGCCTTTTCTCTTATGTTCCTGGCGGCCTATTCGGTGACGGGGCGTGAACTGTTTGCCGCTCCGATGCAGGGCTATGTGGACTGGATCGAATTGCTGATGCCCCTTATCGCGATCATGGGGGTATCCTATGTCCAGCGCGATGGCGGCCACATTCGCATGGATATCATCATCGGCCAGTTGCACGGGCGTTTGCTGTGGCTGATTGAGCTGGTGATGATTGTCCTCATGCTGGCGCTGATGATCGCGCTGGTCTGGGGCAGCTGGGCGCACTTCGATCGCAGTTTTGATTTTTCCAAACCCATGTGGAGCCGTGACAGCACAATCGACGTGGGCTTGCCAATCTGGCCGGCCAAGCTGATCGTGCCGCTGGCTTTCGGCGTTCTGTGTCTGCGTCTGGCCCTGCAGGTCTGGGGTTACGGTCGTGCCTTTATGCTGGGGCTTGATCGACCGGTGGCCGTGCCGCTGCATCAGTCTGTTGCTGAACAGGCGGCGACGGAGGCAGACCAGCTTCAGGGACGCGACTGATGGATCCGATCACGATCGGGCTTTGGACCACCGGAGGCATGCTGGCGCTCGTGTTTCTGGGTATGCGTGTGGCGTTCGCCGCAGCGTTGGCAGGCTTTGTGGGGCTGGTCTGGCTGCGGTGGAACGGCTTCGACTATGATCCGGACCGGTTTTGGAAAGCGTTTGAGGTCAGCGTCAAGATTGCCGGCCAGGTGCCGCATTCAAAGGTGTCTGCGAATGCGCTGAGCCTGATTCCGACGTTTATCCTGATCGGGTATCTGGCTTACTATGCCGGGCTGACCACGGCGCTGTTCGAAGCCGCCAAGCGCTGGATCGCCTGGGTGCCGGGCGGTCTGGCGGTGTCCACGGTCTTTGCCACGGCCGGATTTGCCGCCGTGTCCGGTGCAAGTGTCGCAACGGCCGCGGTCTTTGCGCGCATCGCCATCCCCGAGATGCTGAAGATCGGGTACAACAAACCATTCGCCGCAGGTGTCGTGGCGGCTGGTGGCACCCTGGCCAGCCTCATCCCTCCTTCGGCGATCCTTGTGATCTATGCCATCATTGTCGAGCAGGATGTGGGCAAGCTGCTGCTGGCGGGGTTCATCCCCGGGGCGTTCTCGGCCATCATCTACGGCCTGCTTATTGTCGGCATCGCCGTTCTGTTCAAGTCCGTGGGCCCGCCGGTGACCGGATTCACCTGGGGTCAGCGGATCACTGCGCTGTTGCCTGCCTTGCCGATCATTCTTGTGGTCGTGATCATCATCTTTTTTGTCTACAATCCCTTTGGCGATGCCTGGGGGACGCCGACAGAGGGTGGCGCGATCGGTGCGTTCATCGTGTTTTGCATGGCGCTTGCACGCGGGATGCGATGGCGAGAGCTGAAATCCGCGTTGCTTGAAACCGCAAAGCTGACGGTGATGATTTTCACGATCATCTGGGGGGTGCTGATTTACGTGCGCTTTCTGGGCTTTGCCGATCTGCCGGGCGCGTTTTCGGACTGGATCACATCGCTGACCGTGTCGCCCATGCTGATCCTTGTCTGCATTCTTCTGGCCTATGCGGTGCTGGGCATGTTCATGGATGCGATCGGCATGCTGTTGCTCACGCTGCCGGTTGTCTATCCGGCCGTGATGGCGCTCAATGGCGGCGAGAGCGTTTCCGCCGCCGACAGCACCTTTGGCATGTCCGGCGAGATGTGCGCGATCTGGTTCGGTATTCTTGTCGTCAAGATGGCAGAGTTCTGTCTCATCACGCCGCCGATCGGTCTGAACTGTTTTGTTGTGGCTGGAGTGCGCGACGATCTCAGCGTGCAAGAGGTGTTCAAGGGTGTCACACCCTTCTTCATTGCCGATGCCGTCACGATTGGTCTTCTGGTGGCGTTCCCTGCAATCGTGCTGTGGTTGCCCAGCCTGGCATAGGGCGCAAGAAAGGAAAGTCTTATGGCGACAGCAAAGGACAACGCGATCGGGCTTTATCTGGAAGGCATTCGTGACGGACATCCGCGGGAAGCCATCGCAAAGTATACCGGGGCGCGTTACACGCAGCATTCCACGGGCGTGGCAGACGGCCCGGAGGGATTCGTTTCGTTTTTTGAGCCCTTTCTCGCGCGCAACCCGGATCGTGACATACAGGTTGTCCGGGCTTTGCAGGATGGGTCCAGCGTGTTTGTGCATGTGCATCAGGTGCTGAATGGCGGCACGGCCAGATGGGTGACCACTGACTTTTTCGAGAGTGATGCGGCAGGCCGGATCGTTGAGCACTGGGATGTGATCGAGGCCGATCAGGGCCTGAATCCGGCCGGGCGAAGTCAGGTGGACGGGCCCGCGGAGTTGACAGATTTCGATCAGACCGATGCCAACAAGGCCGTGGTTCAGGATTTTATCGATGCGGTGCTCATCCGCCGAGATCTGGCCCGCGCACCAGAATTTCTGGCGGCAGATCTGATGCAGCACACCCCGGGACAGCAGGATGGTCGAGGCGCGTTTGATGCGTTTTATGGCGCCGGGGACTGCCCTTTGAGCTACCAGGAATGCTTTATGGCCGTAGGCGAAGGCAACTTCGTTGCCACGCTCAATCGGGCGCAATGGAAACGGCAGGATGTATGCCGGGTGGATCTGTTCCGCGTCCAGGGTGGTTTGATCGCAGAACACTGGGCGAACTCAGAGCTCGTTCCACCCAAACAGGAATGGGCCAATTCCGGCAAGTTTTGAGGATACGAAATGAAGACGGTGACCGAATTTCCCTTTGACGTTGAAAAGCGTGATCCTGTCTTTATCGAGTTGTCGGACGGGACGCGACTGGCGGCGACCCTCTGGCTGCCGGTCGGCGCCGGACCGGTTCCGGCGATCCTTGAGTATCTTCCGTATCGCCGCAGGGACGGAACAGCCGTGCGCGACGCGCTGACCCACCCCTATTTTGCCGGACATGGCTATGCCTGTGTACGTGTGGACGTGCGTGGCTCCGGCGACAGCGATGGCGTGATCACCGACGAGTACCTGCCAATCGAACAGGACGATGCGCTCGAGGTGATCGCCTGGCTGACCGCGCAGGACTGGTGCAGCGGTCAGGTGGGTATGATCGGGATCTCCTGGGGAGGATTCAACGGCCTGCAGGTGGCGGCACGTCAGCCCGAAGCGCTGAAGGCGATCGTGACGATCTGTTCAACAGACGACAGGTATGCCGATGACATCCACTATATGGGGGGTGCGCTGCTGATGGATAACCCGTGGTGGCACAGCTTCATGTTCTCGATCAACACCAGCCCGCCGGATCCGCAGGTGGTGGGAGACGGCTGGCGCGACATGTGGCTTGAACGGCTGCGCGGCTCTGGCTTCTGGCTTGAACCCTGGTTGCAGCATCAGAGACGGGACGCCTACTGGCAGCAGGGGTCGGTGTGCGAAGATTTCGGAGCGATCCAGGCAGCGGTCTATGCCGTCGGTGGCTGGGCAGACGGGTACAGCAATGCCGTTTTCCGGCTTCTGGAGGGTCTGGACTGTCCGCGCAAGGGTCTGGTCGGTCCCTGGGCGCACAAGTATCCGCATTTTGCGAAACCCGGTCCGGCGATCGGGTTCTTGCAGGAATGCCTGCGCTGGTGGGACTACTGGCTGAAAGGTATCACGAACGGGATCATGGATGAGCCGCAGTTGCGCGCATGGGTGCAGGACTACAGGCCCCCTGCACCGTTTCATGAGGAACGTCCGGGCCGATGGGTGAGCGAGACAAGCTGGCCCGCTCCCCAGCAGGAGACGCAGACATTCTACCCCGGGACGGATGGCCTCGCACAGGTTGCGGACGGGTCGCATGAGATGCAGATACGCTCGCCGCAGGACACAGGGTCTTTCGGGGGACATTGGTGTGCGTTCGGACTTGTTCCCGACGGGCCGGGTGATCAGCGCGGGGAAGAAGGCGGATCGCTGGTGTTTGACAGCGCGGTGCTGGACAGCGCCATGTCGTGTCTGGGCGCGCCCGAACTTGATCTGGTCCTCTCTGCCGACCGGCCTGTGGCGAATGTGATCGCCGTGCTCAGCGATGTGGCGCCGGACGGCGCTGCGCTGCGTGTCAGCTTCGGGGTACTCAATCTGACACATCGCGACAGTCATGCCGATCCCGAAGCACTGACGCCCGGCACGCAATATCAGGTGCGGCTCAGGCTGAACGATTGTGGTCATCGCTTTGCGCCCGGTCATCGCATCAGGCTTGCAGTATCAAGCGCCTACTGGCCCATCGTCTGGCCTGCGCCCGAACCGGTCACGCTGACGCTTCACACCGGGCAAAGCCGGTTGCACCTGCCTTGTCGCACGGACCGGCCGGAGGATGCACACCTTGCCCCCTTCGCGGCCCCCGAAGCCGCCGCGCCGCTCAACTCCGAGCCGCTGGAACCAGAGCGGTTCACCAGCCGGTTCGAGCGCGACGTGACCAGCGGCCGGATCAGCCATGTTGTCGAACTGGATGAAGGGCGCCATCGGCTGACCGATCTGGACGGCTGGACAGTGGCATCGGGGCGGACCGAGCGCTACAGCATCCATCCGGACGATCCGCTGAGCTGCTCGCTGGATATCGCATGGACCGAAAACTATGCCCGCGGCAACTGGCAGGTGCGAAGCCAGACCACCACCAGGATGCACGCGACCCGCACGCACTTCGTGGCGGAAGGCACTTTGACAGCCTGGGAAAATGATCAGGAAATTGAAACGCGGCACTTCACCTGCAAGATCGCCCGGGATCTGGTGTAGACAGGTCGGTCAGCTGCCAGGGTGCCTGTCGATCCCGCCCACGCTGTGCATCCAGCCCAGAGACGCCGCCGTGTCGCCGACAACGCGGTACTCGGCCCCCAGTGGCCGGGTCCAACCCATCTGATCAACCTGTTCGAACAGCAATCGGTAGTCGAGAACACCGTGATCAGGTGTTCCGCGATCCGGGACAGAGGCAAACTGGATGTGACCGATATAGGGCAAGGCGATGCGCAGCCTGTTCAACACCTGCCCCTCGGCGCGCCCGACATGGTAGCAGTCGAACAACAGCTTCACGTTGTCTTCCGCGACTTCATCAACAAGGCGAACGGCCTGCGCCAC
>JBCCHI010000040.1:0-29327 GCA_039028815.1 Pseudomonadota bacterium
GCCACCCGTCCGGTCTGCCAGACACTTGGCCACCGATGTTCCGTCCGCCACCCGCGCGGCCTCGGGGTTGTTCCAGCCGAACGGGTCGTGGAGCACCCGGAACCCGATCACATGCACTGTCAGGTCCTGCGCCGTCTGCGCCAGTTCGGCCCCCAGCGCACAGGGCCGCCCCCCGCAGGTTTCGTTGCCGTCGGTCACCAGCACCACGATCCCCGGTGTCGTGCGATAGTCCAGCACCTCCGCCGCCACGCGCACCGACTCGGTCAGCGGCGTCAGCCCCACCGGATCCAGAGCGTCAATCGCCCCGATCACCGGCTCCGCGGCATCGGCCACCGGTTCGAATTTCAGCGTGATGCCGCTGCACGACCCTTCCGGTCCGGGCCCGTAGATCAGCAGACCCACCCGCCGCACCGGCGCAATGTCCGGCATCGCCCGCGCCACCGCCGCGCGCGCGTGGTCGATCCGCGTCGGCTCGGTCGCGTCGAACCCCAGTTCCGCCATCGAGGCCGACCCGTCGAACACCAGCATCGCATCGCGCGCGCAACTCTGCGCCTGCGCCTCGCGCAGCGGGGCGGTTGCGGCGCAGCACAGCGCCAGGCTCAGCGGAAGGATGCGGTTCAGCATGGGTCCAAAGCCTCTCGCCTTTACCCCGAAACATCAGCCGAAGGTGAAAGGCGCGCAATATATGAACCATGCACCGCGTTTCGCGACAATATGTAATTCAGGTGTATCGCGAAACACTGTCGCGCGCGGGCGCCCCCGCCCAGGGCGCCGGGGGCACAGGCCCGCCACCGCCTCCGACCCCGCCCCGCGCCTTCATCTTTCCCGAAATACTCCGGGCAGCGCGAGGGGCTGGCCCCTTCGCAAAAACCGCAGCGCGGGGGGCTGGCCCCTTGCAAAGACACCAAAGCCTTTCGCGACACTCTGTGATTGAGGTTTATTGCGAAACGCTTCAGGCTCAGCGCCGCTTGCGCCGAAATCAGGTTTCGCCAATCTGACCGGGTGCGATTGCGTGAAAAAACCGCAGTGCCGCGGCTGTCCGCGCCAGACTGCCCGAAAACCGGTCAATCCGGTAAGGAGACCCGATGTTCGTCAAAACGCTCAATGACATTCTCGACACGCCCGATCACGTCACCGGACCGGCCTACGAAAGCCGCCGACTGCTGCTCGCGCGCGACAATCTGGGCTATTCGCTGCATGACACGCGGGTTCTGGCGGGCACCACGCAACGGCTGCACTACAAGAACCACCTCGAAAGCAATTACTGCATCGAGGGGCAGGGCGAGGTGGAATGCCTGACCACCGGACAGGTCTGGCCCATCGGGCCGGGCAGTCTCTACGTGCTGGACCGCCACGACCCGCATATCATCCGCGCCCGCACTGATCTGCGGCTGATCTGCATTTTCACCCCCGCCCTGACAGGCCGGGAAACCCACGACAAGGACGGTAGCTATGCCGCGCCCGACTGAGCCGCCCGCGCCTCACTGCGCGGCAGACAGATCAAGCGTCTCGATCTCCGGCGCGCGCGAGGCGTCCAGCGGGATCCGCACCGTCTGCAGATCGGGCGCGTCAAAGTCGATCGCGCCAATATCAATCATCCGCACATTCCGGTTCCACTGGGTGTGGTAATACATCCGCCGCGTGTCCAGATCGCTCGCGGCGGTCCATTGCGTCGCGCTGTAGATCAGCCCCCCGGCGTCATGCGCCGCCGCCGATCCCTCGGCCGCCGCGATCGGCACGTTGAAATTGTCGAGAATGCGGAACGCCTCGCGCACCGTGTCATATCCGCCCTCGGTGGGACGCGCCGTCTGGGTAAAGGCCACCGCACGCACAAACCGCGACGGCGGCGTGAAATCCCCCGGCAGACCCAGCATGCCGCTGCCCGCGCCCAGCGGCGCAAACCGTTCGCCCGCGGCCTCGACCGGCGGCAGGGAAATCGCCGACAGGTTCAGGTAGTTGTTCAGATTGGTCATGTGCCAGTCATAGTTCGGCGCATTGGTGATCACGCCCAGCGGCGACTCAAAGACAACCGGCGCGCCGTCGATGTACTGAATGACAATCGCGTCGCCGCCCGGATCGGCCACCATGAAATGCAGCGGCGCCGGAATGCCGATCGCCTCTTCCACAACCGGCACCACGCGAATGTCGTAAAGCGCCGCACGCACTTCCTCGACCGTGGCGTAGCGCGACGCCAGATACCCCGGCAGATCCGAGGACGACATGGACACCGACGCGCTGTCCGGCTCATAGGGCTGGAACTCGGTAAAGCCCGGCAGATAGAAGGCGCCCACCACAAGCCCCTCTTCGTTCATCACATCCCCGAACAGCACCTTGCCCAGCGCCGTGATGCCGCCCATGCCGTAGCGTGTCGTCCAGCTGTGGCCATCGGCCCCGTCGGGCATGGCAGACGCCTGCATGGCCGTGCCGCGCGGGATCACCAGCACATCGGGCACCAGATCGAAGGTGCCCCATTCCAGCGTTCTGCCGAACACGGTGGTCCCGTCCGCGCCGGTCAGCATAAGTCCCGTGCAGGCATGGCTGGCGGTGGCCAAAATGCACAGCCCGCCGGCGGCGTTCAGCGCCAGGCGGCGCAGGTTCTTGAGGTATTTCATGGTTTTACATCCCTTTGACGAGTGAAGGGTGCCGCAAAAACCAGACAAATGGCGTTTCGCGACACGCCCGATGAACGTCCGCAACCGAGGCGCAGTCTAGGGCGTTTCGCGTCAAACCTGAATTGCGGAGTTCGACCCGGCGCCACAAAACACAGCCGGGGCCCCTGACGCCCGTCAGGGACAGCGCGCACCGCTCTGCACCACACCCGTCCGCACCATGTCACAGCGCCGCCCGCCGCGCGCGGCCCCTGACCAGCCGCGCGCCATCGCGGCGACGTGCGGCCCGCCCCCCGCGCCGGACCCCGCGCACCAGTCACGCGCGCAAGACACACGCGCGCAAGACACACGGGCCGGAGACATAAGGGCCAGAGACATAAAGGCCAGAGACATAAAGGCCAGGCACATCGCACCTGATGCACGCACGCCAGCCACCCCTTGCCGGACACCCCCGCGCCAGACACCAGCACGCCGGCCCCCCCCGGCGCTCGCGCGCCAGACACACCCGCGCCGGAAAAACATACCCCGAACACAGGCGGCGGCCGCGGGTTGTGATCGTGGCCAATCGCGCTTGATCCGGCGCGTCAGTCCGTCTATACGCGCCCGGTGGCGCTCTGGCGCCGCGTACCATCACTGCATGCCGTGGTTGGCCCAGTACGCTTCGGGGGTCACATCCGGCTTAGGAGAAGCGATATGAAACTACATGAACTGCGCGACAATCCGGGCGCGACAAAACGCAGGAAACGGGTTGGCCGTGGCCCCGGCTCGGGCATGGGCAAGACCGCCGGGCGCGGCATCAAGGGCCAGAAATCCCGCTCGGGTGTGGCGATTGCCGGCTACGAGGGCGGCCAGATGCCGCTCTATCAGCGTCTGCCCAAGCGCGGGTTCAACAAACCCAACCGCAAGTCTTACGCGATTGTGAACCTGGGCCTGATCGAGAAATTCGTCGCGGCGGGCAAGCTCGACGCCAAAAGCCCGATCACCGAGGACGCGCTGGTCGCGTCCGGTCTGGTGCGCCGCCGGCGCGACGGCATCCGCGTGCTGGCCAAGGGCGACGTGTCCTCGAAACTGACGATCGACGTCACCGGCGCCTCCAGGGCCGCCATCGCCGCGGTCGAAAAGGCCGGCGGGTCCCTGACCGTTTCGGCGCCGCCCGAGACCGAATAATGGTTGTGAGCGGGTGCCCGCCCGCTTACATATGCCTCTGTCCCGGCCTCAGGCGGTCCTGCCGCTGACGGGCCGGCGATCTCGCGCTTCAGGATGCGAGAGCCCCTTCAACCGCTGAAAGAGACCGCATGGTATCCGCAGCAGAACAAATGGCCGCCAACACGAGCTGGGCGGCCCTTGGCAAAGCCACCGAGCTTCGCAGACGGATCTTGTTCACGATCGGGCTGCTGATCGTCTACCGCATCGGCACGTTCATTCCGGTGCCCGGCATCGACGGGGCCGAGTTGCGCCAGTTCATGGAACAGGCGACCACCGGTATCGGCGGCATGCTGTCGATGTTCACCGGCGGCGCGCTGGGCCGGATGGGTATCTTTGCGCTGGGCATCATGCCCTATATCTCGGCCTCGATCATCGTGCAGCTGATGACGGCCATGGTGCCGTCGCTCGAACAGCTCAAGAAAGAGGGCGAACAGGGCCGCAAGAAGATCAACCAGTACACGCGCTACGGCACGGTGTTTCTGGCGACGCTGCAATCCTACGGCCTGGCCGCCTCGCTGCAAAGCGGGGGGCTCGCGACCGATCCGGGCTTTTTCTTCATCGCCAGCTGCATGATCACCATGGTCGGCGGCACCATGTTCCTGATGTGGCTGGGCGAACAGATCACCGCGCGCGGCGTCGGCAACGGCATCTCGCTGATCATCTTCGTGGGCATCATCGCCGAACTGCCCGCCGCACTGGCGCAGTTCTTTGCCTCGGGCCGCTCCGGCGCGCTGTCGCCGGCGGTCATCATCGGCGTGATCGTGCTGGTCGTGGCCACCATCGCCTTTGTGGTGTTCATGGAACGCAGCCTGCGCAAGATCCACATCCAGTACCCCCGCCGACAGGTCGGGATGAAGGTCTATGACGGCGGCTCCTCGCACCTGCCGGTCAAGGTCAACCCGGCGGGCGTGATCCCGGCGATCTTCGCCTCCTCGCTGCTGCTGCTGCCGATCACCGTCAGCACGTTCTCGGGCAACGAAACCAGCCCGCTCATGTCCACGATCCTGGCCTATTTCGGACCCGGCCAGCCCGCCTACCTGGCCTTCTTCACCGTCATGATCGTGTTCTTCACGTATTTCTACACCTACAACGTGTCCTTCAAGGTCGAGGACGTGGCTGACAACCTGAAGAACCAGAACGGCTTTATTCCCGGCATCCGTCCGGGCAAGAAGACGGCCGAGTATCTCGACTACGTGGTCAGCCGCATCCTGGTGCTGGGCTCCGCCTACCTGGCCGCGGTCTGCCTTCTGCCGGAAATCCTGCGCGGCCAGTTCGCCATACCGTTCTACTTCGGCGGCACCTCGGTGCTGATCGTCGTCTCGGTGACGATGGACACCATCCAGCAGGTGCAATCGCACCTTCTGGCCCACCAGTACGAGGACCTGATCGAACGGTCCCAGCTCAGCGGAAAGGGCCGGAAGAAGTCGCGCAGGAAAGGGACACAGAGGCGATGAACATCATTCTGCTCGGGCCTCCGGGGGCCGGCAAGGGCACACAGGCGCAACGCCTCGTCGAGGCCCGCAACATGATCCAGCTCAGCACCGGCGACATGCTGCGCGAGGCCAAGGACAGCGGCACCGAAATGGGACAGGTCGTGGCCGGCGTGATGGCGCGCGGCGATCTGGTCACCGATGACATCGTGATCGGCCTGATCCGCGAAAAGATCGCCGGCGACAGCGGCGGCGGCTTCATCTTTGACGGCTTCCCGCGCACGCTGGCCCAGGCCGACGCGCTGGGCGCGCTGCTGAAGGAAACCGGCCAGGGCCTCGATGCGGTGATCGAAATGCGGGTCGAGGACGACACGCTCGTCCGGCGCATCCTCAACCGCGCCGAGCAGGCTCGCGCCGCCGGCCAGCAGGCCCGCGCCGACGACAACGAGGAAAGCCTCAGGATCCGCCTGATGGAATACTACAAGAAGACCGCGCCGCTGATTGGCTATTACCACGCCAACGGCCTGCTGCGCTCGGTCGACGGGCTGGGCGAGATCGACGAGGTGTCGACCGCCATCTCGGCGCAGCTGGACGCCTGAAACGCACGCCTGAAACGCACGCCTCACAAACGCGACTCAGACACGCACCTTGCAAACGCACCTGAACCGGGCTGACAGGACACCCGCCCGCGAAGGCCGCGCGCCCGCCGGCGGATCACTCCGCCGGGGCTGCCTCCGCCGCATCCAGCGTGCTGACCTCCACCGCGCCACCGGCCCCGGCCAGCGTCTCGACCGACGCCGCATCCATCGCCGACAACGGCGCGCCCTCGGCCGTGCCACCCTCGTAGGTGTCCGCCTGAACCATCTGCGCCTGCGCCACCTCGGCTTCGCGGATCAGCGTCTCGCATTGCACCCGCGAGGTGCAGGTGATGTCGAACGCGTCCACCAGATAGGTGATCTCGATCAGGTTGTTCGTCACCGGGTCCCGATCCTCGGTGGTGGCCACGGCATAGGATTGCCCGTCCACCTCGATCGTGTGTTCCGGTCCGCCCATCATCGTACAGGACGCCACCGCGCCGGTGGCCAGAACCGCGATACAGAAGGCTTTCATCGCGCCCTCCTTTTTTTGACTGCTCTGCGCGCAGAATGCCAGCCCGCCCCGCCTGCCGCAACACTCTTTGCACCGACAGGCGGCAAGTGCGGACGCACAGGCACACCTGCGCCATGCCAAAGCCCGTCGCCCCGACCCCGAAACACCGGCCAAAGGCGAAAGGCGCACGGCACAGCCCCGCGGTCGCGCGCCCCCCCGCCTGCGCCCCCCGCTGCACCCCCGGCCTTCATCTTTCCCGAAGTACTCCCGGGGAGCGCGAGGGGCTGGCCTCTCGCAAAGAACCACAGCGCGCCACGGCTCGCTGGCTCCAAAACCTTTCGCCCCTGCCCTGATACATCAGCCCAGGGCAAAAGGCGCACGGCACAGGACCGCTGCACGCCCTCCCAGGCCGCGCGAATCCGCCTGCGCAGGCGGCGGTTTTCCGGCCTTTCAACCGGGTCCGGAAAAAATGCTTGACACAGGGTTGACGCTGCGCGCGTTTGCCCGTACCCACCACCATCCCGGCAAATCGGCTGATTCCGTCGCGCATTCGAACTCTGGCCAGCATATGGCCCGGTTGCGCGGCCAGCCAGACGCGGCGGGCAAGGCTGCGGGCGGCGCATGACAGGGCCGCGCGCGTTGTGAAAAAAGGTTCTGGAGCTACGGAACCGCAACGAAAGGACGACACACGTGGCACGTATCGCCGGCGTCAATATCCCGACAAACAAACGCGTACCGATCGCCCTGACCTACATCACGGGAATCGGCCACGCCTCGGCCCGCGCTATCTGCGAGGCGGTCAATATCGAACCCTCGCGTCGCGTCAATGAACTCAGCGACAGCGAAGTGCTCGCCATGCGCGAACATATCGACGCGAACTACATGGTCGAAGGCGACCTGCGCCGCGAGGTGCAGATGAACGTCAAGCGCCTGATGGACCTGGGCTGCTATCGCGGTCTGCGCCACCGCCGCAACCTGCCGGTGCGCGGCCAGCGGACCCACACCAATGCCCGCACCCGCAAGGGCCCGGCGAAGCCGATCGCCGGCAAGAAGAAGTAAGGGAGCAGGCAGATGGCACGAGATACCCGCCGGACCGGCAAGAAAAAGGTCTCCAAGAACATCGCCACGGGCGTGGCGCATGTGAATTCCTCGTTCAACAACACCAAGATCCTGATCTCGGATGTGCAGGGCAACGCGATTGCCTGGTCCTCCGCCGGGACAATGGGCTTCAAGGGCTCGCGCAAGTCGACCCCCTATGCCGCGCAGCTCGCCGCAGAGGATGCCGGGCGCAAGGCGCAGGAACACGGGATGAAAACCCTCGAAGTCGAGGTGCAGGGCCCCGGCTCGGGCCGCGAATCCGCGCTGCGCGCGCTGGCCGCGATCGGCTTCAACATCACGTCGATCCGCGACGTGACCCCGATTGCCCATAACGGCTGCCGCCCGCCAAAACGTCGCCGGGTCTGATCCGATTACAGCGGGGCCGCACACACGCGCGGCCCCGTCTTTGCATTTGAATACACCCCTCGGGCGTTTTCCACCTTTGGACATGGGGCGGAAAACAGGAATGGAGGCACCGCATGATCCATAAAAATTGGGCAGAACTCATAAAGCCGACACAGCTGGAGGTGCGCCCGGGCAATGATCCGATGCGCCAGGCAACCGTGGTCGCCGAGCCGCTGGAACGCGGCTTTGGCCTGACGATGGGCAACGCGCTGCGTCGTGTGCTTCTGTCCTCGCTTCAGGGCGCGGCTGTCAGCAGCGTGCAGATCGACAATGTCCTGCACGAGTTTTCCTCGGTCGCGGGGGTCCGCGAGGATGTCACCGACATTGTTCTCAACCTCAAGGGCGTGGCGATCCGCATGGATGTCGACGGGCCCAAGCGTCTGTCGATCTCGGCAAAGGGGCCGGGCGTTGTCACCGCGGGCGAGATTTCGGACAGCGCGGGCATCGAAGTTCTCAACAAGGATCATGTGATCTGTCACCTTGACGAAGGCGCAGACCTGTTCATGGAACTCACCGTGAACACCGGCAAGGGCTATGTCGCCGCCGACAAGAACAAGCCAGAGGATGCCCCGATCGGCCTGATCGCCATCGACGCGATCTATTCGCCCGTCACCAAGGTCAGCTATGACGTGCAGCCCACCCGCGAAGGTCAGGTGCTCGATTACGACAAACTGACCATGAAGCTGGAAACCGACGGCTCGATCACGCCGGAGGATGCCGTCGCCTTCGCCGCGCGCATTCTTCAGGATCAGCTGTCGATCTTCGTCAACTTCGACGAACCGGAATCCGCCGGCCGCGAAGCCGAGGATGACGGTCTGGAATTCAACCCGCTCCTGCTCAAGAAAGTCGACGAGCTGGAACTGTCGGTGCGCTCCGCCAACTGCCTCAAGAACGACAACATCGTCTATATCGGCGATCTCATCCAGAAGACCGAGGCCGAGATGCTGCGCACGCCGAATTTCGGCCGCAAGTCGCTCAACGAGATCAAAGAGGTGCTCTCGGGCATGGGTCTGCATCTGGGCATGGATGTCGAAGACTGGCCGCCGGACAATATCGAGGATCTCGCGAAGAAGTTCGAAGACCAATTCTGAACCACAACGCGTTAAGAAATTTTGTACAATTTGGACAATGCCGCCGAAAAAGGTGCTCCAAAATGTAGCAAAACCGGGCAATCCCGCCCCAAGGAGAGCCGGCGACACACGCAGCGCCGGTCGGACAAAGGATAAAGAAAGGATTAAGACATGCGTCATGCAAGAGGCTACCGCCGCCTGAACCGAACCCACGAACACCGCAAGGCGCTGTGGGCCAACATGGCCGGTTCGCTGATCGAACACGAACAGATCAAGACAACGCTGCCCAAGGCCAAGGAACTGCGCCGGGTGGTGGACAAGCTGATCACGCTTGGCAAGCGCGGCGACCTGCACGCGCGCCGTCAGGCCGCGTCCCAGCTCAAGCAGGACGCGCATGTGACCAAGCTCTTTGATGTTCTGGGGCCGCGCTACAAGGACCGCCAGGGCGGCTATGTCCGTGTTTTAAAAGCAGGATTTCGCTACGGCGACATGGCTCCGATGGCGATCATCGAGCTTGTCGAACGCGACCGCGAGGCCAAGGGCGCGGCCGACCGCGCCCGTGAGGCGGACAGCGAACTGTTCGACGGCGACGACGAATAAGCGCCCGAAAGCGCGCCACCACGCCCTCGCACCGGCTGCGGGGGCGTTTCTTTTTGGGCCATCCGCTTGCAATTGCGCCCGGCGCTCTGCATATCGGCACCCATGCATCGGGCTTGGAAAACAAGGCTTTGGCAACATGTGCGCTGCGGCGCGGTCGTGCTCTCGCTGACCTGCGCCGCCCCCGCCCTGGCGGAGATGCGCGTGCCCGAAAGCCAGGCAGAGATTGCCATGGGCTTTGTCCCCGTCGTGCAGCACAGCGCCCCCGCCGTGGTCAACATCTATGCCCGGCATGTGGTCAGCGGGCAGGCCAGCCCGTTTCGCGGCGATCCATTTTTTGATAATCTTTTCCGTAACTTAAGATCCGCTCGCCCGCGCATTCAGAACTCTCTGGGCTCCGGCGTGATCCTGTCCGGCGACGGGCTTGTGGTGTCCAACTATCATGTGGTGGGTGAATCCAAGGACATTCGCGTGGTGCTCAACGACCGCCGCGAATTTTCTGCACGGGTCCTGCTTTCCGACGAAGAAAGCGACCTTGCCGTGCTGCAACTGGACGGGGCCGAGGCGCTTCCGGCGCTGTCGCTGCGCGACAGCGACACCGTGCAGGTGGGCGAGCTTGTTCTGGCAATCGGCAACCCCTTCGGCGTCGGCCAGACCGTCTCCAGCGGCATTGTCTCCGGCCTCGCCCGCTCCGGCACCGCCACCGGCAGCGCACGCGGATACTTCCTGCAGACCGATGCGCCGATCAACCCCGGCAACTCCGGCGGCGCGCTGGTTGATGTTCAGGGCCGCCTGATCGGCATCAACACCCGTATTCTCAGCCGCTCGGGCGGCTCCAACGGTATCGGTTTCGCCATCCCCTCCGCCCTTGTGGCACAAGTGCTCGAGCAGGCCCGCGCCGGCCATGACGTGTTCCGGCGCCCCTGGGCCGGGATCACCGGACAGCCCGTCACCGCGGATATGGCCGAGGGGCTTGGCCTTGCGCGGCCCGGCGGGGTTATCATTGCGGCGCTGCACCCGGCCAGCGCGCTTGCCCAGGCTGGGTTTCAGCCCGGCGATGTCATCACGTCGCTGGATGATCACGCGGTCCATTCCCCTGCCGAGATGATTTATCGCATGTCGGTCGCCGGTCTTGGTCGCACGCTGAAAATCACGCGATTTCAGGATGGTAAGGAGGATGTCGTCGACCTGCGTCTCACTCGGGCGCCCGAGGTCCCGCCCAGAGGCACGCGCATCACCGGGGCGCGCACGGCCTTGCCTGACATGACGGTGTCGCTGATCAATCCTGCGGTCATCGCCGAATACGGCCTGCCGCTGTCAGCGGAAGGCGTGGTCGTCGACAACCCCGGACCGGCGGGCAGCAGCGTGGGGCTGCGGCGTGGTGATATTCTGCTCGAACTGAACGGTGTTCCGGTGGAAAACCCCGCCCAGGCCGAGGTTCTGCTGCGCGAGGGCGGACGCTGGCTGTCACTGGAAGTGCAGCGCGGCGAACGCCGGTCTTCCCTGCGCCTGAGGTTGTGACATGCCGGATCTGTTTGACCAGCCGTCCGGCGCGTCCTCGCCCGCGGATCATCAGAACACAGCCCCCCGGCCGCTCGCGGACCGCTTGCGGCCAAAGACGCTGGCAGATGTGGTGGGGCAGGATCAGGTGCTGGGCCCGGACTCGCCGCTCGGCGTGATGCTGGCCTCCGGCAGTCTTTCGTCACTTGTGTTCTGGGGCCCGCCCGGCGTCGGCAAAACCACCATTGCAAGGCTCCTGGCGCACGAGACGGACCTGCATTTTGTGCAGATCAGCGCCATTTTCACCGGTGTCCCCGATTTGCGCCGGGTGTTCGAAGAGGCGAAGATGCGGCGCGGCAACGGGCAAGGGACGCTGCTGTTCGTGGATGAGATCCACAGATTTAACAAGGCCCAGCAGGACGGCTTTCTGCCCCATATGGAAGACGGCACCATCCTGCTTGTCGGCGCCACGACTGAAAACCCCAGCTTCGAACTCAACGCGGCGTTGCTCAGCCGCGCGCAGGTACTTGTTCTGGACCGTTTGTCGCTGGCTGATCTCGAATTGTTGGCGCAGCGGGCAGAGCGCGATCTCGACCGGTCCCTGCCGCTTGACGGACCGGCGCGGGAACAGTTGCTTGAAATGGCGGACGGCGACGGACGCGCGCTGCTGAACCTGATCGAACAGGTCGCCGCCTGGCGGGTCAGCCAGCCGCTGTCGACCGATGCGCTGGCCGAGCGGCTGATGCGGCGGGCCAGCCAGTACGACAAATCGGGGGATGCGCATTACAATCTGATTTCGGCGCTGCACAAATCGGTGCGCGGCTCGGATCCGGACGCGGCGCTGTACTGGCTGGCGCGGATGCTGACCGGAGGAGAAGACCCGCGCTATCTCGCGCGGCGGATCACACGCATGGCGGTCGAGGACATCGGCCTGGCCGATCCGCAGGCCCAGGCGGTCTGTCTGCAGGCCTGGCAGAGCTTTGAGCGGCTGGGCAGCCCGGAGGGCGAACTGGCGCTTGCTCAGGCCGTGCTGTACCTCGCCCTCGCTCCGAAGTCGAACGCGGCCTATGTCGCCTACAAGGCCGCAATGTCGGAGGCACGCGCGTCCGGCAGCGCGCCGCCGCCCAAACATATTCTGAACGCCCCCACACAGCTTATGAAAGAGCAGGGATATGGGGCAGGGTATGCCTATGACCATGATGCCGAAGACGGCTTTTCCGGGCAGGATTACTTTCCCGATTCTCTGGAACGGCAGGCGTTTTACCAGCCCGTGGAACGCGGTTTCGAACGTGATCTGGCGAAGCGACTGCAATACTTCACCCGACTGCGGCAGACCCGAGAGACCTGATCGGGCGACGCTGGATGTCGTTTTTTGACAAGAATCGGCGGCCAATTCCGCGCACATTCCGCGAATTCACGGAATTCGTGTGAGGGTTGCAAGATAGATGCCTGCTATATCAAAAAAAATTTGATGCAGCGCGCAAAAGGGTGGATGCCTGGTTTTTTTCGTGGTTTGTTATCGACATGTCGCAAACGAGCCGCCCGTTGAACGCCAGGGACGCAACTGTAATCAGACAAGAACCGAAAGACACGGTTCTGGCGGCATAACAATGTCACAGGGAGAAGACATGACCAAGGTTAAGGACCAGGTCCTGCTGGACAAACTAGCGGACGCGGCGCGCGATGGGAAAATCTCGCGCCGTTCATTTATGTATTACGCCGGTATCGCCGGGGTCAGCACGACCACCGCGACCGGCCTGTGGACCAGCTCGGCCAAAGCCGCGCCCCAGCAGGGCGGCAAGTATCGGATGGCACAACACGACGGGAACACATCGGATCAGCACGATCCCGGCCAGTACCAGTCGAACTTTGAAATCAACATGGCGCACACGAACCGCTCGTTCCTGACGCTGATCAATCCGAACGGCACGCTGGGCGGTGACATCGCCAGCGAATGGACGGCCTCTCCGGATGCCAAGGAGTGGACGTTCAAGCTCAACCCCAACGCCACGTTCCACGATGGCAAGAAGGTCACGGCCAACGATGTGATCGCATCCATGAACCACCACCGCGGTGAAAACTCGACCTCGGCGGCAAAGGCCCTTCTGGCCGGCGTCGAGGAACTGGTGGACAACGGCGATTCCGTTACGTTCAAGCTGTCGGCGCCGACAGCCGATCTGCCGTGGATCCTGCCGGACTATCACCTGACGATCGTACCGGCAAACGACGACGGCACCGCCAACTGGCAAACGGGCATGGGGTCCGGACCATACAAGTTCAAAGATCTGGAGTTCGGGGTCGGGGCCACGCTTGTCCGGCATGACGGCTGGCATGGCGAGGGCGCCTATTTCGACGAGGTCGAAGTTCTTGTCATCAATGATCCGAATGCGCGCCAGACCGCTCTGGTTACGGGCGACGTGGATGCGGCGAGCCTTCTGGAAAACAAGACGCTCACGCTTCTTGCGCGCAACCAGGACGTCGAGGTCGATACCGTCGCGTCCGCGCAGGCGATCACGATGCCGATGCATTGCGACACCGCGCCGTTTGACAATGTCGACGTGCGCAACGCGCTGAAGCTGGCCATCAACCGCGATGAGCTGATCGAAAAGATCACGTTCGGTGCCGCGACGATCGGGAATGACTTCCATCATTCTCCGGCGATGCCGTACTTCCCCGACGCGATCGAACAGCGACAGTATGATCCCGAACAGGCGCGGTCGCTGCTCAAGAAAGCGGGCATGGAAGATCTTACGGTCAACTTCTCGACGGCCGATTCGATCACCACAGGTGCCGTTGACGCCGCCGTTCTGTTCGCAGAGCACGCCAAGGCCGCGGGCATAACCGTTAACGTGGTGCGCGAGCCGAATGACGGCTACTGGTCCGATGTCTGGCTGGTCAAGCCGTTCTGCATGGTCACATGGGGTGCGCGTCCGACACCGGACGTGATGTACACCCTGGCCTACAAGGACGATGCGGCATGGAACGAATCGCGTTGGAAAAACCCGCGGTTCAACGAGCTGCTGTTGCAGGCCAAGGCCGAGCTTGACGATACCAAGCGGGCCGAGATGTACACGGAAATGGGTCAGCTGGCCCGTGACGATGGCGGTACGATCATCCCGTACTTCCCCAACTTCGTGTACGGGCGACGCAGCAATGTCAGGCACAATGGCGCATTGTCGCCGGCCTGGCAGATGGACGGATACCGCCACGCAAGTCGGTGGTGGTTCGAATAATTTCATCGGCTCCGGCGCAAGATGCGCCGGGGCCTTTTCTTTCCGCGTTCATTGATGTTTCATGTTGCGGGCGTCGGTGGGGTATCCCGGACTGACGTAAAACACACCGATAAGGTGGTTCCGAGGGTACGGCAAAAAACAAATGCTGCGTTGGGTGGGGTCTGACGACCAACCATCTTTCCATTACAGCAGGAGGGACACATGGGAGACATCGCACGCCTGGTTGGCCAGCGTCTGGGTCTCGGACTGATCATCCTATTGGTGATCTCCGCAATCATCTTCTTTATGGTTGAAGCGCTTCCAGGCGACATCGCTCAAGCGGTGCTCGGACAGGGCGCGACCGAAGACAACCTTGCCGCCTTGCGCAAGGAAATGGGCCTCGATAAGCCCGCGATCGTGCGATACTTCGCCTGGCTGGGCGATGCGCTGAGGCTCGATTTCGGAAACTCGATCGTCACAAAGACACCCGTCACCGAAGTCATTGGCGAGCGGTTCAGTCACACGCTGTTCCTGGCCTCTTATGCCGCGGTGATTGCGGTGCCGATCTCGATCATGCTGGGCGTTCTGGTGGCGCTGCTGCGCAACTCGATCTTCGACCGGGTGGCAAACGTCGTCACGCTGACCTTCATCTCCTCGCCCGAGTTTTTCCTGGGCTACATCCTGATCCTCTACTTTGCGGTCAAGTGGGGGATGTTCCCCGCCATCGCAAGTCTGAGCGAAGGCATGACCTTTCTCGAACTCCTGCACCGGACCTTCCTACCGGCGCTGACACTGGTTCTTGTTGTTATGGCGCACATGATGCGGATGACACGGGCTGCCATCATCAACCTCCTGGCCTCGCCCTATATCGAAATGGCGCGGCTCAAAGGCGCTCCGCCCTGGAAAGTGATCGTCAGGCACGCCCTGCCGAATGCCTGGGCTCCGATCATCAACGTTGTCGCTCTGAACTTGGCCTACCTGATCACCGGCGTGGTTCTGGTCGAGGTTGTGTTCGTCTATCCCGGCATCGGCCAGGCTCTGGTGGACGCCGTGTCCAAACGGGATTTCCCTGTCGTGCAGGCCAGCTGTCTGATCTTCGCGGCAACGTATATCCTGCTCAATCTCGCAGCGGATGTCGGGGCGATCCTAACCAACCCGCGTCTGCGGCATCCGAAGTAAGGGGGGCGAAAGATGGGATTTGTAGTCTACTACTTTGCGGGCCTCCTCGGAGCGAGCTGTGCCGCCGCATACTTCAACCAGCGCTCGGCATTCCTGCTGCTGTTCTCGCTGACACTGGTGTCGTTCGTTCTTGGCATCGTCGGTGGCGCGGGCGCATTGCGCTTCGTGGCAATCGCGGCAGGTGTCCTGGCCGCGGCCGGGGCAATGTCCTACGCGTTCAGGGAATTCCTGATCATGCTTGCCGGCGACGAGACGGCCAAAGAGTTGCGCACCGCACCTCTGACAGCCGCCTTCGGGATGTTCGTGATCTTCACCGTGGCGGTGATGGGGATCTTTGCCCCGATCATCGCGCCGCACGGCGAAGCCGAGGTTATCTCTTCGGCCTTTGCGCCTCCGGATGAAAGCATGCTGTTGGGTGCTGACCAGCTTGGTCGCGACATCTTCAGCCGCATCATCTATGGCGCGCGGAACACGGTGGCCCTGGCGCTTGTGGGTACAACGCTGGCGTTCATCCTGGGTGCGATGGCCGGTCTTCTCGCCGCCACAAAGGGCGGGATCTTCGATCAGGTCATGGGCCGCGTGGTCGATGTGATCATGTCGATCCCCTCGCTTATCTTTGCGCTGCTCATGCTGTCGATCTTCGGCGGGTCCCTTGCCGCACCCTCGACCAGCTTCTGGCTGCTCTTCGGCTTTGGCAGTCTCGTGGGGCTATTGTTCCTCGCGTCCGCGGCGGAAGGGACGATGGGCCTGCTCATCGGTATCGCATGTGTCATCGGCGGTGCGCTTGCCTTTGCGTTTGCCGGCACCACCATCTTCGATGCGTCCGAGGTGATCCTCGTGCTCGTCGTCGGTATCATCTACTCGCCGCGCGTTTTCCGTCTGACACGGGCGGTCGCGGGCAATGTGGTTGTGATGGACTACATCGAAGCCGCGAAACTGCGCGGTGAAAAGAACTGGTACCTCATCCGGCGTGAAATCCTGCCCAACTCGACGGCCCCGCTGGTGGCCGAATACGGGCTGGAATTCTGCTTTGTGTTCCTGCTGATCGCGGGCCTGAGCTTCCTGGGGCTGGGCATTCAGCCGCCAACAGCCGACTGGGGCTCCATGGTGCGCGAAAATGCGACGCTCATCTCGTTTGGTGAGATCACGCCGCTCATTCCCGCTGCGGCCATCGCGCTTTTGACCGTGGCGGTCAATTTCGTGGTGGACTGGATGCTGCACCGGTCTTCCGGCCTGAAGGAGTAATCGGACATGTCTGATAAAAAGGAAGTTCTGCTCAAGATCCGCGATCTGAAGATCCAGGGCTATTCCGACGAAACCTGGGTCGACATCATCAAAGGTGTCGACCTGACCCTGCACCGCGGTGAGGTGATGGGCCTGATCGGTGAATCCGGCGCGGGTAAATCCACCATAGGCGCGGCCGCAATGGGATATGCCCGTGATGGGACGCGGATCTCGGAAGGGTCGATCGAGTTTGACGGGATGGAACTGACGACCGCATCGGAAAGCGAAAGGCGCGCGCTGCGCGGCTCTCGCATCGCCTATGTGGCGCAGTCGGCGGCGGCCTCGTTCAATCCGGCGCACAAGCTGATCGACCAGCACACCGAAGCGCCCTTGCAGTATCGCATAAAGAAGCGGATGGAAGCGCAGGAAGACGCCGTCGAACTGTATCGCCGGTTGCGCCTGCCGAACCCGGATGAAATCGGGTTTCGCTATCCGCATCAGGTGTCGGGTGGTCAGTTGCAGCGCGCCATGACGGCGATGGCCATGTCGTGCCGCCCTGACCTTATCATCTTTGACGAGCCGACGACCGCGCTTGACGTGACGACGCAGATCGAGGTTCTGGCCGCGATCCGGGATATCGTCGAGCAGTTCAATACGGCGGCGCTGTACATCACCCATGACCTCGCGGTTGTGGCGCAGATGGCCGATACGATCAAAGTGCTGCTCAAGGGCAATGAGGTCGAAGAGGCGCCGACAGAGGAAATGCTGTCGAATCCCAAAGAGGACTACACCAAGTCGCTTTGGGCGGTGCGCAGCTTTACCAGCCCGCAACGGCATCGTCCCACGGATGACACACCGCCGTTGATTTCGGTGCAGAATGTCGACGCGGCATACACCGCCGGACCCAAGATCCTCGACGACGTGTCCTTTGATATCTATGCGGGGATGACGGTCGCCGTGGTGGGTGAATCCGGTTCCGGCAAGTCGACGACGGCGCGCGTGATCACAGGGCTTCTGCCGCCGTCCAAGGGTGAAGTGCTGTTCAAGGGCCAGCCGTTCCCGCCTGACTACCGTCAGCGGACCAAGGACGAGTTGCGCCAATGCCAGATGATTTACCAGATGGCGGATACCGCGCTGAACCCGAAGGTGAAGATCTCTGAGATCATCGGGCGGCCCGCGCAGTTCTACTCTGGTCTGACCGGCGCGGCGCTGAAAAACCGTGTGGACGAAATCCTTGATCTGATCGAGCTTGACCCGTCCAAGTTCTACAACCGGTATCCGCCCGAGTTGTCCGGTGGGCAAAAGCAGCGGATCGGTATCGCCCGGGCGCTGGCCGCTGACCCCACGTTCATCGTCTGTGACGAGGTCACCTCTGCGCTTGATCAGCTGGTGGCAGAGGGTATTTTGCGGCTTCTCGACCGGCTGCAGAACGAACTGAACCTGTCTTACATGTTCATCACGCATGATCTTGCCACGGTGCGCGCGATCTCGGACGAAGTGGTGGTGATGCAGCAGGGCAAGGTGGTCGAACAGGGGGCAAAGGACGACATGTTCAAACCGCCCCACCACCCCTATACCGATCTCTTGCTCAGCTCTGTTCCGGAGATGGATCCCAACTGGCTGACGACCCTGCTGGAAGAACGCGGCGTGGACAACGTGGGAGACGCGGCATCCGCCAAGATGACCGGCGGCAGCGACTGATCACGCGCAGACAGTCTTGGGGGCGGCCATCGGGCCGCCCTTTTTCGTTTTGCAGACGGGTCCGTTCCGAATGCGCCGCCTGAATGGAACGGCGTCAGACTGTCCAGCACCGAGGCATGCTATGATTTCCGTGAGACCCGCGCGCCCTGAAGACGTGCCAGCGCTGGCCGAAATCGGCCTTGCGGCGTGGCGCAAGGGGATTGGACCTCTTGTTTCTGCTGACATCGCGGCCAGAATTGAGACCAGCAACCCCTTTGTGCCCTTTCTGGAAGACCGTGGTCCAGGCGTGCTGGTCGGCGAGCGTGATGGCACTCTTGCCGGATTTGGCGCATCCGAAGATGCAGACACGCACATCAGTGATCTGTGGGTGTCTCCCATGCACGAGGGTTGCGGTGTCGCGCGCGCCATCGTGTCGGCACTGGAGAAAACGCTGCTTCAAGCGGGCCATACGCACGCCTCGATCAGCGTTGCGGTCGGGAATGACCGCGCGCTGGCGCTGTACCTGCATCTTGGATATCTTGAGGTCTGGCGCGGCTCCAGGCACGATCCAGCCCTCGATACGATTCTGGAACAGGTGGATCTGGAAAAATCGCTGGTCGACGGAAGCCGGGCGCCCTGACGGCCGGGAACGCGCGGCGACGCCCTTCTTCAAGGAAAACCGCGCAGCGTACCCGTGCGACTCAAAGCCTTTCGCCTTTACCCTGAAACATCAGCTAAAGGCGAAAGGCGCGCAGCATAGCAACATTGCACTGCATTTCGCGACACTCTGAGATCCAGATTTATCGCGAAACGCTTTAGCCCGTAATCGCCAGCCCGGAAAACACCATAGCCGCAATCAGACCGGCATAAACCAGCACAACCGCCTGCCAGCTTCCAGCCTGGACGCGCATTTCGCGGATCAGTTCATCTTTGTTCATCGTCGGCACCATTTAGAAAAGCATAGCGCGCAAGGGTCTCCCAATGCGCGCTGTCATGGTTATGGAACTTCGGGTCCTCCGAAGCTGCGGTGCTGTCCCTCAGGCAACAACGGCCATCGCGGAAAACACGAGCGTTCCGACGAGAATGCCGTAAACGAGGACCACAGATTGCCAAGTGGCGCTGTGCATACGAAGTTCGCGGTTCAGTTCATCGCGGGTCATGTCGGCCTCCTTAGGTCTGATGGTTCTGTGTCGGTCCTTTACCGATGACCGAGATGTAAGCCGATTTTTCCGCCACGCAATCCTTTTGCACTGAAAATTCCATGCAAATTTTGCATAGCGGGAATCGCCACATTTCATGCCTTATTAGATTTTAAAATAAACGTTTTAAAACAATTATTTAAAGACTTGTTTCTGGTTGGGAAACGTAGATGTTCCGTCAACCCTGTAGCGGCATTACAACAAGTTCACCCTCCTGCCGGGCTTTCATCGCCAGGGCGGCGGCGTGTGCGGCCGCTGCGGTCGTGTAATAGGGAATCTTGTCATACAGCGCGACAGAGCGGATCTCGCGGCTGTCTTCGACAGCCTGCGCGCCTTCCGTGGTGTTCATGACAAGGCTGATTTGGTCGTCCTTCAGCATGTCGACCACATCGGGGCGGCCCTCGTAGACCTTGTTGACCACCTCGCAGGCGATCTCGTGCCCTTCAAGGAAGGCCGCCGTGCCGCGCGTCGCCACGATGGCAAACCCCATGTCCACAAGATGTCTGGCGGTGTCGACCAATTGCTGCGTCTTGTCGTCGTCCTTGATCGAAAAGAACACCTTGCCCCCATCGGGCAGCGTCACGCCGGCGCCCATCTGCGCCTTGAGAAACGCCCGCGCAAAGGACACATCCCAGCCCATGACTTCGCCGGTTGACCGCATTTCGGGACCAAGAATGGTGTCGACGCCGGGGAAGCGGGCAAACGGCATCACGGCTTCTTTCACGGAAAACCACGGCATCGCCGGATCGGCGAGGGTCATCTGATCCGCCATCGGCAGCGTGCCGGGTCTGGCATCGGCCGGATAGGGGCCCCGGTGGGGGAAGGCATCCAGAGCTTCACCCGCCATCAACCGCGCGGCGATCGAGGCGATTGCACTGTCCGTGGCCTTGGCCACAAACGGCACGGTGCGCGAGGCGCGCGGGTTCACCTCGATGAGGTAGATCGCGTCGCCCTGAACGGCAAACTGCACGTTCATCAATCCCCGGACATTCAGCGCGCGCGCCAGCGCCTCGGTTTGTCGCTCGATCTCAGCCACGATGCCGGGATCCAGCGTATGTGGCGGCAGCGAACAGGCGCTGTCACCCGAATGCACGCCGGCCTCTTCGATATGTTGCAGAATGCCCGCCACATGCACGTTCTGACCATCGCTGAGCGCATCCACATCGCATTCGATGGCCCCTGACAGATAGCCGTCCAGCAGGACCGGGCTGTCGCCCGAGACCACCACCGCCTCGCCCATGTAGCGTTCGAGCTGTGCCATGTCGCGCACAATCTCCATCGCGCGGCCTCCCAGCACGTAGGACGGGCGGATCACCAGCGGAAAGCCGATCTCTTCGGCGATTTCACGCGCGCGGGATTCTGTTGCCGCAATGCCGTTGCGGGGTTGTTTGAGACCCAGTTGATTGACCAGCGCCTGAAAGCGCTCGCGGTCCTCGGCCAGATCAATGGCGTCCGGAGACGTGCCCAGAATGGGAATACCTTCGGCTTCAAGCGCGCGGGCGAGTTTCAGCGGCGTCTGCCCGCCAAACTGCACGATGACCCCGTGCAAAGAACCGGCCTCCTGCTCTTTTTCGAGGATTTCCAGCACGTGTTCCAGCGTCAGGGGCTCAAAATAGAGCCTGTCGGAGGTATCGTAATCGGTGCTGACCGTTTCCGGGTTGCAGTTGATCATGATCGTCTCGAACCCGGCATCGCTGAGCGCGAAACAGGCGTGACAGCAGCAATAGTCGAACTCGATCCCCTGACCGATGCGGTTCGGGCCACCCCCCAGGATCACGACTTTCTTGCGCTCCGATGGCCGTGCCTCGCATTCCACTTCCCCCATCATCGGGGTCTCGTAGGTGGAATACATGTATGGTGTCTGCGCCTCGAATTCGGCAGCGCAGGTGTCGATCCGCTTGAAAACGGCGGTGACGCCCGCGTCGCGGCGCGCCCGGCGCACATCCGTCTCCGAGAAACCGGTCAGTTTCGCCAGCCGCGCATCGGTAAATCCGAGCATCTTGAGCGCGCGCAAGCCGTGTTCGTCGCGCGGCAGACCCGTATCGCGCACGCGGGCCTCGGCCTCTGTGATTTCCCTGATCCGTGCCAGAAACCAGGGGTCAAACTTTGTTGCCAGAAAGATCTCGTCATCGCTGAGACCGTGACGCATGGCCTGCGCGATGGTGCGCAGCCGGTCCGGTGACTGCTGGCTGATCGCCTTTACGACAGCCGCCTTGTCCGGCGCGCCTTCGATCGCGATCTCATCAAATCCGGTCAGGCCCGTTTCCATCGAGGCCAGCGCCTTTTGCAGGCTTTCGTGAATGGTGCGCCCGACAGACATCGCCTCTCCCACGGATTTCATCGCGGTGGTCAGGCTGGGCTCGGATCCGGGGAATTTTTCGAACGCGAAGCGTGGAATCTTGGTGACCACATAGTCAATCGTGGGCTCGAAACTGGCCGGCGTGACCTTGGTGATATCGTTGTCGAGCTCATCGAGCGTGTAGCCCACGGCAAGCTTGGCTGCGATCTTGGCAATCGGAAACCCCGTGGCCTTGGAGGCCAGCGCGGAAGATCGGCTCACCCGCGGGTTCATCTCGATCACCACCATGCGGCCGTCCTCGGGATTGATGGCCCATTGCACGTTGGACCCGCCGGTCTCGACCCCGATTTCGCGCAGGACGGCGATCGAGCCGTTGCGCATGATCTGGTATTCCTTGTCGGTCAGCGTCAGCGCCGGGGCCACGGTGATCGAATCGCCCGTGTGCACGCCCATCGGATCGACATTTTCGATCGAACACACGATGATCGCATTGTCGGCGCGGTCGCGTACGACCTCCATCTCGTATTCCTTCCAGCCGAGAAGAGACTCGTCGATCAGGATCTGGCTGACGGGCGAGGCATCGAGGCCGGACTTGCAGAAAAATTCGTAATCGGCGCGGTTGTAGGCCACCCCGCCACCGGTGCCGCCAAGGGTAAAAGCGGGACGGATGATCGCAGGCAGACCGATGTCTTCAAGGGCCGCCATGCATTCGTCCATGGTGTTGGCAATCGTGGCGCGCGGGTTTTCGATGCCCAGCCGGTCCATCGCCTCGCGGAACAGCTTGCGATCTTCTGCCATTTCGATGGCCTGCCGGTTGGCGCCGATCAGCTCAACGCAGAATTTTTCCAGCACGCCCATATCTGCAACGGCCAGCGCCGTATTCAGGCCGGTCTGTCCCCCCATTGTCGGCAGCAGCGCGTCGGGGCGTTCCTTCTCAATGATCTTTGCAACCACGTCAGGCGTGATCGGCTCAATATACGTGGCGTCGGCCAGTTCCGGATCCGTCATGATCGTCGCCGGATTCGAGTTGACGAGGATGACGCGAAAGCCTTCCTCGCGCAGGGCTTTGCAGGCCTGTGCGCCGGAATAGTCGAACTCGCAGGCCTGTCCGATGATTATGGGGCCTGCGCCGATGATCATGATAGACTTGATATCGGTTCGCTTTGGCATAGGACCCCCCGGTGCGGCACGCAAATTGCTGGCGTTATAGCCAGCGCACCTAGCAGCGCAAGGGGCATCGGACCTGTATGTGCGAGCTTACTCCGCTGCGTGCCGCAACTCTGCGTCTTCGCGCGGATAAAGGTAGTCGCGTGTCAGCGGTACGGCATCCACCTTTTTGGTCAGCTGGAACTGAAAGACGGCATGTTGGCCGTAGCGAAATGTCATCTCGCAGGCCAGCAGATAGAACCGCCACATCCGGCAGAACCGGTCGTCATAAAGCGCCTGCGCCTTGTCGATGTTTGCGGTGAAACGATCGTGCCAGTTTCTCAGGGTCTCCGCATAGTGCAAACGCCATATTTCGATGTCCGTTGTCCACAGAAGCTGAGCTTCCGTGGCGCGCAGCATCTCCGACATGGAGGGGCAGTATCCGCCGGGGAAGATGTACTTCAGGATCCAGGGGCTGGTCGGGGCGGGGGGTTCGCAGCGGCCAATGGTGTGCAGCAGCGCAATGCCGTCATCGCTGAGCCGGTTCTTCAATGTCCGGAAGAACTCAGTGTAATGGGGCAAACCGACATGTTCGAACATGCCCACGGACACGATCCGGTCGAATGTGCCCTCCACTTCGCGATAATCCATCAACCGGAACTGCGCCCGGTCGGACATGCCGGCATCCTCAGCACGGGCGTTCGCGCGGGCGTGCTGCTCTTCGGAGAGTGTGACGCCCACCACATCCGCGCCATAGTCGCGGGCCAGTGTCAGACCCATGCCACCCCATCCGCAGCCGATATCAAGCACGCGCATGCCCGGTTCGATCCTGAGCTTGCGTGCAATATGCCGTTTCTTGGCCGCCTGTGCGTCTTCCAGCGACATGTCGGGGCGGGCAAAATAGGCGCAGGAATACTGTCGGTCCTCATCCAGAAAGAGATCGTACAGCTCTCCGGAAAGATCGTAGTGATGCGCCACATTGGCCCGTGCGCGTTGTGCCGGGTTGAACTGCTGCAAAGGGCGGGTGATCTGGCGGAATGCGCTCAGCGGACGCTGAAACCAGGTGTCGCCCTGCCGTTCAAGATTGCGCACCGACAGTTCGAGAAAGCCCCGCAGATCATCGTTTTCGATGACAAGCGTGCCATCCATATACGCTTCGCCCGCCGCCAGCTTTGGGGAAAAGGCGATCCGGCGCGGCAGATCGGGGTCCGTCAGTTTGATCGCGACGGACGGCAATCCGCCGTCGCCATAGCGCCGGGTTTTTCCATCCGGATAAGTTACGCTCAATTCGCCTTCGCGAAAAAGATGCGTCAGAAACGCGTCGAACAATTTAGACCACATGGCTCACCCTCCTCTAAGGCATCCCACCCGTGCCTGAAGTCTTTGTTAAGCTTGTGTTTTCTTTGCTCTTGAACCTGCCCGAATTTTCCTAAGCCGGTAGTTTTGCTCAAAATGACAAATCTGTAAATGTCTTTGCGTGCCTGCGCGGGTTTCGGCCAGGTCGCGACGGGCGCCGTCCGCCCTTGACTTTGGGCCTTGGCCAAGGTGTACCGGCGCGCACGAAGCAGTCCTGCCGGAGATCACCGATGCATGCCTATCGCAGCCATACCTGCGCCGAGTTGACGCAAGCCAATGTCGGCGACACCGTTCGCCTTGCGGGGTGGGTGCATCGTGTGCGCGATCACGGGGGCGTTTTGTTCATCGACCTGCGTGATCACTACGGTATGACGCAGGTGCTGTGCGATCCCGACAGTCCGGTGTTTTCAGACGTGGAAACCGTCCGGTCAGAATGGTGTATCCGGATCGACGGCACGGTGAAGGCACGCGATCCCGATCTGGTGAATCCAAAGATTCCAACCGGTGAGATCGAGGTGTTTATCCGCGATCTTGAAGTGCTGGGCGCAGCCGCCGAGCTGCCGCTGATGGTCTTCGGTGACCAGGAATACCCCGAGGAAACGCGCTTGCGTTTTCGCTATCTCGACCTGCGGCGCGAGGCGATGCAACACAATATGACCCTGCGGTCCGATGTCGTGGCTTCGATCCGTCGCCGGATGTGGGACATCGGATTTCGTGAATATCAGACGCCGATCATCACGGCATCGAGCCCCGAGGGCGCGCGCGACTTTCTGGTGCCATCGCGGCTGCACCCGGGACAGTTCTATGCGCTGCCGCAAGCGCCACAGCAGTTCAAGCAGCTGATCATGGTCAGCGGCTTCGATAAATATTTTCAGATCGCCCCCTGTTTCCGCGACGAGGATCCGCGCGCCGACCGCTCGCCCACTGATTTCTATCAGCTTGATATGGAAATGAGCTTTGTCGAGCAGCAGGATGTGTTCGACACTGTGCAGCCGGTGATCGCGGGGATCTTCGAAGAGTTCGGCGCGGGCAAGAGAGTCGATGCTGTCTGGCCGCAGATCTCCTATGCCGAAGCGGCTCTGAAATATGGCACCGACAAGCCCGATCTTCGCAATCCCATCGAGATGCAGGACGTCTCGGATCATTTTCGCGGCTCGGGCTTTGCGATCTTCGCAAGGTTGCTGGAACAGGACGGCACGGAGATCCGCGCGATCCCTGCGCCCACCGGCGGCAGCCGCAAGTTCTGCGACCGGATGAACGCCTTCGCCCAGAAAGAGGGCCTGCCGGGCATGGGCTATATCTTCTGGCGCGATCAGGGCGAGGGAATGGAAGCCGCAGGCCCGCTGGCCAAGAATATCGGACCGGAGCGGACAGAGGCAATCCGGCAGCAACTGGGGCTGGATGTCGGGGATGCCGCGTTTTTCCTGGGTGGCAAACCGCAGGCCTTTGAACGCGTGGCGGCCAGAGCGCGTGTTACAATCGGCGAAGAGCTGAATCTGACCGAACGGGACCGGTTCGCCTTTTGCTGGGTGGTCGATTTCCCGATGTATGAAGCCGACGAAGAAACCGGCGCGGTGGATTTCTCGCATAACCCGTTCTCGATGCCGCAAGGGGGCGCAGCCGCGCTGGAGGGAGATCCGCTTGGCGTTCTGGGGTATCAGTACGATCTGGCCTGTAACGGGTATGAACTCGTCTCCGGCGCGATCCGGAACCACAAGCCCGAAATCATGTTCAGGGCGTTCGCGCTTGCGGGTTATGACGAGGATGAGGTGCGCCGACGCTTTGGCGGGATGGTCAATGCGTTCCAGTACGGCGCGCCGCCCCATGGCGGCTGCGCGGCCGGGATCGACCGGATCGTCATGTTGCTGGCCGATACCGCCAACATCCGGGAAGTCATCATGTTCCCGATGAATCAGCGGGCGGAAGATCTCATGATGAATGCGCCGTCCGATCCCACATCCGACCAGTTGATGGAACTGGGACTGCGCGTGATACCGACGGACTGAACGACACCGGCGACGGACTGTGCAGGCTGGTGCGTATGATGGTTGATGTGACACGTCACCACCATCTGCGAGGATCACTTGGCCTTCGACCCCGAACGTGCCGCGATACGCTTTGGCTGCGGTCTTGCGCCTGACATCGCACCGCCACGCAGCGCGACCGAAATGCTGGACAGGCTGGCCGAACCGGACACGGCCGCACACCGCTTTCCCGTGCCGGCGATTGACACCGTTCTGCACGGTCTGGTGGAGATTGCGCGCCTGTCCAGAACTGCGCGCGCCGCGTCAGGATCGGCCGAGCGCGACGCCGCGCGCGACAGCCGCAAGGCCCGGTTGCGCGCCATGCGGCTTGAAGCCGGCGGTTGGTTCCGGCACGCGCTCTTGCGGCGCATCACCACCAATGACGGATTTCGCGAACGCCTGGTCTCTTTCTGGGGGGACCATTTCACCGCGCACGGCAAAGGCCCGGCGCGTCATCTGAGTTATCTGCCCTATCTCGAGGACGCGATTCGTCCACATGTGACAGAGCGGTTCGCGGACATGCTGAAGGCGGTGATCACGCATCCCGTCCTGTTGCGCTATCTGGATCAGCCGCGCTCTGCCGGTCCATCAAGCCGCGCGGCGCGGCGGCGCGGCGGGCCGGGTCTGAACGAGAACCTGGCCCGTGAGGTGCTGGAACTTCATACGCTTGGAGTTGGCGCGTCCTACACGCCCGGCGACGTGCGTGCGCTCGCGACCCTTTTCACCGGCCTGAGCATCGCGCCCGATCGTGGATTTGTGTTTCGTGAAAACCTGGCCGAGCCAGGACAGATCACCGTGCTGAATCGCGTCTATGGCGGCAAATCCCCTTCTCTGCGCCATGTTTTCCAGGCTCTGGAGGATCTCGCAGCGCATCCTGCCACGGCGTTGCATCTTGCGCGAAAACTGGCGCGGCATTTTGTTTCTGACACTCCCGATCCGGCCCTGATCTCTGCGCTGCAGGCGCGCTACATCGAGACGGACGGCACATTGTCGGCGCTTTACGAGAGCCTTCTGGATCACCCGTCGGCATGGCGCCCGGAGGCGGGAAACGTCAAGCAGCCGTTTGACTTCATGGCTTCGGCCCTGCGCGCGCTTGGCCTCATGCCAGAGGATCTGCCGACAGATCCCGGTAGACTGCGCCGGCTTTTGCACACCCCGCTTGGACTTATGGGCCAGCCATTTGGACAACCACGGGCCCCGGATGGCTGGCCGGAAGCAGATGCAGACTGGATTACGCCGCAGGGCATGGCCGCGCGACTGAATTGGGCCATGACCGTCCCGACCGCGCTGGCCGACAGGTTGCCGGACCCTCGTGTCTTTGCGGCCACGGCGCTGGGGTCACGGATTCCCGAACCCGTTCGCTTTGCCGCCGCCGCCGCGGAAACCCGTGCAGACGGCGTGGCACTTGTTCTGAGCGCACCTGCCTTTCAACGGATGTGACAGAGGAGCCCCGCCATGACCCGACCTTCGAGCCTGACGCGCCGTGGTATGATGTTGCGCAGTTTCGCACTTGGCTGCTCGGTATCTGCCAGCCCTTTGCTGACGCCGGTCAGCTTTGCCAGCCTGCCGGGCGAGGGACGTCTTGTGGTGATCATCCTGCGCGGCGGGATGGACGGGCTCGACGTGGTGCGTCCGGTGGGCGACGTCGATTTTGCCGCCCTGAGGCCAGAGACCGACACACCGGGTTTTGCCCTGGACGGGTTCTTCGAGCTGCATCCTGCCCTTGGCGGGCTCTACCCGCTGTGGCGAAGCGAAGAGTTGAGTTTCGCACATGCGGTTTCCACACCCTACCGTGACAAGCGCAGCCATTTCGATGGTCAGGACATGCTCGAAACCGGAGGTGGGGGCGCTACGCCAGGGCGGACGCGCAACGGCTGGCTGAACCGCCTCGTGCAGACGATTCCCGGCGCGACGTCCGACATTGCATATGCGATCGGGCGAGAGAACATGCTGTTGCTGACAGGCGACGCGCCGGTGTCAAACTGGTCCCCCGAGGCCGCCATGTCCCTCAATCCGCAGGCGCGCCGGCTTCTGGAGCTCGTGACGCATGACGATCCGCTGTTTCGCGAGGCGCTGGCCGAAGCGCTTTTGCTGTCATCGGCCGAGCGCAATGATGTCGTTGGGGCCGTGTCGGCCGACCCGAACGGCATGATGCCGTCAGATCGCGAATCACGGACACCCCGGCGCAGGGAGGCTGGTGTGCAGGCCATCACCCGGTTTGCCGCTGACCGCTTGCGCAGGGAGGCGCGTATCGCTGCATTTTCCGTATCCGGCTTTGATACACATGTGCGCCAGACACAGGCGCTGCCACGCGCCCTGAGCCATGTGCAGGATGCAATTCTGACGCTGCGGCGGCATCTGGGACAGATCTGGCAGCACACTGCCGTGCTCGCCATGACAGAATTTGGCCGCACCGCGCGATTCAACGGAACAGGCGGTACGGATCATGGCACGGCAGGGGTGGTGCTGATGGCGGGTGGGGCCTTGAAAGGCGGTCGCGTGATCACGGACTGGCCGGGCCTGTCAGAGGCTGACCTTTATGCGCGCCGCGATCTTCATCCGACCCGCGATCTGCGCGCGCTTGCGGGCTGGGTCATGCACGATCTCTTTGGGACCGCCCCTTCGGTGATCACGGGATCGGTGTTTCCCGCGGTCGACCTTGACCGCAACCCGCGCCTTTTGCTTTGAGTGGCTGCCCGGTCCGGTGGGCGGGTTGCCGGGCGTTCCGGAGGTAACGCTCGGGCTGACTGCAGTCGCATGCCACCCCGCGCAGACGATTCGTGGCCGCGCCGTCGCGCGGATCATCGCAAAGCGTTGCAACGCCTTCGGATGGCAGGTGTGTTTCGTCCGACGGAGCACCCCATGTCCCCGGCGGAACGGTTCAGGGCGTCTTGCGGTCTGTCCGTGACACCGGACCATCGGCACGCGCCTGTCGCCATGGCCGCGGCGCGCGCGTTTCGTGCGACAGGACGGGTCGGGGTCTGGGCAAAAGGCGTCAGATCGC
>JBCCHI010000041.1:0-29295 GCA_039028815.1 Pseudomonadota bacterium
TCGGTCCGGCCCGTTCTGGAGCGGATGCGCATGATCAAGTCCGAGGACGAGCTTCGGCTGGCGCGCCATGCCGGGCAGGTGGCCAACGCGATGATGGACGCCGGTCGCGCGGCGATCGGTGACGGCGTGCCCGAGTACGAAGTCGCGCTAGCGACATCTCAGGCCGGAACCCGCAAGGCCGCGGCGCTACTGGCCACTCATTACGGGGCGACCGAGATGTCGCCCAACACGCATTTTCTGCAGATCATGGCCTCCGGCGACACGATCACGAAGACGCATCACCGGGCGTCGACGCGTGTCATGCGGCACGGCGAGCCGGTGTTCCTTTGTTTTTGCGGGATGACGAATTTTCACCGCTTCAAGCTGGGTTTCGACCGCACGTTCTGGATCGGAGAGGTGAGCGACCGAACACAGATTGCGGTCTACGAGGTGGCATTGGCCAGTCAGGCGGCGGCCCTGTCAGCCCTGCGTCCCGGTGTGACCGCCGAATACGTGCACGCGGCCTATGCGGATGTCATTCAGGGCGCAGGATACGACTATCCCTTCCGGTGTGGCCGCGCGACCGGGTTCAGCTTTCTGGAAACCCCGCAACTCGTCACCGGGGACACGACGGTGTTGCAGCCTGGCATGGTGCTGGCCGTTGACGGATCAGTCAGCGTCGACACGTTCCGCGCGCAGGTCGGGGACAGTTTCATCATTACGGAAGACGGCTATGAAGCCCTGACCGATCATCCCAAGTCACTGGACGAGATCATCCTGTGACGGGCTGTCCGGGCGACCACGATCCAGCCGTGTCATCGGGCATAAAAAAGCGCCGGCGCGAAACGCACCGGCGCTGAATACAACGTCTGTCCCTGCGGTATTAGCGCAGGCGGCCCAACTGGGATTCCGGCAGGGCGGGGATCAGCACCTTGTCGATGACGTGGATCACGCCATTGCTTGCAATGATGTCGGGCTGGATCACGTTGGCGTCGTTGACACGCACCGTGGCGCCGTACTTGCCGCCGCTGCGTCCGTCCACGATCACATTGCTGCCTTCCAGGGTTTCGACGCTCAGGCGCTGTCCGATCACCTGATCGGACGTGATGGCGCCCGGCACCACGTGGTACTTCAGGACTTCCTGAAGCAGATCGCGGTTTTCCGGCAGCAGGGCCTGAGCGACAAACCGGCTGGGCAGCTCGTTGAAGGCGTCATCAACCGGGGCAAAGACCGTCATCGGGCCAGGGCTTCTGAGTTCGGGTTCCAGACCGGAGGCTGCGATGGCCGCGAGAAGCGTGCTGAATCGCGGATCCGATTCCACGATATCAACGATGTCATTGCCTTCTTCCTGCTGCGCGCAACCGGCGGCGCCGAGTGCGGCGAGGGCAAGGCCGCTTTTGAGAACGAAACGTCTTTGCATTGGTGTCTCCATCATGTTCCGCAGGGGCTTTCTGCCCTGTCGCGCATGCATATAGTACGGTTGCGTGTGTTTGGACAGATTTATCTCTGCTCGAGGCAGGAGCGCGCCGACAAGGTGTGCAGAAGTGCCACGTTGCCGGAAACGGCGGCAACCTGCCCGGCGTAACGCGGTGCACAGCCGCGTGCCGCGCGTGTCTGAATGCGTCTGCATGCGTCTTTGCCTGAATTTTGTGCACCTGCGTTCGGGGCGCGGATGCAGATCGAGTGACGGCAGGTGCGGGTGCGCCATTTCAGAGGTGCGGCGGCGCCAGGGAGGAGGAGAGGCGCCGCCGCCTTACGTCAGGCCCAAGGGAGGAGGAGCGGGCCGTTCGCGATCTGAAAGGCCGGCGTTCCGGCCTGTTTTCCAAAGCCCGCTCCTGCCGGAGCCGGGGCATGATCGGAAGGAGGCGATAGCCCCCCGTGTTCTGGTGGAACGGGAAAGTCCGGACCAGACACACCAACAGAATAGGAGAATGCTGCAGGTGCACAATAGCTCATGCTGCAACGCAGCCATGCAGGGTGTGCATGAGAAAAACCCCGTTGTTTTCGCAGTTTGCCTTAAATTCGGGCAGGGTGCATTGCCCTCTTGCACATGGGGTATAAATGGCCACTTTTAGTGGCGCGGCGACCGGGAATGGGGCATGTCTGAAACGATCGAGAAAGTACGCGCCAAGCTTGCACATCTGGATTTGCCCGGTGGGGGAAATGTCGTGTCGCGCGATATGGTGCGCGCCATGTCGTTTCAGGACGGTACGATTCGGTTTGTTCTGGAAGCCCCGGATCCCGAAACCGCGCGCCAGATGGAGCCGCTGCGAGCCGCAGCCGAACGCGCGGCCCTATCGGTCGAGGGGGTGAGACAGGCGCAGGTGGCGCTGACGGCCCATAGCGGAGCATCCCCTCAGGCCAAGGCCGCGCCCCAGGCGCCTCCGTCGCTCAGGGTCGGTGGGCATGCCAGCGGCGGTCAGACGTCTATCCGGCCGGTCTCGGTGCGCTCCATTCTGGCGATCGCCAGCGGCAAGGGGGGGGTGGGAAAATCCACCGTTGCGTCCAACATGGCGGTTGCGCTGGCGCGCATGGGGCGCCGGGTGGGTTTGCTGGACGCCGATATCTACGGTCCCAGCCAGCCTCGCATGATGGGGGTCGAGACCCGCGCCCAGAGCCCGGACGGCAAGATCATCGAACCTGTCCAGAGCTTCGGTGTGAAGATGATGTCGATCGGGCTGATGCTGGAGGCGGGCAAGGCGGTGATCTGGCGTGGTCCGATGCTGATGGGTGCGTTGCAGCAGCTGATCAGCCAGGTCCGTTGGGGTGAACTGGATGTGCTGCTGGTCGATCTGCCGCCCGGCACCGGTGATGTGCAGCTGACGCTGTGTCAGCGGGCGCAGCCGACCGGGGCGGTGATTGTCTCGACGCCGCAGGATGTGGCGCTGATTGACGCGCGCAAGGCGATCGACATGTTTCAGACCCTCAAGACACCGGTTCTGGGGCTGATCGAGAACATGTCGGTCTTTCACTGTCCCAAATGTGGGTACGAGGCGGCGATTTTCGGCCAGGGCGGGGTCGCGGCGGAAGCCGAGGCGCTTGGCCTGCCCCTGCTGGGCACGCTTCCCATTGACCTTGAGACACGCGAGGCCGGCGATTCAGGTCGACCGGTTGCGGCAGGGTCGGGCCCTGCAGCGGAGGCCTATGCGCGGCTGGCGCACCGTCTGGTCGAGGGCGGAATGGCGTGAGCCTGCGTGGCCCCTGCGAGGGGCCAGCCCCTCGCGCACCCCGGAGTATTTGAGGAAAGATGAAGCGCAAGGATGCGGGCGCTGCGGGTGGCGCGCGCGTCAGGACGGCGTGTCAGCAGGGCGCGATATGATGCCGGCGATGCACGAACCGGGACATCCTGTGCGCTGCAGGCTGTATCAGACGCGCGGTCTGCGCTGGCGCGCACGCAGCGGATGTGCCGGGACGTGCGCGTGAGCGGCAAAGGCCGGATCGCGCGGGGGCCGGGGCGCGCGAGGCCGTTCTGCGCGGTTGCGCGCTGTCGCTGGCGCCGACGCGCAGCGTGCGTGGTGGCGTTCCGGCCGGGGGCCCGATGCAGCGCGCGGGTCCGGGCCGGCAAACCATATGCCGGGGCGATTGCGGAGCACCGTCACGGTGTGGCGAGAGGCGGTTAACCCTGCGTTGGTACTTCGCTGCGCCACCGGCCACCGCCTGTGTGACCGGGCAAACCGGCCGGTGTTACGGCCCGTCGCGGCGCGAAGGGGAATGTCATGAACAAGGCGATAACCGATGGAATGGAACTTGGGCCGCCGGCCTTTTCGGAGGGGCTCGATGTCTGGTCCAGCGGTGATGGCACACCGGGGTCGGACACCTATGAGTCCGCGGTCAACGCGGCTTTTGTACCGGCCGATCAGGACTTTGGCGGATCGCTGGAGCTGCAGAAGACGCAAACCGTGCAGAAGCTGCGTTTCATGGGGCAGACGCCGATCCTGCCGGGGTGCTATCTGCAGCTTACCGCGCGGGTGAAGGCGGTGTCCGGAACGCTGCCCTCGGTGCGCGTCGCGGGCTGGGCCGGCGCGCCGGACGGGAGTGCGGTGCCGGGCGTCGTGCTGAACGGACCCGAGACTCAGCTGACAAGCTATGGCGACATTGTCGAGATCCGCGCCATTGTCGGCAGCGGGGCCCGCGGTGGCGTGGACATGGTGTGGGGCAGCGCGGTGCAGTACGGCCATCTGGGGCTGGATCTGACCGGGCCAAACGGCGGTGTCGTGCGCATCGACGATATCCGGATCGAGGATGTCTCGCAGATTTTCCTCGGCGATGTGGTGGCGCGCGTCGATGTCGTTGATTTCGGCGCTGTCGGTGACGGGGTGACGGACAATTCCGCGGCGTTCGAGGCCGCCGATGCCGCCGCTGCGGGGCGCGAGGTTCTGGTTCCGGCGGGGCGCTATTTTCTCGGTGACAGCGTGACGTTTCAATCCCGCGTGCGGTTCGAGGGCGAGGTCACGATGCCCACGGACAAGATCCTGGCGCTGACCCGGAATTTTGATCTGCCGGCCTATATAGATGCCTTCGGGGGCGACACGGAACTGGCATTCAAGAAGGCCTATCAGGCGCTCCTGAACAATTCGCGGCATGTCGAACTGGACATGGCGGGGCGCAAGATCGCACTGCGGTCGCCGATCGACATGGCGGCAGCCGTGCCGAACCGCAGCACCTACAAGATCCGGCACGTGATCAAGAACGGGCAGTTCTCGGTCTTTCCCGGTCCCGACTGGGACACCGAGGTGGTGACCTCGCAGGCCAGTTACGCGGCGACCAGTCCCAAGGTACTGAGCAACGTGACGAATGTGGCCAACGTCCGGATCGGCAGCCTGGTCGAGGGCGCGGGCGTGGGCCGCGAGGTCTATGTGCGCGACCGCAACATCGGCGCGCAGACGCTGGAGCTGAGCCAGCCGCTCTATGATGCGGTGGGCACGCAGGTCTTTACCTTCCGACGTTTCAAATACATTTGGGATTTCAGCGGGTTCGAGCAGATTTCGCGACTGGCGATCTCGAACGTGGATTTCCAGTGCAGCGGCGACTGCAACGGCATTCTGCTGCCGCCGTCGGGCACCGGAATTCATTTTCGCGACTGTTTCATCTCGTTCCCACGCGAGCGCGGGATCACCAGCCACGGCGAGGGCGATCAGGGTATGATGATCGACCGCTGCCAGTTTCTGTCCAACGAAACGCCGCTTCTGGTGACGGACCGCCAGAGCATCGGCGTCAACACCAACGCCAACGATGTGAAGATCCGGCACAACCGCGTGACGCATTTCCGGCATTTTGCGGTTCTGGCGGGCTCGTCGAGCCTGATCCTGGGCAACCATATCTTTCAGGGTGACAGCGCCGATCCCGGTCCGCGCAGCGCATCGCTGGTTCTGACACGCACCAACAACCGGGGCACGATCACCGGCAACTATATCGACAGCTCGAGCATCGAATGGGGCAATGAGCATGACGCCGCGCCGGAGTTTCAGGGCGAGTTCTCGTTCAGCGGGCTGAGCATCATCGGCAATGTGTTTCTGAGCCAGTCCAGCGCGCCCTCGTTCAATTTCCTGATTGTGAAGCCCTACGGGGCAGGTCATTTCATCAATGGTCTGACCGTGACGGGCAACAACGTGCGTCTGGCCGACGGGGTGATCGACCGGTTCGAGGGCGTGGACAGCTCCTTTGCCACGTTCAATTTCGACCGGTTCCGCAACATCCGCTTTTCGGACAATGCCTATTTCAACGTGAGCGTTCAGGTCGAGAACCCGCTGGTTCTGCAGCACACCGAAGCCAGCGCGCAGGGCACCTGGGTGATCACGCCCGCGCCACAACTGCCTTTTGGCGCCTGGGCGCAAACGGTTGAATCGGTGATGCCGGAGGGGCCCGTGCGCGACGCGGCGGGCACGGCCCATCACGGTGTGCCGTATTACGACGCCAAGCAGGGCCCCGCCAACGATCAGGTGCTGCTGCATTGGGAAAAGCCGGTCAGCGGGACGGTGACAATGCGGGTGCGGATCGACGATCCGATCTGAGCGGTGCTCAGAACTCGCGCCACAAGCCAAGTTTCAGGCGCAGTTCGGTGTTGCCGGTCACGCCGGCAACCAGACCAAGTTCGACCCGCCGGCCGGGGCGGTATTGATACACCCAGGAGGGTGCGATCTTGGCGTAGAAGTCGCCGGTGCCGGGCTGACCGGTCTGGAGCTGAAGGATCACCATGGTGTGGTCCGTCGGTTTTAGGCCGAAGGTGACGTCGGTTTCCAGAAGCCCGTCCAGCCCCGACTGTAGCACCAGGCGGCTGTCCACGGACAGCCATCCCGGGATTTGCCCGCGCATGATGCCACGTCCCCAGGACAGGCCGGGGCGGACAGCGCCCTTGCCATCGTAGAGACCCGCGCCCACCTCCACAGCAAGGCGGCTGCGTCCGTCCCGGCGGCCGACCGGCCAGCGCAGAAATGCGATGGCCTTGGGATCCTCGGTGGTTTCGCTGCCCAGATCGAGGCCGAATGTCAGCGCGTTGCGCAACCCGCGTTCATAGTAGAGCCCTCCGAAGACGCCCTGGCCCTGGTCTGACACGGCGTCACGGTCGGCTTCGATCGACAGGCTGAGGAACTGCGTGCCTTCGTCACGCGGCCACGGCCCGGCAAGGCCCGGCTGCGCCAGCAGGGCGCCCAGCACTGTCAGAAGGATGCGCGCAAAAGTCATCACCACCTCACGCGCTCATCTTGGTTAAAATTGGTAAACCGCTTCTTAAGGCTGGAGCAGAAAGGCCGACAGGACGGCGCGGGTCGCGGCAGGGCAACCGTGCTGGTGCGCGGCTGGTGCTGTGCGCGGCACGCCTGTGCCCTGTGCCGGATCCCGCCGGATCAGCGGTGGTTCGGCAGTGCTGCGGACGGGCGTGCCGGGTGCCGGGCGCGCCCTTTGGGTCATTGCCTGACGCGAATCGTTCAGGTTTTGCGCCGATTTGGTTAACTTCACAGGTTCGGGAAACAGTTTGTTGTGCCTTTTTTACGACCACACTGTCCGCAGGCAGGATTATCCGGCTCCGCACGCCGGAATTCGGGACACTTCGAAAAAATCGCGCAGAATCCCCATGTTTTTCAGGGGCGTGGCTGATCCGGCGCGGGAAACGAACTGTTCTCAAAATTTCGCCAAAACTCTAGGTGAATTTTAGGCGATTCAGAATTAGACAAGATGGACGGCGCGGTACGAGCCTCGTGTGGTGTTTTGAGGCTCGACAGGACCGGATGTCTGTCCCTGCCCCTGTGATGGCAGGACAGGGCCCGGACGCGTCTGAGTGAGTTGCGAGTGTGCGCTGACCTTCCACGGCGGCGTAGTTTGGAAAGAGTGGTATGAGTAGGGAAAAAACAGCAGACGAAGTTCTGCAGAGCGTGATGGACTCGCTCGACAACAGCCAGGACGAACTGGATCAGCCTTCAAGGCCGAGTGCCCCGGAAGAACGCGAAGCGGCCGAATGGACCGTCGCGGGCATTGAGGGGTCGACCCGTGTTTCCACGGATTTCGGGGAAGTCCCGGCACATCTTGTGCGGGTGCGCGACAAGCTGCGCTCGAAAGACGGGCGGTTTCTTCGCGTGATCCGGATCAGCGAATACAAGCTGGATCAGAGGTTTCTCGATCTTTACCCCGATGCGCGGCCGGTGGTGATCCGCCCGCAGGCCCTGGGGCGGCGCTTTCCGATGAACACGGTGCAGCTTTCACCGGCGCAGCGGGTGGCGGTGCCCTCGGACTGGAGCAACCGGGATTGCGAGCGCGCCGACAAGCTGTCAAGCGCGCGCGCCAGTGTCGACCAGACGCTGGGGCAGGTGACCTACTATTCCTTTGATCTGGGAGAACCCACGATGGTCCAGTGCGAAGGACTCTGGGTGGAAAGTCACATGAACTGATCCGCATGGGGGTACTGGGCGGGGGCCCTGAGGGGGTGTCCGGGCGGCATGGGACCAGCCGCCCGGACCAGGCTTCGGAGCCTGGCCCGGACGCGTTGCCAGCCGGCGGCGTCCCCTGTGTATTCGCTGATCCTGCAAGACGCCTGCGCCAGTCAGGCCCGTTCATGAAGGGGTCTGACGTTCGGTCACCCGGCGCGACGCGTCTGCATGCTGCATCCGCATCCGTATCGGCACGGCGGGCCTGACGGTCCGGCCGCGCGCTGATCGGAACCGCACCCCGGAAGCGCCTTCGCTCCAGGCGTTTTCGCATCACCCCCGGTCTTGAGAATACGCAAAACACGCGCATCTGTCGGGTGCGCGCGCGCTTTGCGTGAACGGGCGATTCAGATCCGGATCGAAACGCATTAGGGTATCGGCCAGCAAAGCCGCGATTCGACGCGGGCGCCAGACGATGACATACGGCAACACGAAGCAAGCGACAGGACGATACAGATGAGCAACTACAAGAAATTCTACATCAACGGTGCATGGGTCGATCCCATCGACGGCTCTGAATTCGACGTCATCCATCCCGGCAACGAAGAGGCCATCGCGACGATTGCCATGGGGACGGCCGCAGATGTCGACGTGGCTGTCGCGGCGGCAAAGCAGGCGTTCGAGACCTGGCAGTTCAGCACCGTGGACGACCGTGTGGCGTTGCTGGAACGGATGATAAAGGCCTACGAGGCCCGCGCCGAGGAATTCGTGAAGATGATGCCCTGGGAGATGGGCACGACACTGTCGTTTTCGCGTGAGGTGCACATGCCCGTTGGCATTGGCCACATGGAGGCCGCGATCGAGGCGGTGAAGGCGCATCAGTTCGAGCGCCCGTCGCTGCGCGGCGGCTCGACGCTCATTGACGAGCCGGTGGGCATTGTGGGGATGATCACGCCGTGGAACTGGCCGGTCAACCAGATCATGATCAAGGTGGCGCCTGCGCTGGCGGCGGGCTGTACAATCGTGCTCAAGCCCAGCGAATATTCGCCGCTGACTTCGGTCATGCTGGCCGAAGTGATCGACGAGGCAGGGTGTCCGCCGGGTGTCTTCAACATGATCAACGGTGACGGTCCCGGCGTGGGCGAGGCGATCTCGACCCATCCCGACATTGACATGGTGTCGTTCACCGGATCGACACGGGCGGGCAAGGCGATCACCAAGGCCGCTGCCGACACGATCAAGCGCGTCACGCTGGAGCTGGGAGGCAAGTCGCCCAATCTGCTGTTTGCCGATGCCGACCTTGAAGAGGCCGCCAGGACCTCTGTCGGTGCGTGCTTTATCAATAACGGCCAGTCCTGCGACGCGGCGTCCCGTCTGCTGGTTGAACGCTCGGTCTATGACGAGGTCGTGGCGCTGGTCACCAGAGAGGTGGAGCACACCGAAGTGGGCGATCCGATGGAAGAGGGCGACCATATCGGCCCGGTCGTCAACAAGAAGCAGTTTGATCATGTCCAGCGGATGATTCAGGCCGGAATTGATGACGGGGCAACGCTGGCCGCGGGCGGGCCGGGTCTGCCTCAAGGGTTCAACAAGGGGTATTATGTGCGCCCGACCGTGTTCACCGATGTCACCAACGACATGAACATCGCCCGGCATGAGGTGTTCGGCCCGGTTCTGGCCGTGCTGCCCTTTGAGACCGAGGACGAGGCAGTGCGGATTGCCAATGACACCCCGTACGGGCTGGCGGCCTACATTCAGTCCGGCGACCGCGCGCGTATTGATCGTGTCAGCCGCAAGCTGCGCGCCGGTGTGGTCAACGTGAACGGCGACGCAGGAGACTACGATGTGCCGTTCGGAGGCTACAAGGAATCCGGCAACGGCCGCGAGGCCGGGCCGATGGGCTTTCACGAATATCTGGAGACCAAAGCGGTCACTGGCTGACCCGGATGCGCGGCCCGGCGCGCAGGGTGCCGCGTCGCACGCCGGGGCGTTCGCGAACACCGTGCCGCGCCAGGTACCGCGCGCGCCGCATAGGGGGTGCCGGTTGTCTTGAGTGACGTGTCGGGCCTGCGCGCCGGGTTTACGGCGCAACGCGGTCGGGCGCGTCCGGCAGATCAATGGCCACGAGCCCCAGCCGGCGGGCCGTCGACAGGGTCAGCGTGGTGTTGCCCGTGTCCCTGTCCTGCGGGGCCGCGCCGGTCTGAAACGCGGCCACCGCGTCGCGGGTCGGGGCATCCATCTCACCCGTGATCGGCCCCGCATAGGCATCGCGTGCGGCCAGGGCGCGTTGCAGCGATGCAATGAAGTCCGGGGTCATCACATCCGCGCAGGGCACTTCAAAGGCTTGCTCCTGCCGGTCGCGAAGGATGGTGGCGCGGGTCTCTGTCTCATAGATCGCCGGTTCCACCACGGTCCCGTCGGGCAGCGTGGCGGCCGGCGCCACCAGTCGGGTTTCGGTTTCTGTCTCGATCAGGGCGGGAACGGTGCTTTTGTCCCAGCAGACGGTTTCTGCGGCAAGTGGTTCGCTCGTATCGAGACGCTGCGCGGTCTCAGAGCCGCCGACCGGGGGCAGGCCCGGAGCGCAGGCCGCGACCAGACCGGTGTGCAGGGCACACAAAACAACCGGCCATCGGGCCGCGCAACCATATCTCTGGGTCATCTGCTCTTGCCTCGCCGGGCCTTTGCCGAAAGGTTAGCCGATTTCGTCCTGACGCGAAAGCCTGGTGCCGGTGTCCTGGTCGAGCAGCCGGTCCAGCAACACGGAGATGTCCTCGATCTCTTCGGCAATCAGATGCACGACACCGGCCTCTTTCTGAAGCCGGCCGGTGATCCGCAGCAGCCGTCCCGCGATCACGGCGCGCCGGAACCGTTCGTAGAGCGCGCGCCACACCACGATGTTCACAGTGCCGGTCTCGTCCTCAAGCGTAAGAAAGATAACGCCTTTCGCAGTGCCGGGGCGCTGTCTCAGAATCACCAGACCCGCCACCGTGACCCGCGCGCCGCGCGGCACGTCGTTCAGGTGTGCCGCAACAACAGCAGAGGGCGGGCGCGGCCAGGCGCGCGCCTGGGGGGCAGGGTGGGTCGGTGCAGCTGGCCTTGATCGGTCGGACATCACCAGATCCTTACGGCAAGCGCGACGCAGGGCAAGAAAATTCGGTGCGCTCTGGCGCTCGAAATCCCTGCCGGGCTGCGCTATACCCGGCCGAAGCGAGATATCTCGAAACGGGCGGTCCCAGAATCCGGGACCAGGAGGAGAGAGAGCCAGTGGTCAAGATTACCTTTATCGAGCATTCCGGCACGCAGCACGAGGTCGAGGCAAAGCCGGGGCTGACCGTCATGGAGGTTGCACGGGACAACAATGTGCCAGGGATCGAGGCCGATTGCGGCGGAGCCTGCGCCTGTTCGACCTGCCATGTCTATGTCGATGCGGCCTGGGTGGGACAATTGCCGCAAAAGGACCCGATGGAAGAAGACATGCTGGATTTCGCCTATGAGCCGGATGTCGAGCGGTCGCGCCTGACCTGCCAGATCAAGGTGACGGACGATATGGACGGTCTTGTGGTCAACGTGCCGGAACGTCAGGTCTGAGCCTGCGCGCCCCGGCGCGCCCGGCTGCCCCGGTGTTCGTGGTTCATTGCCGGGACCCATTGCCGGGGCCTATCATCGTGGCTGATTGCCGGATGCGCGCGCCCGGTCGCTCAGATGACACGGTTGCAGGGGATCGTCTTTCCGGGGCCGGCGCGTCATTTCAAGCGTTTCGTCTCAAAGTTGAGGCAACGGGGCAGGCAACACCTCCGCCGCGCCCGGTGAGGTGAGGAGATAGTATCGTTAAAAATGACTTTTAATATATTTATCAATGTTTTGATAGTCAAACCTGAAGTGGATGTTCGGGCGCGCCCTGCATCCCGCCCCGGTGTTTCACGATAAGCGACACGCCCTCACATGCGCCGGTCAACTCTTTTTAAGGATTTCCGTGCGATGTGCGGTGAACGCCGCATGTTTCTGTTCCTGGAGAGGATAAAATGACGCTCCGTTCTCAAATTGTGACCCTGATTGTTCTGCCTTTTGTCGCCATGCTCGCCATCGGCGGGCTCAAGGTGTCTTCGGATCTTGACCGCCTGCGCAGCGCGGACAAGACGGAAACGGTGACCCAGGATTCTGTTTCGCTGCTGAAGGTCGTGCATCAGTTGCAGATTGAACGTGGCATATCCGCCGTGTTCCTGACGACGAAAACCTCAGACGCACAGGCGGAACTGAGCAAGAGGCGGGCGCAGACGGACAGCGCGATCGGCGCGGTCCCGGAAACGGCCCGCGCGCTGTTGCAGCCCATTGCAGGTCTCGGCGCACTGCGCGACCAGATCACGAGTCACAATATCGCGGCGCGCGACATGGGCGGACAGTATACCCGGCTGATCGCGGATATTCTGGAGCCGGTCAGCGACCAGCTTCTTCATCAGGACAGCGCCGTACTTGCCCAGCTTGGCGCCGGGCTGGTGAATTTTTCCTATGCCAAGGAATCATCGGGTCAGCAGCGGGCGGTCGGGTCCGCCGGGTTCGGTCAGAAGACGTTCAGCCTTCCGCTGTTTCGCTGGTTCACGCGCACCGATGCGATCGAAAACCAGCTGCTTGATATCGCCAACATCACGTTTCGCGGCCACTTTGCCGCGCTGGATCTGCGCGCGGGCCTGGCGCCGACCGGGCTGCCCGAGATCCGCAGACAGGTCCTGGAAACCGGGCCAGGGGCGCCTGCGCCTGACGTCGAGTCGAAAGACTGGTTTGACAGGGCGACACGCTGGGTGGATTCGCTGCACGTTGTCGAGACCAGGGTCGCCGACAAAATGGTGGACCTGGCTGCCGCCGATGCCGCGAATGCGCGCCAGGATCTGATCATAACGCTGGGTGCCGTTGTGGTGTCGCTGGTGCTGAGCGGGATCATCGGCGTGCGGCTGATCCTGGCCTTCACGAGGCAGTTTGGCGCATTGCAGCGCGATCTCGACAAGCTGGCGCAGAAGGATTTCGATTTTGAACCGGCCTTCATCGACAGCAAGACCGAAGTCGGTGAACTGAGCCGGTCGATGGAGGTGACGCGCGCCACCCTGGCCGAAGCCGAGGACAAGCTGCTTCGCATCGAGGAATCGCGCATCGCCGACCGTGGCGCGGTCATCGGGAAACTGGATGAACATTTCGCCCGTCTGGCGCGCCGCGATCTGGATTGTGCGCTTACCGAGACATTCCCCGAAGAGTACGAACAGCTGCGTGCGAGCTTCAACACCACGGTCGACAACCTGAAGGAGGTCATGCAGCAGGTGATTGCCTCGTCCGGCAGCATTCACAACGGCGCCACGGAGGTCAGCCAGTCGTCTGAACAGCTGTCCAACCGCACCGAAAGCCAGGCCTCCGCGCTGGAAGAGACCGCGGCCGCGCTGGAAGAGATGAACGAATCGGTGAAGTCCGCGGCGCACAATGCGCGCGACGTCGAACACACCATGAATGAAACCCGTCAGAAGGCTGAAGCCAGCGGGGAAGTCGTGCAGAACGCGGTGTCGGCCATGACCGAAATCGAGAGCAGTTCAAAGAAGATTTCCCAGATCATCAGTCTGATCGACGATATCGCCTTTCAGACAAACCTGCTGGCGCTGAATGCCGGGGTGGAAGCCGCGCGCGCCGGGGAATCCGGCAAGGGATTTGCCGTCGTGGCCTCCGAAGTGCGCGGGCTGGCGCAACGCTCTGCCGATGCCGCGACCGAGATCAAGTCGCTGATCACCGACAGTTCCGGGCATGTCGAGCGTGGCGTCGCGCTGGTTGCGGAAACCGGTGGCGCGCTGGCCGAAATCGTGCAACAGGTCGGCGCAATCGCCGACGGGGTCTCGAACATCGCGAAGGCCGCCGAAGAGCAGTCGTCGGGGCTGAATGAAATCAATGCCGGTGTCACCGAACTGGACCGCGTGACGCAAAGCAATGCCGCGATGGCGGAAGAGGCCACGGCGGCCGGGCATCTGCTGCACTCCGATGTGCGCAAACTGTCAGAGATCGTGTCGCAGTTCAGTCTCGGGGCCGAGACGCGCCTGTCTGCCGAGTTCTCGGCGCCCGCCCAGTCGGGCACGGGCTGGGATGATCTGGCTCCCGGGGATGAGGAGGGGCTGGCCGGCCCGGATCTGCGCCTGTCCGCATGAGGCGGGCCGTCGGCCGCGTCACCGCGTCGCGGGCACGCGGCCGGGTCTGGCATCAACACCCGTGCCAGCGGACCGGGCATCGCCCGGCGGGCACAGGCACGGTGGCGGATGCGCCCCCCGATGCCTGACCCGATGACGCGCCGGAGACGCTGCCCGGTGGCTGGCCCGACATCTTGTCGGATGTCTGGCCAGATGCGCTTGCGGATGTCTGGCCGGAACCGGTGCCCGATGCGCTGCCCGTTGCGTTTGCCCATGCGTTGACCCGGGAATGCCCCGGGCTTCGCCATGCCCGCTGCCCGATGCGCTGCCCGATGCGCTGCCCGGAACACTGCCTCGGAACACCGCCACGAGTGCTGCCCCGGGTTCTGCCTCGAACGCCGTCTGAGCACTGCACGACCTGTTGTCGCGCGTGGTGTCTGAACCGCGGCCCGACGCATTGGCCCGCATGCTTGCCCGGTGCGCTGCCCGGGGCATTGCCCAACCCGTCGTCGCGGGCGCCGCCCCGAGCGTGGCCAGGGCCGTGACCGGGGCGTGAGCCGGGCCCGGGCGCGGCCCGACACATTGGCCCGGGCCTTTGCCCCGGTGTCGGGCCGGGCGTTGCACGATGCATCCGTCCGCGCTGTGAGCCGGACCTTGCCCGGAGTGTTGCCCCGGGCGCTGCCCCTTGCGTTGCCCCGGAACACTGACCCTTGAGCTGCCCTTGCATTGCCCCCCTGCGTTGACCCGGACTGTGTCGAACAGGTGCCCGTGGGCGGCCCGGCCCTGTCCTGAGAGTGGCGGCACGGGGTCGCGGTGGATCGTCGCCCGGCCCCCGCCGCACAGCGGCCAGCCGCGCCCACCTGCCGGCCCCAGGCCGCCCTGTCCGGTGGTGCGCATCGGAGCGTGCTGTGCGGTCGCGCCCGCCGGCGTCGCTCAGGCCTTTCCCGTCAATTCTGCTTGGGCGTGGCCGCAAGGGCGCGCCAGCCGATGTCGCGCCGGTAGACGCCATCGGGCCAATCGATCTTGTCCGCCATGCTGTAGGCGCGCGCGGCGGCCTCCTGCAGGCTGCCGGCCCGGGTGGTGATGTTCAGCACACGGCCGCCTGCCGCGACAACCCGGCCATCCCGCTCGGCCGTTCCTGCATGAAACACCATATGTGCGCTGTCCTCCGGGCAGCGCTCCAGCCCGCCGATGACGGTGCCTTTGCGGTACGCCCCCGGATACCCCTGCGCCGCCATGACCACACTGATGGCGTGATCGTCCGCCCAGTTGACCCGCGCGTCTGCCAGCCGGCCCTCGGCCGCCGCCTGCATCAGGTCCAGCGCCTGACCCCCCAGCCTGAGCATCAGCACCTGGCATTCGGGATCGCCGAACCGGACGTTGTACTCCACCAGCCGGGGCTGGCCGGCCTCGATCATCAGACCCGCGTAGAGCACACCCTGAAAGGGCGCGCCCCGCGCGGCCATTTCACGCAAGCTCGGGCGGATGATCTCATCCATTGCGCGCCGGGTCACGTCATCGGTCATCACCGGCGCCGGCGAATAGGCGCCCATGCCGCCGGTATTGGCGCCGGTGTCGCCTTCGCCGATGCGCTTGTGATCCTGCGCGGTGCCGATGGCCAGCGCCTCCTGCCCATCGCAGAGCACAAAGAACGAGGCCTCTTCACCTGTCATGCACTCCTCGATCACCACCTCGGCCCCGGCCGCGCCAAAGGCCCCGCCCAGCATGTCGGTGACCGCCGCCTGCGCCGCCTCGACCGTTTCGGCCACAACGACGCCCTTGCCTGCGGCCAGCCCGTCGGCCTTGACCACAATGGGCGCGCCCTGCGCCGCAATATAGGCGTGCGCCTGCGCCACATCGCTGAAGGTCGCGTGGCGCGCCGTGGGCGCACCGGCGGCCGCGCAGATCTCTTTGGTAAAGCGCTTTGACGCCTCCAGCCGGGCCGCCGCCTGCCCGGGCCCGAAGACCGACAGCCCGCCCTCGCGCAGCCGGTCCGCAACCCCCGCGACCAGCGGCGCCTCGGGTCCGATGATGACGAAATCCACTGCGTTCCCGGCGCAGAACTCGGCCACCGCCGCGCCGTCGAGGATATCGAGCGCGGCGCATTCCGCGATCTGTGCAATGCCGGCATTGCCCGGAGCCACGATCAGCTTGTCGCATTTGGGATTCTGCAGCACCGCCCAGGCCAGCGCATGTTCCCGTCCGCCGCCGCCAAGAATGAGGATGTTCATCTTGCCCCTCGCTTCTGTTTCAGCGGCGTTCTATGGTGGCGCGGCAGGCAACACAAGACAGACAGGCCGCCGTTCATGTCCGACCTGATCGACGACCCCGCTCCGGGGGAAAATGCACCGGAATTCAGCGTCTCTGAGTTGTCGGGCGCGGTGAAGCGCATTGTCGAGGGGGAATTTTCCTTTGTCCGCGTGCGCGGCGAGGTGGGCCGCATCAGCCGGCCCCGTTCGGGGCATGTCTATCTTGACCTCAAGGACGAGCGGGCGGTTCTGGCGGGGGTGATCTGGAAAGGGGTGGCCACCCGGCTGCCCGTTCCGCCCGAAGAAGGCATGGAAGTTGTGGCGACCGGGCGGCTGACCACGTTTCCGGGCCAGTCGCGGTATCAGATCGTGATCGAAGACATCAAGCCCGCCGGCGTCGGTGCGCTGATGGCGATGCTGGACAAGCGCCGCGCCGCGCTGGCCCAAGAGGGGCTGTTCGATGCGGACAGGAAAACGCCGATTCCCTACCTGCCCGGTATCATCGGGGTGGTCACGTCGCCTTCGGGCGCGGTGATCCGGGATATTCTGCACCGCCTGCGTGACCGGTTTCCGCGCAAGGTGCTGATCTGGCCGGTGGCCGTGCAGGGCGACCGGTGCGCGCCCGAAGTGGCCCGCGCCATCGCCGGGTTCAACCGGCTGACGCCGGGCGGGGCCCTGCCGCGGCCCGATCTGATCATTGTCGCGCGCGGTGGCGGCAGTCTGGAGGATCTCTGGGGGTTCAACGAAGAGGTGGTGGTGCGTGCCGCCGCGGCCTCGGAGATCCCGTTGATATCCGCCGTGGGCCACGAAACCGACACGACGTTGATCGACCACGCCGCGGACTACCGTGCGCCCACGCCGACGGCGGCGGCGGAAAAGGCCGTGCCGGTGCGGCTGGATCTGCTGCACTGGTGTGACGCGCAGGGCACGCGCCTGTTGCAGGCGCTGAGCGGGCAGGTTGCGGCGCGCGGCCAGCGCATCCGCGATCTGGCGCGTGGTCTGCCGCGGCCGGAAACGCTGACCGAAGGCGCGCGTCAGCGCCTCGATGCCCAGTCAGAGCGGCTGCCCGCCGCGTTGCGCGCTTTCGTTCAGGCCCGCCGCGTGCATTTGTCGGACAGCTCCGGCGTGCTGCGCCCGGGGATCCTGCGCAGCAGGCTGGAGGACACGCGGCACCGCTTCACCGAACGGGCGGCGCGTCTGAACACCGGCACGCTGCGACGTGATCTCGACGCGCGCAAAGACGCCTGCGTTCGTCTGGCGGATCGTCTGAACATGGCGGGACGCCGACAGGTGGAGGAATGGCGCAAGCGGCTTGAGACACAGGACCGTCTGCGCGAGACGCTGAGCTACAAGGCCACGTTGCGCCGGGGATATGCCGTTGTCCGCGAAACCGGGGGCGCGGTTCTGACAACACGCACCGCGGCGCAGAGCGCCGCATCGCTGGAGATCGAATTCACCGACGGCCTGCTCCCGGTTCACCCGCACGAAGGCCCCCGCGCAGCACCTGAAAAAAGGACTGCCGCGAAACCGTCAAAGCGCAAGGGATCGCCCGATCAGGGCAGCCTCTTCTGACGCGCGGTCAAACGCCGATTTCGGGCCCGAGGCACATCAGCGGTTCGTGGCTTTGCTGCATTTCGTAAAGCTCGGTTTCGCCGGGCGTGTTCTGAAACAGCGCGGTGATGCCGTGCCCTGTCCGCTCGAACCGCCAGCACTGCGGGTCGGGCTTGTCTTCGTAGACAAAACAGATCTGACCGGCCTCCTCGTACCATGTGCCGTCCTGACATTTCCCGTCGAGAAAGGACCAGCGCACGCGGCGGTCGTCGAGATATTCTTCGGCGCCATAGGGCGCACCACCCGAGCCATAGGTGAACGTCTTGCCTTTCGTGTAGGCGTCAAACTCGGCTGCGCCCATCCCGGCCTGTGCCGGTGTGGTCAGACCGAGCGTCAGGAACACCACGCTCAGTGCGGGCCCGCGCAGCCGGGCGATGAGGCGCAAAGCTGTCATGGTCTGCTTGTGCCAGAGCCTGCGCAGCCTGACCAGAGACATTGCGCTGCCCGGTGGCCGGGAACACGGGGGTATGCATGGCATGCCAGTCGCGGTGCCGCCAGCGGGCACTGAGCGGGTCCATGACCCTGCGCCAGAGTGTCGGGCTGAGGGCCAGTGCCGCCATGACGGGCAGGGGATGGGGCATCACCGGCATCCGGTCGGCGTCAAGCCTGAGCGCCGGGAAGGGCACGCGCGCCTCCATGTGATGATGCGAATGGCGCGTGGCATTCAATGTCAGCGCGGATGATCCGGCATGCGGCGCGTTCCAGGCATGATGCGGGCCCAGCGGCTCCAGCGTGCCGTCGGGCAGACACTGGCGCGGCAGGCCGTAATGCTGGACGTAATCCGACATCAGTATCTGGATCTGTGCGTGCAGCGCCACCACAAGAACGCTCAACAGCCCGGGCAGGCCGGAGACCATCCAGGCACCGGCGGGAACAACCAGACCCGCGGCCATGCAGACCGCGTAGGGGTGACGCCAGAGCGGGCCCCGGTGCAGGCGGTTCTCCTCGATCAGCCCGCCCAGAAACGAGTCCCGGCTGGCGCGCAGTGCGTAGCGGTAAAACCCTTCGCCGGGGCGTGGCGTGTTGGGGTCGCGCCGGGTGCCGACATGCACGTGATGCAGGCGCAGATGCGCGCTGGCATGATGTCCGGCCAGCATCGACGCATAGATCAGCCGCCCCAGGGCGCGCAGCCCGGCCGGACGCGCGTGAATCAGCTCATGCGCGACCGGATGCGCGATCTGCCCCATCACCAGCCCGGTGGCAATGACCAGACCCACCTGGGCGCCGCCCCCCAAATCAGAGGCAAGACGCATTGCCCAGATCAGTAGAATAAATGATGTAAAATGAAGCAACCCCAGTATCTTGAGAAGCGATCTTGCAGCAGGAAACTCAGCGCCCTCATCGGCCGCGTCTGCCGCGCCGGCCACCAGCCCGTCCAGGGCGAATACAAAGACCGTCACATACAAAAGCGCGCCCCAGACCCAGACACCGCCCGTTGTCGCCGCCAGCCCCAGCAGGCCGTAGCATGCAAGTGTCGCTCCGGCGAACGCCGCGACAGGCAGGGGGGCGATCGAAGACGCGCGGGTCGTCAAGGGCAGGCTCCTGGCCGTGCGCGCGCTGGCGCACAACACCGTGTGACGCCCCCGTGCCAGATGTGCCCCGACCGGCGTGGAAGACAAAGGAAACAGACTGTTTCCGTGTCAGGTGCGCCGCGATGTGCGGCCCGTTTGCGACAAGTGTTCTTTTCTTCGCCGGACCGCGCGGGTAAGAGCGGGAACAGGTCAAAGGGGAAGACGGGGCGCAGGCATGGCCTTTTTCCGCAAGCTGAAGGATCGGCTGTTCAAATCCTCGTCCCGTCTGGAAGAGGGGCTGGATGCCATCGTTGAAGAGGGCGGCGCCCTTGAGGGTGCGCCGGATGGCGACAGTGGGGTCGCGGAGACCGGGCAGGACAACCCCGGCGCCCCGTCAGAGGCGGACGCGCCACCGCGCGCTGCTCCGGCTGAACCAGCGCCCCGGCCAAACGTGCCGCACTCCGATGCACCGCAATCCGGCACGCCCCGGCCGGACACGCCGCAATCCGGCGCGCGCGCGCCGCAACCTGCGCCATCCCGGGCAGACCCGGCGCCGCAGCCGCTGCCCCCCACGCCGCCGGACCCGGCGCCTGCCTCTGTCGCTGATTCTGTCGCTGCTTCTGTCCCTGAGGCTGCCCCCGATCCTGCCCCGCAGACCGCTGCCGCACCCGAATCCCAGCCAGCCCCCGCACCAACCCCGGAACCAACCCCGGAACCAACCCCGGACCCAGACCCGGCACCGGAGCCCGAACCGGCCTCCGGCGCGACACCGGCTGCGGACGATCCGGTGGCGCGGCCCGGTCTGCTGGGGCGTCTGCTGGGGCGCAGGGACGACCGCGCCGTGCTGCGCCGGGCGCTGGACGACGACATGCTCGAACAGCTCGAAGAGTTGCTGATCACCGCGGATATGGGGGTCGAGACCGCCCTGCGCGTGACCGCCAACATCGCCGAGGGCCGCATGGGCCGCAAGCTCTCGGTGGACGAGATCAAGGGGCTGCTGGCCCGCGAAATCGCGCGCATCATGGATCCGGTCGCGCGCCCCATGCCGCTGTCGGCCAGACGGCCGCAGGTTGTGCTGGTCGTGGGGGTCAACGGATCGGGCAAGACAACGACCATCGGCAAACTGGCCAGCCAGTTCCGCGCGGCGGGCAAACAGGTGGTGATTGCCGCGGGGGACACGTTTCGCGCCGCCGCGGTGGAGCAACTGCAGATCTGGGGAGATCGCGCAGGCGTGCCGGTGCTGACCGCGCCGGAAGGCTCGGACCCGGCCAGCCTGGCCTATGACGCGATGGATCAGGCGGAACGCGACGGGGCCGATCTGCTGATGATCGACACCGCAGGGCGGCTGCAGAACCGCGCCGATCTGATGGAAGAACTGGCCAAGATCGTCCGTGTGATCCGAAAGAAGGATCCCGATGCCCCGCACAACACGGTGCTGGTGCTTGACGCGACAACCGGGCAGAACGCCGTGTCGCAGGTCAGGACGTTCCAGCAGATGGCGGACGTGTCGGGGCTGGTGATGACCAAGCTTGACGGAACCGCAAAGGGGGGCGTGCTGGTCGCGCTGGCCGATCAGTTCGGCCTGCCGATTCACGCCATCGGCGTGGGCGAACAGATTGACGATCTGGCCCCGTTCGACCCCGAGGAATTCGCCGCCGCGCTGACCGGGCTGGACAGGTGATCCGGTGTGGATGAGGCAGGGCACAGCGGACGCGCCCGACCCCGGTGACAGCGTCTCGCCGCACCTGCGGCTTCATCTTTCAAGAAATACTCAATCCCTCCGCGACGCGCTCTGCGGTCCGGCCCGGGCGTGGCGCGGAACCGGCGCGTGAGCGACTGGATCCTCTCCCTGGAAGGCACCGAGGCCGGACACCGGGCCGCGCTCTTTCTGGCGTTGCTGGCGGCGGTCCTGCACGCGGTTTTCGGAGCCCTGCAGAAAGGACGGCACGATCCCTGGCTGACGCGGGGCTCGATCGACCTCAACCATGTGGTGCTGACATTTCCCTGGCTTTTCGTCGTGCCCTGGCCAGAGCCGCACATGTGGCCGGTCTTCGCCGGCGCCATGGCCATTCACCTTGGCTACAAGAGCTTGCAGGCGATGGCGTATACCCGCGGAGCCTACACGGTGGTCTATCCGGTGGTGCGCGGCATGGGGCCGCTGTTCACGGTCATCGGCGCCTGGCTGATCTTTGGCGAGACATTCACACCGCTTCAGTGGATCGGACTGGCCGTGCTGCTGACCGGCATTTTCGGACTGGCGGTCTACAACCTCATGTTTCTGGAAACAAACCGCGAGACGCTGCGCCCCGCGCTGACCTATGCGATGGCCACCGGGCTCTTCGTAGCGCTTTACACGACCTATGACGCCTATGGCATCCGGGCGACGGCCGATCCGTTCACGTTTCTGGCGTGGTTCTTCTTTCTGTCCGCGCTTGATTTCCCGCTGCTCATCGCGGCCGTGCCGGCGTTGCGCGCCAGGCTTCGGGGCGTGGCGGCCCGCCCGCTGCTGCTGCGCGGAACCGTCGGTGCCGTGGTGGCCTATTTCAGTTTTGGCGCGATCATGCTGGCCACCCGGCTCGATCAGGTGGGCGAGGCGGCCGTGCTGCGCGAAACCTCGACCGTCTTTGCCGCGCTGATCGGCTGGCTGGTGCTGCGCGAAACGGTCGGGCCAAGACGGATCGCGCTGATGACCTTGATCGCGGCGGGCGCGGTGATAGTAGAGGCGGGTGGATAACCGAAGGAGACGCCATGCAACCCCGTGAAATCAGTCCATGGGTTAAGACCGCTCTGGAACTGGGGCCCGTGCTGGCGTTTTTTGTGGTCTACCTGCGCGTCAAGGACGAGGTCTACACGTTCGGCGGGGTCGACTATGACGGGTTCATCGTCGTCACCGCAGGGTTCATTCCGGTCTTTCTCGTGTGCATGGCGGTGCTGTGGGCGCTGACCGGCAAACTGTCGCGCATGCAGGTGGTCACGGCCGTGCTGATCATCATTTTCGGCGGATTGAGCGTGTGGTTCAACGATGCCCGGTTCTTCAAGATGAAGCCGACCATCGTCTATCTTCTGTTCTCCGGTCTTCTGGGATTCGGGCTGTGGCGGGGCCGGTCGTATCTCGAATACGTGATGGAAGGGGTGATGCCGCTCACCCACGAAGGCTGGATGATCCTGACGCGGCGCCTGGCGGGCTTCTTCTTTCTGCTTGCGGTGACCAACGAACTCGTCTGGCGCACGCAATCCGAAGAAACCTGGGTCTACATCGAAACCTTCGGAATGCCGGCCGCGATTTTCGTTTTTTTCATTGCGCAGAACGGGTTGTTTACCCGCCATGCCAAACCCGAGGAGGCCTCCGGAGCGGGATCCGGGCCCGACAGTCGCGCAGAGCCCGACCGCAAGACGGATGCCGGTGACCCCTGACATCGGCGACGGCGACTGGGTGGCGCAGTCCGGAAAAGAGGCAGGAGCGCAACAGACAGCCCGATCCGGCACAGTTGGCCGCAAAATCGCCGCAATCCTTTGCGACATCATGCGCATGGCACAGCAGTTTCTTTCCCGCATTTCCTCCTCGGCCGCTTCGGTTCCACCCATGCGATTCGATGTGCTCTGGCCCTTCGCCGTCATTCTGGCGATGTGGGTCGCTCTGACATCCGGGGGGTTCGACCAGAAAAGTGTCTTTGTTCTGGTCGTGGTCAGCGCCGAGGCGCTGATCCTGTGGCGCAATCTGCCCAGGGCGGCCCGCGATCTGGGGCGGGTCAGTTCGAACCATGCGGATCGACTGGTCTGGCCGGTCCTGGCCATTCTGGGGCTGATCGCGCTGCAGTTGCTGGTGCTCAATCCGATCTTCACGCAGCGTCTGGTGTCGGCCGGTTGTGTCTTTGTGCTGGTGGTCATGTTGTTCGGGGTGCGCCGCGAACAGCAGATCATGGGCGTCGTGATGCAGAGCGTGCGCTCAGCCAAGCCGCTCAGCTCGCCGGTTCCGCTGATGCGGGTGAATGCGATCTTTGCCACGGCGCTGCTGATCTTCAACGAATTGCTGATTTTCAGCGGCTCGCTTGTGGTCTGGATGACAGCCATGGTGATCGTGCTGCTGGCGATGCGGTCCGTCTACTGGTTCGTGGTGTTTCTGGTCACGCCGGACGGCGAAACGCAGGACGACTGAGCGCCGGCGCGCGCGGACCCGGACCCTACGCCACCACACCGCCGGATTGCGGGGCTGCAGGCCCCGGTCGCCGCGACACCGGCAAAAATCAGCGCGGTCCCCCCAAGCTTTCCTTTGACTTTTTTGCAGCGAGCGCCCATATGCCGCATCGCTACGTTATGACTATCGACCACCTTTCTGCTGTTTCGGCGTCTGGCACTCGATCTTGCGCTGACGACGCCAGGCTGCCGCATGTTGCGGGCAGCGCACTGCAGAAAGGAAACGCGGGAATGGCCAATGGCACCGTGAAATGGTTCAATGCAACCAAGGGTTTTGGATTTATCGTGCCTGAAGAGGGCGGCAAGGACGTGTTCGTGCACATCTCTGCTGTCGAACGGTCCGGTCTGACGGGTCTGGAAGACAACCAGAAAGTGACCTACGACCTGGCCGCCGGCCGCGATGGCCGCGAAAGCGCGACAAACATCGCTCTGGTCTGAGCCGGTTGAACTGACGGGAGAGGGGCACGCGGTTGCGCGGGCCCCTTTTCCATGTGGACCGGGGCCGACCGCGCCCGGTCGACCGTGTGCGCGGCCGGGGGGGCGACCCCTGCGCGGGCGCGTCCCGGCGCATTCCCCGACCCTGAGACAAGTGACCCGAAGACCTGTGACCCGAAGTCCGGTGCCGGATGGGGCGGAACGGGTCGGTCCGGCCCTGTCCCGGCTGGCGCGACGGCCGCCGGGGCTGTCAGGCGGCGCGATGCGCGCGGCCTGGGGGCGGGGTGTGCAGGTCACCGGCGTGCGCGTGCCGCGGCCGCACGGGTCCGGACAGCCGGAACATCCCCGACCAGCGGGGTTCCGGCGCGTCGGGCAGCATGTGACGCAGATCGTCCAGCGCAAGCGTCGCGGGAGAGCGCAGAAGCGCGCGGTACAGTTTGAACACCCCCGGACGCAGATAGGCAGACCAGTGACAGACCCGGAAGGTCGCACTGGCCAGAGGGAATCCGGCCCGGTCGAGCGCATCGCGGGTGCACGGATGATCAAGCTGCAGGGTAAGGCTGTTGTGCCGCGCCGGCAGGGCGTGCGACACGCAGCGGTCGCCTGATCTGGGCGCACGCACCAGACGTTCAAGAAGAAAGTCGAACAGGTCGTTTTCGCGGCTTGTCACATTGATGAATTCCGCGCCCTTGCCCGTCGGGCTGTCAAGCGCAACGCGGGCGTGTTCGCCAAACTCTGCACCATTCAGCAGGATGACGCGGCCCGGATGGCCACACGACATGCGGGGCAGGGCCTGCAGGGCCACGCGCGCGCCCAGCGAGTGGGCGACAATATGCACGCGGCGACGCGGCGCAAGCTGGCACAGGATCTCCATCAGCTCGGCGAGGCAGGTGGCCGCCCGTTCGGCCTGCGCGTACGCCTGCCAGATCGTCCCGCGTGCCGGCCAGCCAAACGCAATGGCCAGGCCTTCGTCCTCTGCGCCCAGGCCGAAACCCAGGGCGCGCGGCCAGCTTTTCACCTTCCACCCCGTCCGGCCTGGGTCGAGCGACAGAATGTGATTGTGCGGGCAGGCGCGAGCATGCCCCGGAGCGAACTTGTAGCCGTGCACCATGATCACGATCGGGCCCGGAACGCGCAGCGCGCGACGAAGAACCGGCAGGATTGAATGGGGCGCCCGATGCAGCGTCAAACCATCGGATCCGGCGTTGATCTGCAAGAGAGGCATTGCAGCACCTCCTACTACATCGTGTGGCATTGCCTTAGGCCGGACATATGACGGGAATTTTAAGCATTTGTTACAGGACCGTGACGTCCGGCGCGGGCCGGGCGGTCCCGGCAGTGTTTCGCTGCGCCGCAAGGGCCCGGTTCCGATCACGGCAACGGACTGGCCATGCCCGCCTGCGTCAGGGTTCCGATCCCCGGACATGCACGTAAAGTGCGTCTTCAATGACACTGTTTTTTCGGTGCAATCGCCTTTCCGAGGTGATGAGTGCGATTAACTTGACAAGAACAGTCGGAAAACTTAACCGCGACATCGAACGAGTGCCCCACCCAGTCTGGCAGATCAGCGCACGGCAATGATCTTTTCAGATCCGGGAGTTGGGGAAAATGCATCGGAACACTCTGTACTTGTCCACGGCACTTGTCGCGGCGGGTTGCGCGGTCTCTGCGCAAGACATTGATTTTGACCTGGGCACGATCGAGCTGAACTCGGCGTTCCGCGACGACCGCCCGCTGCTGGACACGCCTGTCTCGGCGTCGGTTGTCGAAGGCGAAAGACTCGCGCGGCGTCAGGCCAGTGATTTTCAGGGTTTGATCGGAGATGTTCCGGGCGTCAGCATCGGCGGCGGCCCGCGCGCCATCGCGCAGGAGCCGAACATTCGCGGCTTTACGGACGATCAGATCGTCCTGCGGTTTGACGGCGGTCGCTTCAACTTCAACCAGGCGCATCGCGGTCGCTTCTTTCTGGATCCCGATATCGTTCAGCGCGTGGAGGTGATCCGCGGCGGGGGCTCCACGCTGTACGGATCCGGTGCGCTTGGCGGCGTGATCTCGGTCGAGACCAAGGATGCCGCCGATCTTCTCGCCCCCGGACAGACCGTCGGCGGACGCTTGCGGTTTGGCTACGGAACGAACGGAAGCGAGCCAAGCGTGTCCGGCACGGCCTTTGCCGACTGGGGGACGGTGGATGCGCTTGTGTTTCTGGGCAGCCGTCAGCTGAACGACGATCTGGTGTCGGGCAATGGCGCGATCATTCCGTTTTCGGAATTCGACCAGTTCACCGGCCTGTTCAAGATCGGATTTGAACCAACCGACGAGATGCGGGTCGAGTTTATCTATACCGGGTATCATGACACTGCGCTGGTGCCCGCCAATTCCGAAGACGACCCCGGCCCCACCAACCCGGTTGTGGATCGCGACGGGGACGTCAACAGCTATCGCCTGAGTTTTGACTATGCCCCGAGCGCCGCGCCGTTTCTCGATATGTCGGCGCTGTTTTACTTCAACTCGCTTGAGATCACCGAGTTCCGGGTGCCGCCGGGCGCGCCACGGCTGGACAAGACGACATATGAAACGATTGGTCTGGAAGTCGTCAACCGGTCACGGTTCGGGGACACGGTTCCGGTCGAGCTTGTCTACGGCTTCGAGGTGTTCGAAGACAGCCAGGATGGCATCCGCGACGGTGCGCCGCGCCTGTCCTTCCCCGACGCCAAGGCCACTACGATCGGTCTGTTTGCTGAGGCCACGATCGGCCTGAGCCAGACGGTCGATCTGATTGCCGGGCTGCGCTATGACAATTACGAGCGTGACCCCAATTCGGCGACACTGCCGAAAGTGACCAAGGATTTCTGGTCCCCCCGCATCGGGATCAGCTATCGCCCGAATGACAACTGGCAGCTCTATGGCAACATTGCGCGGGCCTTCCGCGCCCCGTCCCTGAGCGAGCTTTACAACAGCGGACTGCACTTTGCGGGCGGCCCCTTCGGGTTTCCGCCCGACAACTTCTTTGTGCCCAATCCCAACCTGGAGCCCGAAGAGTCCACGCAGTACGAAATCGGCGTGCGGCACGAAAACACCGGGCTGTTTCAGGACGACGATCGCATTGGCTTTTCGGCCAATGTCTATTTTGCCGATGTCGATAACTTCATCGAGCAGACAGTGGACATCTTTGCCGGAACAACGACCAGCCGGAACGTGCCCCGTGCGACGCTGTGGGGGCTGGAAGCGGAAATCGACTACGATGCGGGCACCTGGTATATCGGAGGCGGGCTGGGCATCGCGCGCGGCGAGGACAACGCCGGCGGCGATCTGGCGTCGATCCCGCAGGACCGGCTGACGATCGAAGGTGGCGTGCGCCCCCGGCAGGACTGGACGTTCGGCGCCCGAGTAACGCTGGCTGACAGGCAATCCCGCGTGCCAGCCGGCACAGCGCCGGGGCCCGGCTTTGAGCTGCTTGACCTCTATGCCTCCTATCTGCCGCAGAGCGGCGCGCTGGACGGCGCGGAAATCCGGTTCGGCATTGATAACGTCTTTGACGAGCAATACACGATTTACCCCAACGGGCTGGCGCAGCCCGGCCGGACCTTCAAGATGTCGGCCGCCTTCACCTTCTGAAACGTCCGGCCTCTGGCCCGAGGCGTCGGACAGGAACCGGGCGCGTGCCACGCGCGGCGGCGGCGCCCGCCGGGGGCTGTACCTGCCCCGCGACCGGATGGCGGGCAGAACCGCAATGCGTCCGGGCATCGCCTGTTGACGTTGACCGGGCTCACGCGCTAAGCGGGGGCGTGGCGATTTGTTACCGGATTGCGGGCCACGTTAAACACCACCGCTAAAAGGTCAGGAAGAAAGCCCCCTTTCGCTTGACCGGCCGGGGGCTTTTTATTTGGGCGATGCGCCCGGAGGTCGACATGACACAGGATTGGAAGGCGCGCACGGCACTGGTGCATGGCGGCAGCCGGCGCAGCCAGTATGGCGAGGTCAGCGAAGCGATCTTTCTGACACAGGGTTTCGTCTATGACAGCGCCGAGGCGGCAGAGGCACGGTTTCTGGACGCCGGCAGGGACGAGTTCATCTATGCACGCTACGGCAACCCCACCGTGGCCATGTTCGAAGACCGCATGGCCGCTCTGGAGGGCGCGGAGGATGCCTTTGCCACGGCCAGCGGCATGGCGGCCGTTTCCGGCGCGCTCATGTCGATGCTGCGCGCCGGTGATCATGTGGTGTCGTCGCGCGCCCTGTTCGGGTCCTGTCTTTATGTGCTCGAAGAGATCCTGACCCGGTTCGGGGTCGATGTGACATTTGTCGACGGCACTGATACCGACGCCTGGTCGGCCGCCATCCGGCCTGACACCAAGGCGGTGTTTTTCGAAACGATCGCCAATCCCACGCTGGACGTGATCGACGTGTCGGCCGTTGCGTCAATCGCCCACGCGGCCGGTGCAACGGTGGTGGTCGACAACGTATTTGCAACACCGGTCTTTTCGCGCGTGATAGAGCAGGGCGCGGATGTGGTCATCTATTCGGCCACCAAGCATATCGACGGGCAGGGGCGCGCGCTTGGCGGTGTGATCCTTGGCACGCGGGACTTCATCCGCAAGACGGTCGAACCCTACATGAAACACACGGGCGGCTCGATGTCGCCCTTTACCGCATGGCTGATGCTCAAGGGGCTTGAAACACTGGATCTGCGGGTCCGCACGCAGGCGGCCAGCGCGTTGTCCATCGCCACCGCGCTACAGGGGCACGGCAAACTGAGGCGCGTCATCTATCCGGGCCATCCGAGCCATGCGCAATACGATCTTGTGTGCAGGCAGATGGGCCGCCGGGACGGCGAGGCCGGCACGGTCGTGGCGCTTGATCTGGCCGGCGGGCAGGAGGCGGCGTTCCGGTTTCTCAATGCGCTCGGGATTGTCCTGATCTCCAACAATCTGGGCGATGCCAAGTCGATCGCCACGCATCCGGCGACCACAACCCATCAACGCCTGCCGCAGGACCAGAAAGAGGCTCTGGGCATTACGCCGGGCCTGATCAGACTGTCGGTCGGGATCGAGGACAGCGCGGATCTGGTCGCGGACGTGCTGGCGGCGCTGGACGCGGCCTGACCGGCGCGCTATCGCAAAAACCCTGACAAAACAGGCAGCCGCGGCCTGCAGCGTATGCAGCCAATCGGCGCGCCCTAGGCGTGTTGCGAAACAATTCAAGCGCGAAAACAGGGCTTTACTCGGGCGGGAATGCGCTATGTCTCGTGCAATCAATGATCCGCTGCGGTAACTGAAACGTAATCAATTCACCGCTCGCAATGCGGACA
>JBCCHI010000042.1:0-28956 GCA_039028815.1 Pseudomonadota bacterium
ACGACATTGGCACGGAAGATGTCGGCCAGGCGCAGCGCTTCGACACGTTTTTCACCTTCTCCGATCACGCGAAAGAGCGCGAGTTCACGCTCGACCGAGGGGCCTTCGACGGTCAGATCATGCACATCGTGCACGACGACGATCCGACCGAGCTGCGCCTTGATCTGCTCGATGATCTGCGGTGTGCCGGTGGTCACGATGGTGATGCGCGAGGTATGTCCCGTGTGATCGACTTCCGCCACGGTCAGACTGTCGATATTGTATCCACGTCCCGAAAACAGGCCAATCACCCGTGCGAGAACACCGGGTTCATTGTCGACGATCACCGCAAGCGTGTGGCGCTCAACCGAATCCGAAAACGTTGAGCGCAGATTGTAGGCGGAATGACTCGTCGAGCCTTTTTTGATTTTGAGGGCGGACATGGCTGTCTCCGATTTTATCCTTTTGCCGGTTCAGGTGGGTTTTTGCCACAGACCAAAACCGAAATGAGAGTGTCCCTGATCGCGCAACGTCTGATCCAGTTCGATCACGCGGTCATGGATGGCGGGATCGCGGTGTTCCAGTCCGGTGACGAAACCGCCGCAAAGATGTATGGCCGAGCCGCCAAGAACGGTCAGCTTCTGGCCTGTGTGTTTTTCATAGGCGTCCGCGATCAGATCGCTCTGAGGCGCCTCTGAAGGATCGCGCAGGAATTGCTTGAACCGGCGGAAGAGCGTGCCTGCGCGAACGCGTTTCGGATCGACGCCGATCAGGTCCCGGTTGTCGCGCAAAAACTGGCGCACCTGCTGAACTTCCGCCTTGCTCCATTGCAGGCGCGTCGGCCCGATATATTCAGAGATCAGCAGGATCCCACCGGGTTTGAGCGCACGAACCGACCACGCCATTGCTTGATCGACATCGAACATGTGATGCAGAGCGGCGAGCCAGAACACCAGATCGTATCGTTCAACGATATCCTCTTCGAACGCGTCGGACAGATGTTCGTCGAAATTGTCGGACATGCCGGCTTCGGCGGCCAGTTGCCGCGATTGCTCGATCCGGTCGGCAGACACCTCATAAAGGTCGAAATGCTCCACCAGCCCCTTTTCCACCAGTTCGCGTTCGCCATGCGCAGTGCCCGAACCGACCGAGACCGCTCGTGGCAATGCCCGCCCGCCTGCCGCCTTTCGCAGCGCGCCGTGATTGCCACCCTCGAACTCGGTGCAGATCTGATCGTTGAAGTACGTGGCGAATTGCGGATTGTCCTGCCATCGCCGGTTCGGTTTGGGCGGTTTCCACCTCCTGCCGGAGATCTTGTGCAAGGCACGCTTCACGGGCACCACACACCCGGTCGCGCGTCGCACGACAACGGGGCCGCGCAAAGGCGACCCCGCGTGTTTCGTGCCAGAGTGCGTCTCATACCAGCACCGCGCCACCTGAATCGATGGCATCGCGCGTCGATGCGGTTTCGCCAAGCAGCATCTCATTGTGCGCCTTGCCGGACGGGATCATCGGAAAGCAGTTTTCGTGCTTTTCCACCACGCAATCAAAGATGACAGGGCCCTCATAGTTGATCATTTCCAGAATGGCCGCATCAAGATCGTCGGGGTCCTTGCACAGAATGCCCTTGCAGCCGAAGGCGTCTGCCAGTTTGACAAAATCCGGCAGTGCCTCGGACCAGCTGTGCGAATAGCGTTCACCGTGCAGCAATTCCTGCCACTGACGCACCATGCCGAGCCGTTCGTTGTTGAGGATGAACTGTTTGACAGGCAGGCGATATTGCACCGCTGTCCCCATTTCCTGCATGTTCATCAGCCATGATGCCTCGCCCGCGACATTGATGACCAGCGCATCGGGATGCGCAGCCTGCACACCAATGGAGGCGGGCGTGCCATACCCCATCGTACCAAGACCCCCGGACGTCATCCAACGGTTCGGATCTTCAAAGCCCATGTACTGTGCCGCCCACATCTGGTGCTGGCCCACTTCGGTACAGATGTAGCGATCATGGCCTTTGGTCAGGGCTTCGAGACGGGCCAGCGCGTGCTGGGGCTTGATCGTCTTGCCGCTTTGGCTAAAGGCCAGACAGTCGATCCTGCGCCAGTCCTCGATCTGCGCCCACCAGCGCTGCAACCCTTCGGCGTTGGTTTTCGAGCCGCGGGCGCGCCAGGCGTCCAGCACCTGCCGCAGCACGTGCGTCACATCGCCGATGATCGGGAAATCCGTGCGGATCACCTTGTTGATCGAGGACGGGTCGATATCAATATGCGCCCGCCGGGACCCCGGCGAAAACGCGTCAAGGCGCCCGGTGATCCGGTCGTCAAAACGTGCGCCCACATTGATCAGCAGATCGCAGTCATGCATCGCCATGTTCGCTTCGTACAGGCCGTGCATGCCCAGCATTCCGATCCAGGCGTCGCCAGAGGCGGGGTAGGCCCCCAGGCCCATCAGCGTGGACGTGATCGGAAACCCGGTCTCGGCCACCAGATCGCGCAAGAGCGCGCTGGCGTCCGGGCCCGAATTGATCACCCCGCCCCCGGTATAGAAGACCGGCCGCTTTGCGGTCTCCATGGCCGCGACAAGCTCTGCAATGATCGCATCATCGCCCTTTACCTGCGGACGGTAGTGAGAGGTGCGCGCCTCTTTCGGCGGAACATAGGGGCCCGACGCGAACTGGACGTCCTTCGGAATATCCACCAGAACAGGTCCGGGACGGCCCGAGGTCGCGACGTGAAACGCCTGATGGATCGTATCGGCGAGATCTGCCGTGTCAGAGACCAGCCAGTTGTGTTTGGTGCAGGGGCGCGTGATGCCCACTGTGTCCGCCTCCTGAAAGGCGTCCGACCCGATCATGAAGGTGGGCACCTGTCCGGTCAAAACGACCATCGGGATGCTGTCCATCAGGGCGTCGGTGATCCCCGTGACCGCATTGGTTGCGCCGGGGCCGGATGTCACCAGCACGACACCGGGCTTTCCGGTGGACCGGGCGTACCCTTCCGCAGCATGGGCGGCGCCCTGTTCGTGGCGCACAAGAATGTGCCGGATGCCGTCTTGCTGAAAGATCTCGTCGTAAATCGGTAGCACGGCGCCACCGGGGTAACCAAATACGGTGTCCACGCCCTGATCCTTGAGGGCTTGAACGACCATTTTCGCTCCGGTCATCTGGCGTGTCATCTGTCTTGCTCCGTGCGTGTTGCAATCTGTGTTCTGCGCAAAAAAAAGCCTCCGGGGTCCGGAGGCGCATGGGGTACCGTTATGGTGTCCGTTACCGGCCCATGCGCCAAGATCCTACGATTACGACTAGCCGTTCCAACGGGCGACTCTCCTTCTGCGTGGCGAGACACTAGAAAGGGGGGCAGGGGGCGTCAACCGATTTCCGGAGAAAATGTCGCGCAGCGGCGCAGTTCTTTTCATTTGTTGCGCCCGCGGCGCGGCGCACCCGGAATTCGCAAGCCACGCTGCCGTACACGACGCGTGGCAAAGGCGCACAGTCGCGCAACCGGGCGGTCCGCATCCCGCCGGCGCGGAAATTCCCGACTTTTTTTGTCGGCTTGATCTTGTGCTCGCCCGGACAATGGTGCATCGGTCGTCCACGCCCGCAACGTTGATCCGCAGCCAGAGGCCTCATGCAACGGATGGGTGAGTCATATGCAGACCCTGTTATCGGGCCTTGTGGCCTTTCATAAGCTCGCAGAGCCCAATGGCGACGGGCTGGTTCCGGAGCTTCTGGAACTGGCGCAACGCGACCAGACGCACGCGCGCAACGGCGCCGTGCCCCTGCCGGTTCAGTCGTGGTCTTCGGGGCCGGCGCAGGGCGGCCCGGCCCGGCAGAGCCATGCGGCTTGCGACGTGTCGATCCTGAACGCCGGAGCCCGCACAAAAAAGACCGCTGCGTCCTGACACCCTGTTTCAGGGCGCCCTGGCGGCGCGGCCCGCGTTCAGGCCACCCGAGTGCCCCCGGGGATCGCACAAACGACCCCGGAGGCCCTGGCGTATCGCTCAGAAAAAGCCCATCGGGTTTTCGTCATAGCTGACCAGCAGGTTTTTCGTGTGCCGGTAGTGATCCAGCATCATCTTGTGATTTTCCCGCCCGATGCCTGACTTCTTGTACCCGCCAAAGGCCGCATGAGCCGGGTAATGGTGGTAGCAATTGGTCCAGACACGGCCTGCCTGAATGGCGCGACCCACGCGGAACGCGGTATTGGCCTGCCGCGTCCAGACCCCGGCCCCGAGACCATAGGACGTGTCATTGGCGATCGAAATCGCCTCGTCCTCGTCCTTGAACGTGGTGACGGACAGAACCGGGCCAAAGATCTCTTCCTGGAAAATCCGCATGGAATTTTCGCCCCGGAACACCGTGGGTTGAATGAAGTACCCGTCGTCCAGCCCGTCGCCCAGCCTGGCCACGTCACCGCCGGTCAGCACGCGCGCGCCTTCCTCGCGGCCCAGTTTCAGATAGCCGGTGATCTTCTCCATCTGTTCAGTCGAGGCCTGACCGCCGATCATCGTGTCCATTTGCAGCGGGTTGCCCTGCTTGATCCTGTTGACGCGATCGACCGCCCGTTCAAGGAAGGCATCGGCAATGGACTCATGCACAAGCGCACGGCTGGGGCAGGTGCAGACCTCGCCCTGGTTCAGCGCGAACATGGCGAACCCTTCAAGGCACTTCTCGAGGAAGGCGTCATCGGCATCCATCACATCGCCAAAGAACAGGTTCGGGGACTTGCCGCCAAGCTCCAGCGTCACCGGGATCAGGTTGTCTGCGGCCGCCTTCATGATGATCTGGCCGGTCGTGGTCTCGCCGGTGAACGCGATTTTCGCGATACGATCTGAACCGGCAAGCGGCGCCCCGGCTTCCTCGCCGAAGCCGTTGACCACGTTCACCACACCATCGGGCAGCAGATCGGCAATCAGTTCCATCACCACCATGATCGAGGCCGGTGTCTGCTCTGCGGGTTTCAGTACAACGGCATTGCCGGCGGCCAGCGCGGGGGCCAGCTTCCAGACGGCCATCAGGATCGGAAAATTCCACGGGATGATTTGTCCGACAACGCCAAGCGGTTCATGGAAGTGATAGGCATAGGTCTGCTGGTCGATTTCGGCGATCGAACCCTCGTCACCGCGAATCACGCCGCCAAAGTAACGGAAATGGTCTATCGCCAGCGCCAGATCGGCATTGACCGATTCACGGATCGGTTTGCCGTTGTCGAGGGTCTCGGCCACGGCCAGCGTCATCAGATTGTCTTCCAGACGATCCGCGATGCGGAACAGCAGCAAAGAGCGCTCGGCAAGCGAGGTCTGTCCAAAGGCCGGGGCCGCCGCGTGCGCCGCGTCCAGTGCCGCGTCGATATCCGCCGCATTGGAGCGCGCGACGCTGGTGATGATTTCGCCGGTCAGGGGTGTCACGTTGTCGAACCATTGACCGGAGCGCGGATCGACAAACTGACCATTGATGAAGTTGCCGTAGCGCGGTTTGTAAGGAAACTCGACCCCAAGATGGCTGGTGTCCAGGGCCGCACTCGGACCGTCAGGGTTGGCGTGTACGTTCATGATTGTCCTCCCGTTGGGTTTTGCAAATCCACACCACCCCGCACGGCGCCGTTCGACGCATGTCGCACAGAGGTGGTCGTGGTCTGTTGAGGTGCAAATCGGCTGGGGGGTGTTTCTGTTCACCCTGGACTGGCGTGTTTGCAGCATCAGGGTACCGTCCAGGGCATAGTCTTGTCTACGACCATGACCCCGCCGCCGTGCGCCCCCGCCGGCCCGGTGTCATGTAGAGGTCACGACCACAGGCCAGGATGCACGCCGCCGCGACACGGACCGCAAAAACCGGACACCGCCCGAAGCCGCGGCGCCCCGCACCCGCAGTCCCCCGCGCGCCGGAGGCTAAAGCAGTGTTTATCAGATGGTTAAGAGATCAAATGGCTCCGGCGGTAGGGATCGAACCTACGACCAATTGATTAACAGTCAACTGCTCTACCGCTGAGCTACGCCGGAACACCGGTGCGCGGTATAGCAACGGGCAGAGCGGGCGTCCAGAGGGGTTCGGGGCAAAAATCCGATTGAAGACCAGACCGTGATCAGAGGCATTCGAACCGTGCTGCGGCGGTCAGGGCATCTATGGGCGCGACCTTGCTTTTTCCATAGAGATCAATCAGATGGGCCAGGACATTGCGCTCTGCGGCGGGCAGCAGGGCGGGGGGCGTTTCGGTGTAGATGCGCCGGGCAAGCGCCTGTGCTGTGGCGGGCCCTTCCTGCAACACGGTCAGAATGGCCGATTCCCGCGCCTGCCGGTGGCTGATCAGCCAGGTGATGCGGGATCCGGGATCCTCGATGGGGGCGCCGTGCCCCGCATGCAGAACAGACGCGTCGAGGGCGCGCAACCTCTGGCAAGAGGTGAGGAAATCGGTCAGGTCACCATCCGGCGGAGCAATTACGGAGGTGGCCCATCCCATGACGAGATCGCCGCAGAACACGGTTTTATCCCATTGAAAAATCATGTGATTTCCAAGGTGCCCCGGTGTCCAGTGCGCGGTCAGGGACCAGTCGTGCCCGGTGATCCGCGCGCCATCGTCCAGGCAGACATCGGGTTCGAAATCCGGCTGGACGCCTTCCCCGGCATCGGCCAGGCCCGTCGCCGCGAGCCGGGTCATGATCTCGCTGCGTCCGGCACACGAAGGGCCGAATGCATGAACCTGCGCGCCGGTGTGGTGGGCCAGGGCTGTCGCAAGCGGGCTGTGATCAAGATGGCTGTGCGTGACAAGGATATGGCTGATCGATTGTCCGGGCCGTACGGCCGACAGGATGGCATCCAGATGCGGCGCGCTGCGCGGGCCGGGATCAATCACGGCCAGGTCCCGTGTGCCCAGCAGGTAGGTGTTGGTGCCCCAGTACGTCATCGGTGACGGGTTCGGGGCCAGGATGCGCCGCAGTCCCGGGGCCAGGCACACAGGCACGCCAGGTGCAGGTTGTTCTGTGTCCATCCCTGCGCTCTTTCCGTCGCCTGCCGCCACGGCTAGGGTTATCTCATGAACTTCGGTTGGCTTAAACCCTACATGCCGCGCGGGCTTTACGGGCGGTCGATGCTGATTCTGCTGTTGCCGGTGATCTCCGTGATGCTGGTCGTGTCGGTGGTGTTCATTCAACGGCACTTTCAGGGGGTGACAACGCAGATGACGCGCACCGCCAGCCGGGAGGTGCAGGCCCTGCTGGACAGCGGGACGAGCGCGGCGGAGATTGCGCGCAATGGCTTGGGCGAGACGCTGGAAATCGCCGTGCAGGACGTGCCGGCGGGCGCGCTGCCGCCGCATGATGTGCGGCGGTGGTTCGACCTGACGGGGCGTGTGGTGACGCGGGAGTTTCACCGCTGGTTGCCGGGGCTGGTCGCGGTGAATTTGCCCGACGACAAGATGGTGTATCTTTACTTCATGACCGACGAGGACGCGCTGCGGCTGACCTTCGACCGGCGCAGGGTTTCGGCCTCCAACCCCCATCAACTGCTTGTAAATATGGTGTTTTTTGCGCTGGTCATGACGGTGATCGCGTTTCTCTACATGCGCAATCAGTTGCGTCCGATCACACGGCTTGCGGCGGCGGCGGAGGCGTTCGGGCGCGGCCGGCATCTGGAGTACCGGCCGGCCGGTGCGGTGGAGGTGCGCGCCGCGGGCAATGCCTTTGTCGACATGCGCGCCCGGATCGAACGGCAGATCGAACAGCGCACGCTGATGCTGTCGGGGGTCAGCCACGATCTGCGTACACCGCTGACCCGGTTGAAGCTGGCGCTCTCGATGCTGGACGCGCCGGAGCGGGCGGTGATGGAGCAGGATGTCACCGACATGGAACGCCTGATCTCGGAGTTTCTCGAATTCGCCCGCGGTGCGCAGGAAGGCGAACCGGAACCGACCGATCCTGTTGCATTGGTTTCAGGAATTGTTGAGGATTTTCAACGCTCTGGACGCGATGTTCGATTTGCCGGTGCAGAGGGCGCGGGCATCGTGCCGCTGCGTCCGGGCGGGATCAAAAGGGCGGTGGAGAACCTGGTGGGCAACGCCGTGCGCTATGGGAAACGGGCGGATGTGTCGGTGCAGATCACCCCCAGAAGCCTGCGCATCCGGGTCGAGGATGACGGCCCCGGTATCCCGCAGGATCAACGGGAGCAGGCGATGAAACCCTTTGCCAGACTGGACGAGGCGCGCAACCAGAACCTGGGCACCAGCGTCGGGCTGGGACTGTCGATCGCGCTGGACATTGCGCGGGCGCATGGCGGCACGCTGCGGCTGGGAGAGAGCGAGGCGCTGGGCGGGTTGCGGGCGGACATCGTGATCGGGCGATAAGCGCCGTTTTGATACATTTTGTACAAAACCCGGAGCGGAAAAAGCCATTTTGTACAAAATCCGAATGGCACCCTGACCGCGCGAACCGGCGCGACTGAGCCGCGCCGCCCCCCCCGCGCAACGGATCCGGTACCGTCTGCGGTGATCCTTGTCGGGTCGTCCTTGCGGACCGGGGCGTGCAGCGATGTGTCGGGGTCGCCGGATGGGAGGGGCGGGCTGGGGCGACGTGGCCGCGGCATGAGCGCACGGCCGATACACGTCACATTAACTCATGGGCGGGCGCAGATTTCACCAAGCCAGGCGCGGAGGGCCCGCACGGGGCGCGCGCGCTGATCGCCTTCGCGGCACACCAGATACAATGCCTGTTCCGGTTCGAGGGAAATATCACTCAGACACGTCAACCGGCCGGCTGCAATGTCATCTGCCACGAGTATGTGGCGCACCAGGATTGCGCCCTGTCCGTCGATTGCGGCGGCGACCAGCACGGCGGAGTCGGGAAAGGCGGCGCTCCTTGACTGAAGATCCGGTTCGTCCAGCCGGGCCGCCTGCGCCCATCTGTTCCAGTGCGGATGGAACCGGTCGTGCAGCAGAGGGAGCGCGGCGATGGATGCGGGCGCGACAGGTCCTTCCGGCACAACGGACGGCGCTGCCGCGACGATCAGGCGCTCACGCGTCAGACGCTCGCAGTGCAGCCCGCTCCGGTCCCTGCCGCCGTATCGCAGCGCCACATCGACATCACTGCGCGCCAGGTCGATCACCTGATCGTCGGTGTCCAGATAGACGGTGATGCCGGGATGGCGTCCGCGAAAGTCCTGCAGCCTGGGCACCAGCCATTTGATGGCCAGCGAGGACGACACCGACACCGTGATGGACCGCCGGTCGCGGAGCCGCCGCGTCGCGCCGATGCCCTGTTCCAGCGCGGCGAAGGCTTCCCGGGTGGACAGGTGCAGGCGCGCGCCCGCCTCCGTCGGTTCGACGCCGCCGGGCAGACGCCGCAGCAGCGCAACATCAAGATACTGCTCCAGTTGTCTGATCTGCCGGCTGACGGCACCGTGTGTCACACCGAGATCCCCGGCGGCCCTGCTCAGGCTCGACCGTGTGACCGCCGCATCGAAGGCCTGAAGGGCACGAAGGTGTCTCACGCGCGTCATGACTGTGAGAATATCTCATATCAGTGCGCGGTAAAGTCGTTATGACAAGGCCGTTTCCTTCCTTACCCTCACCGTGCGTGCACAATTGATCACAGCGAGGCAAGCCGATGACGGATCTCAAAGTCGCCCTGATGACCGGAACCGGTCAGGGCATCGGCAGGGGGTGCGCGATCGAGATGGCAAAGGCGGGTTACACCGTTTCGCTCATGTCGCCGTCGGCGCGGTCCGAAGACCTGGCCGGGGCGCTGGGGGGAATGGGGCGCCGGGGCTCGGTTCTCGACGCCGCCGATCTGCGGGCCATGGTCGACGCCACGATGGACCGGTATGGCCGGATTGATGCCGTCGTCAGCAACATGGGGCATGGCGGCGGCGTGCCGGAGGTTATCGCGACGGTGGGCTTTGATGCCGCGTTTGACGGGCCGCTGCTGGAGTTGCCCGATACGCTCTGGCACGACAGTCTCGACATGTATGTGCTCAGCGTGGTCAGGCTGGCGCGGATCGTGACGCCGATCCTGATCGAGCAGGGGGGCGGTTCGTTCGTGAATATCTCGTCGATGAATACGGTCGAGCCGCGCGCGCCTTACCCGATGAGCATGCTGAGGGGCGCGCTGCACGGGTTCGCCAAGCTGTTCGGAGACCGCTACGCGCGCCACAACATCAACATGAACAACCTGATGCCCGGGTTCTGCGAGAACGTGACCCTGTCGGAGGCGGCCAGGCGATCCATTCCGGCCGGGCGTCCGGCGACGTTTGCCGAGATTGGTCAGGCCTGCGTGTTTCTTGCCTCGGACGCGGCACGATACATCAACGGCCAGAGCCTGTTGTCGGATGGCGGCATGAACCGCGCTGTCCGCTGAGCGGTGTTGGCGGTGTGTCCTGTGCCTTGTCTGGCAGGCGGGCCGGGCGCGCGCGGGCATCGGGCGGAGACCGTGCCGCGCGGCGGTATGGGGGCGCGCCGCCGGATGCGCGCGGCAGGGATGACCGGGTCAAACCGTGACGATGATGCGGGCGCGGCACTCGGGCGGGCGCAGTCGCCGTGGCGCGACGGTCGTGCCGCAGGACGTGTGGGGCACGACCCGTCGGGACGCCCCGGATATCGGTCGACCGCGCGGGTGCCGAAAACGCGCCTGTCGCCCCGGCAGATCCGGGCCGGCGGCGGCCACCGCGCGGGTCACCCGCGCCCCGGGCGTCCCCGGTGCCGTGCCGGGCGCCGGCGTCCGGCGGGCGCAGTCGCCGGGGTCCGGGTTGGCTGCTTGTCCTGCCCCTTGTCCTGTCCTTTGTCGTGCCCCTTATCCGGCGCGCGCAGCAGGTGCGCGCCCGGGCCCAGAGCCGCCAGCCTGTCGTTCGTGTTGGCCAGCGGACACTGGTCCAGGCTGAGGCAGCCGCACCCGATGCAGTCGCTCAGATTGTCGCGCAGCAGGGTGAGCAATGCGATGCGCGCGCTCAGGGCGTCCCGCCATCCGGTCGACAGGGCATTCCAGTCCTGCACCGAGACGGGCGTCGTCCCGGGGAGGGACGCCAGCGCCTGAGCAATGTCCGCCAGTGTCAGCCCGGCCTTTTGCGCGATCCGGATGACGGTGACCCGTCTGACGACCGAGCGTCTGAACAACCGGGCGTTGGCGGCGCTGCGTTCTGCCTGGATCAGGCCCTTTCGCTCGTAAAAGTGCAGCGCCGAGATCGAGACGCCGGTCCGGCGGGACAGTTCTCCGATCGAGATTTCAGCCATGCGGACCTCGTTGCGAATTGTGCTTGACCTCAACTTAGGTTGAGGGCGTACCACATCTCAAGACGAGATCGGTTCCGGGAGGGGTCCATGCATGTTCTGACAGTTCTTGATCATCCGAATCCGGCGTCGCTGAGCGCGGCTGTTGCCGGGCGTTTCATGGACGGGGCGCGGGCCGCCGGGCACACCGCGGAGCTGGCGGATCTGCACGCGGAAGGGTTTGACCCGCGATGGTCGGTTCAGGACATAGAGGCAGAGGGACCCGCAGGCGCGCCTGCGGATGTGACGTTCGAGCAGGACCGCATTGCGCGGGCCGATGCGATCTGCCTTGTCTTCCCGCTGTTCTGGTGGGGCATGCCTGCGATGACAAAGGGCTGGGTCGACCGGGTGTGGAGCTGGGGCTGGGCCTATGATCAGCTGGATGACCCCGATGTGTCGCTTCAGCGGGCGCGGACGGGCGTTCTGCTTGTGCCGGCGGGGGCGCGGTCCGACGAGGTGGAAGAGAGCGGCTATCGGCGCGCGCTCGAAACCGCGTGGATCGCGGGCACATTCGGGTATTTCGGTCTGGATCCGAGACGGCTGCACCTGTTGTACGGATCGACCGGCTCTGCACGCCGCCGGGCGGCTCTGCTGCAGGACGCGTTCGATGTGGGCCGGACCCTTTCGCCGCCGGGGCCGCCGGCCGCCTGACACGGCGCGCCGGGTGGCGTGGTGTGGCATCGGGGGATGGGCGTGTCCTGCGGGCGGGGGGCGAGGCGGGTTGCGCGGGGTGTGCCATTGGCGTGACCGCCGGTCGGGCGCGCGGTGTTGCGCCCTGTGTTGCGCCCTGTGCGGTGCCCTGTGCGGTGCCTGCCTTAGCAGTGCAGGCGGATCGTGAACCCCTCGTCCGCGGTGGGCGTGACGACGTGCTGCGAGATCCGGTGAAACTGCGCTTCGCTGACCTCGAACGGATGATCGCCCCGCGCGTTGCGCGCCCGCAGCCGTTGCAGGCAGATCTCGTCGGGCACATCGAGGACGTGAAGCAGGTGCGCGGCGTCCGTCCGGTCGAGAATGCCGCGCATCCAGCTGCGCGCGTCGATTGTGTTGGCCTGAAAGTCCAGCACGACCGAAACCCCCGCATTCAGCACCGACACGACATGCGGGGCCATGATCCTGTGGAGCTTTGCCGCGCAGCGCACATAGTCGCTGATCGAGGTCATCTCGTCGGCAAACAGCGCATGCAGCCACGCGTCTTCCGAAATCGCGACGGTCCCGGGCGCGCGCGCGAGTTCGGCGGCCAGAGTTGACTTTCCGGCGGCGATCTTTCCGCAAATCATGTGCAGGGTGGGAGGGGCGTGAGACATGGGTGACGGGGCTCGGACGGGTGTTGCAGGGGCGCGCCGGTCTGACGGCCATCGCATGGCGGGGTTCGGGCTGCTTGTAGCCGATGGCGAGACCCGGCGCCATCCTGCGCGCCGCCTCATGCCCGACGCTTCACAGCCGCGTCTCTGGCGCGTCTCAGGCACGTCTCAGCCGCGCGGCGGGCAGACCCGCGGGCCGGTTTCATGCCTTGTCTTGTGTCATCACAAGCTCGAACATCTCGTATCCGTGGTCGGTGCCGTTGATCCGCAGGCTGAGGGCGTGCGGCCCTGCATGGTAGCGGCGGGTGGTGATCGGTCTGAGGGCATGGCGGCGCGACAGGTGGCGCGCGTCACCCGGGTCAAGCGTGAAGGTGGTCCATTTGAACACCTTGGGGGACAGCGTGCCGTCTGCCTTCTGGTGGTGGATCACGTAGTCAAGGGCGAGTGTCTGGCTGGCCCGTCCGGTTGCGCGGATCGTGACCTCGAACTCAAGCGTTTCGCCAAACCGCACGACGGGCGTGGCGAGCGAGATTGCCGGTTTCCCGATCTGCGGGGGGTCGAAGCCGAAGGCCGACAGCGCAGCGGTGTGGCCCTGCTTGATCAGGGTGCGGCAGGCGTGGCGCAGCAGCCTCCTGCGATCCGCGCCGGCGTCGCGCAGCCAGGTCCGGGCGATGTCGGCCACCAGATCGGGATGGTCCCGGGCAATGTCATTGAGGTGGTTCGCAACCGAGCGGCGGACATAGTCCGAGGGGTCATCCCTGAGCCGGGTCAGGGCCGGAAGCATCGGCGTCGGATCGGCGACAAGCCCGTGCAGGCGCATCCCCCACGGCAGGCGCGGGCGCGTGCCCTCGCTGACCAGGCGGCGGACATGCGGGTTGGGATCGCTCACCCAGGCGCGGATGACGGGCAGGGCGCGGTCGGGCGTGGCGGCGATGAACGGGCGGACGTCGAGCTCTGCCGTGCCGCGCTTGGTCATTTCCCGCAGGGTTTCCAGCGCCTGCGCCGTCGAGCCCAGCCCGTGGCGGCCGACAAGTGTTGTCAGCGGCCAGATGCCCCAGCCGCACAGGCCGTCCGTGGTGCTGTCGGCGTTCCATCGGTCCAGATCGTCGGGGTGAAGCATTGCCAGCAGGGCCGCTCTGCGCCGGTCGGGGTCGTCCGGCAGCGCCGCGTGCAGCGCCTCGGCCACAAGACCCACGCGCTGCTTGAGTTCCAGAGTGTCAAGCCGGGGGATCAGCGGCGCGGCAAAGCCGGCCGGGTCGACGCCGGGCATGTGCCGGGCGAGCACGTGACCCGTCAGGCGGATGAGGTCGGGTGAAATCGCAGATTTGAAGGGCTCCATCCGCGGTCTAGCCTTTGGCGATGGCGCGCGGACGCGCGGGGTTCGCGGTGCGTTGCAGGAGGTGTTGCGTCATGTCGGGTTCCGTTTGCAGAGCAGGTGCGTGCAGAACAGCACAAAATATGTCAGCGTGTGTCATATTTCATGTCCGGGGTTTCATGCCCGGAGTTTAATGGCCGGAGCAACATGCCGGGAGCGCGCGATGAAAATCTCTTCTCGTCTGGACCGGCTGGACCGTCTGGAAAGCTGGCTGAGATCGGATGACACGGTGCGGCTGCGCGATGCCGCCGCCGAACTGGGCGTGTCGCTGCGCACCGCGCACCGCGATCTTGAGATGCTGCGCGATCGCGGTGTGCCGATCGAAAGCGACCGGGGCCGGGGCGGCGGTGTCCGGGTGGCGCGGGGATGGGGCATCGGGCGTATGTCGCTGACGCGGCTTGAGGCGCTGGATCTGCTTGTCGGGCTGGCGCTGGGCGATGTGATGTCCCAGCATCTGCAAATGGGTCATGCGGATACGATCCGCCGCAAGATCGTGTCGAGCTTTTCGCCGCAGGATCAGCGCAGGATCGGCGAGATGAGACAGCGCGTGCGGATCGGCGGGTTTGCCTCGCAGGCGGTGATCGGGTCGTTGCGCGACCCGTCGCGGCAGGTCGGCGATGCGCTGAAGGAGGCCTTTGCGTTGTACCGGGTGCTGCATCTGCGCTACGAGGACCGGTGCGGGGATGTCACGCACCGTCTGTTCGAGCCGCATTACCTGCTGTTCAATCCGCCGGTCTGGTACGCTGTGGGCTGGGATCATCTGCGCGGCGCTGCCCGCACCCTTCGCTCTGACCGGATGACGGATGCAAGGATCACCGACGACCGGTTCACGCCGCGCCCGTGGTCCGATTTTGCACAGGCCACGGAGGGCAACCCGACGCGCGACGCATGACCGGCCGGTGGCCCCCCGAAACGGGTTCCGGAGCATGCGCCGGCCAGACCTTCGGGCGGCACCGCATGCCGGTGCGTCGCCTGCCGGCTCTTGCACTTTGGGCGAAAATGCATCAGCAGCGTCGGGTCCTTTCCGGAAAAGCAGGAAACGTGCGACATGAGCAAAGACCCAAAGACGTTCTTGTACGAGACGCTTGAGAAGACACTCCAGTATCATGCAACGCCCACGCAGCTTGAAGCGCTGCGCAATCGCGAGGATCTCGATCTGGACGGACTGGCGCTGAGCAGTCTTCATACCGTGGAAGTTCAGATGGAACTTGAGGATGGTCTGGGCGTTGACATCGAAACGGAAGAATTCGAAGGCCTCACGCGGCTGTCCGAGCTGGTAACGCTCGTGGCGTCCCGGCAGTGAACGGCGGCGGCGCGGCGGGGCTCACATGATCCGCCGTTCCAGAAGAACCGAGCCCACCGAATAGCCCGCGCCGAACGAGCAGATCACGCCAAGCGCGCCCGCGCCCAGGTCGTCGGAGTGATGGCTGAAGGCGACGATGGCGCCCGCCGAGGAGGTGTTGGCATAATCCTGCAAAATGTTGGGCTGTTCGGAGCTCTCCGGTTTCCGGCCCAGCACCTTGCGCCCGATATAGTCGTTCATGGTCCGGTTCGCCTGATGCAGCCAGAGCCGACTGATCCGGTCGGCCGGCAGGGTTTCCCGGTCCAGATGCTGGCCGATGTGGTCGACGACCATGGGCAGCACGTCGCGAAACACCTCGCGGCCGTCCTGTCTGAACAGCATGTCGCGCCGGTCGTCCATGTGGCCAGGCCGGGTGCGGCGCAGGAAGCCGTTGTTGTTGCGGATGTTGTTGGAAAACCGGGTGACGCAATGCGTCGATCTGATGGCGAAATGGTCGACGCGCGCCGCGTCGGCGCGTTCCAGCACGACCGCCGTGCAGACATCGCCGAAGATGAAATGGGAATCCGCGTCGCGCCAGTCCAGGTGGGCCGAGCAGATTTCGGGGCAGACCACCAGGGCGCGGTCGAGCGTGCCGCACCGGATCATGTCGGCGGCCACCTGAATGGCGAATGTGGCGGACGAGCAGGCCACGTTCATGTCGAAGGCAAAGCCGTGTGCGCCCAGCAGATTCTGGATCTCGATCGCGATCGCCGGGTAGGGCCTCTCGTGATTGGAGGCCGCGCAGATCACCGCGTCCAGCTGTTCGGGCGCGCAATCCGCCTGCCGGAGCGCGTCGGCGCTGGCCTTGAGGGCCATCTCGGCCATCAGCCCGGGCTCGGTGTCGGCGCGCTCTCGCAGGACGGGGTGCATGATGTCGGGGTCCAGAACGCCCGCGCGATCGACGACGAACCTTTGCCGGATGCCCGAGGCGATCTGGATTTTCCGGGTCGACGTTTCGGGGCAGGGCTCTGACGTGCCCTGCGCGATCGCGGCGGCGTTGCGTTGGTTCTGGCGGTCCGCGTAGGCCGTGTAGGCGTCCACGAGTTCCGCATTTGTGATGGCGTCGGGCGGTGTATAGACGCCGGATCCGGTGATGGCTGCCTGCGACACGGGTTCTGTGTTTCCTTTTCCTGGCTCTTCGGCCCCGAGCGGTGGTGCCGCCGGTCCCTGCCTTGCCTGCCGGCCGGCGCCGGGCCACGGCACCGCACCGACATGTTCGCGGCTACAGTAGAGCGTTTCGGGGAAAACCTGAATCACGGATTTTCACGCGCGCTGCCTTCGGTGTCTGCCGGGTTCGGGCGCGGCGGGCACGGCGGGCACGGCGATGTGCCGGGCCCAAATCTGGCCACACTGCCGTGACACTGAGGCATGACCCTGATGATGAGGCAAGCACGGTGCATTTCCCCCGGATGGAACAGCGCGCGCAACAGCACGAACGATACCCCGATCTCCCGGTTGTCGACGAGGACACGGCGCGCACGGTGCTTGCACGCAACCGCGGGCCTTATGTCTACATCCTGTTTCGCGAGACCGGGCAGCCGTTCTATGTGGGCAAGGGCAATGGCAACACAAGGGCGCTGGAGCACGTGTCGGAGGCCAGACGCACCGGCGGCCTGACGCACAAGCTGAATGTCATTCGGGCCATCGAACGCACTGGCGGGCGCGTGCGCTATGCCTTTGAATTCGGCTTTGCCAGCGAGAGCGACGCGCTGGCCAGGGAACGGGCGCTGATTGCCGGCCTCGGGCGGCACGACCTGAAGAAAGGTCCGTTGACCAATCAGACCGATGGCGGCGAAGGCACATCGAACCCGTCAGAGGAAAGCCGCCGGCGGCGGCGGGAAACACTCTGGGGAGAGGCCGGCGACGACGCGGAGCGCAACCTTGCAAACCGTTGGTTCCAGTCGATTGTCTCGGTCTCGTCGGTGCCGGTGAAGTCGATTGGCAGGTATCGCGTTGAAGCGGTCTTTCGCAACAGGGACAGCTTTGCCATGAGCGCGCGGCAGGCGGGGGCGCTGGCCGCAAGCGCCATCGCCAACCGGGTACTTCTGGAACCGGGCTGCGACATTCCGCGACGTATCGTGTTCGGCGGCGTGGAGATGATCATCGAGAATGGCGTGGGCCGGGACATCATCTCCAGCGGGATGGCGCGGCTGGGATGCGCGGATTTGGGCATGGAGACGTTTCGTCTGACGTCCGCCGGGTTCGACCACCTTGTCTCAGCGGTGGATGTTCCGCTTCTGATCGACGCCGGTGTGCTGGCGCCGGATTTCGAAACGCACTGAGCCTCGGGGTGATGCGGTAGGCCCGATTGCGCAGGCCGAAGCGGCCCGGCAGGGCGCTGAACAGCTTGTGTCTGGCCTTGCGGATGGGTGTGAGGATCAGCATGACGCGCACCCCTGAGAAAGAACAAACTGAGGGCGTTTCCGGGGTGCGAGAAGGCCCAAAATTACCCAAAGGTGTCCATCGCCCTTTTTGCGATGGACACGTGGGAGTCCAGAAACCCACAACGCATTGTATACATTGAGATTATGTCCACACACGATGGACACTCGGTAGGCCCGGAGGGACTCGAACCCCCAACCAAAGCGTTATGAGCGCTCTGCTCTAACCAATTGAGCTACAGGCCCGACCGTGCGGGCGTGGTAGGACGGGGCGGGGGCCGGGTCAAGAGTGGGCCGGGTCAAGAGCGGGCCGGGTCGGGCGTGGGCCGGACAGGCGGCCGGGCGCTGACCGCGTGCGAGACCCCCGGCCTGTAAACCCCGGTCTGCAAACTCCGGTCCGTGACCCCTGGCCCGCGATCCCTGGCGATGCGCCGTTCAGTTGACGGTCTGTTTGAGGTGCTCGAAGGCCCTCTGAAACCCGTTGAGTGCATCTGGCAGGTCACGCTGCTCTCTGCGCCATAGGCCACGGCATCAATCAGAAGACCGGGTTCGGAGGCCAGCGCTGCAGGAAAGGTGCCGCTGGCCTGGAAGATGGCGTAGCAGCCCTCTTCGTCACAATATTGGTAGGGCAGGCGTTCCTCGATGTCCGCGCCCACCCGCACCCGGAAGCCGGGTGGCAGCGCCATGCGCACCGGAAAGCGCAGAATGGATGTGGCTGACGCCTCGTTGCGGTCCCACAGCACAGACAGGGACAGGGTGAATTCGTGGGGGCCCGACTCGACCAGCGACACGAAGATCTGACTCAGATCGTTCTGGCATCCGTATGCCCGGCTTTGCGAACTGCGCGGGTGTGGCGCCGGTCTGGTTGTGCGCGGCGCACGGGGGGCGGAGGCCGCCGCCGCGGCGGGCGCGACAGGGCGGGCTCTGCGCCCGGCTTTGCGATTGCGCGCTGCGCGGCGATGGTCTAACGCGTGGGCGCGATGCGCAAGGCGGCAAGGACCGGGGGGCAGCGATGAGCACGGGCGAACACCGGGGCCGGAACGGACTCACCTACAGCGACGCGGGGGTCGATATCGACGCCGGTGCGGATCTGGTCGACCGGATTGCTCCGGCGGCGCAGCGCACCGACCGGCCGGGTGTGATGGCCGGGCTGGGCGGGTTCGGCGCGCTGTTTGATCTGCGCGCGGCGGGATTTTCCGACCCGGTGCTTGTGGCCGCGACCGACGGGGTGGGCACAAAGCTGCGCATTGCCATAGACACCGGCCAGGTGGAGGGCGTGGGCATCGACCTTGTGGCGATGTGCGTCAATGATCTGGTCTGTCAGGGCGCCGAGCCGCTGTTCTTTCTGGATTACTTCGCCACCGGCCGGCTGGAGGTGGACGCCGCGGCGCGCGTGGTCGAGGGCATTGCCGAGGGCTGCGCGCGGGCGGGCTGCGCGCTGATCGGGGGCGAGACGGCGGAAATGCCGGGCATGTATGCGGCGGGCGATTTCGATCTGGCCGGATTCGCGGTGGGCGCGATGGAGCGCGGCCAGGGTCTGCCGCGCGATGTGGCTGAGGGCGATGTGCTGCTTGGGCTGGCCAGCGACGGGGTGCATTCGAACGGCTACAGTCTGGTGCGCAGGCTGGTGGAGCTGTCGGGGCTGGGCTGGGAGGCGGACTGCCCCTGGGACGATCCGGGGGGCGCGGCCACGCTGGGTGCTGCGCTGCTGGCGCCGACGCGGCTTTATGTGCAGCCGGTGCTGGCGGCGATGGCCGGCGGGGGTGTGCACGGGCTGGCGCATATCACCGGTGGCGGGCTGACCGAGAACGTGCCGCGCATGTTGCCCGACGGGCTGGGCGCCGAGATCGATCTGGGCGCGCTGACGCTGCCACCGGTCTTTGGCTGGCTGATGGCGCAGGGCGGCATCGCGGAGGCCGAGATGCTCAAGACGTTCAATTGCGGCACCGGCATGGTTCTGGCGGTTGCCGAGGCGCAGGCCGGTCAGGTGGCCATGCGGCTGCGCGACGCGGGCGAGCAGGTGGTGCCGCTGGGCCGGGTCGTGGCGGGCGACGGGGTGCGCTATGGCGGGAGCTTGCGGTGAGCCTGCGGGTCGCGATCCTGTTCTCCGGGGGCGGCTCGAACATGGCGGCGCTGATCGACAGCATGACCGGCGATCATCCGGCGCGCCCGGTCGTGGCGGTGGCCAACACGCGCGATGCCGGCGGCTTTGACAGGGCGCGGGCGCGCGGGGTGGCGACGGACTGTGTCGATCACCGGCCCTACAAGGGTGACCGGGCGGCGTTCGAACGCGCGCTGAACGGCTGTCTGGACCGCTATGCGCCCGATATCGTGTGTTTTGCCGGTTTCATGCGGATTTTCACGGCGACCTTCATTTCGCGCTGGCAGGGGCGGATGCTGAACATTCACCCGTCGCTGCTGCCGAAGTACCGCGGTCTGAACACCCATGCCCGGGCGCTTGCGGCGGGCGACGCCGAGGCGGGCTGCACCGTGCATGAGGTGACGCTGGAACTGGATGACGGCCCGATTCTGGGCCAGGCGCGGGTGCCGGTGCTGGCGGGCGATACGCCGGAGGCGCTGGCGGCGCGGGTGCTGGTGCAGGAGCATGTGCTGTATCCTGCGGTGCTGCGCCGCTTTGCCGCGGGTGACCGGCGGCTGTTGCGTCTGCCGCAGGACGGCCCGGCGGGTGGCGGCGCCCCGGTCGGGCCGGGGACGTGAGTATTTTTGGAAAGATGAAGCCGGGGGCGGCGGCAAAAACCGCTTTCCGAGCACAGCCCGGAGCGGCTATACCCGGACAGGGCTCAGGACACCAGAACAAGAAACGACCCGGCACATGATCACCATCACCACCACCGACGCGCTGGCGGCGTTCTGCGCCCGCGCCGCAGAGGCGTCCTACGTTACGGTCGACACCGAGTTTCTGCGCGAGCGGACCTATTATTCGAAACTGTGTCTGGTCCAGCTGGCACTGCCGGGCCGGGATGAGGCGGATGCGGCGCTGGTCGATCCGCTGGCCGGCGATCTGTCGCTGGAGCCGCTTTATGCGCTGTTTCGCGATGCGCGGGTGGTCAAGGTGTTTCACGCCGCGCGGCAGGATCTGGAGATTTTCTATGTCGATGCCGGTGTGATTCCCGAACCGCTGTTCGACACCCAGGTGGCGGCGATGGTGTGCGGATTTGGCGAGCAGGTGGGCTATGAGACCCTGGTGCGCAAGATCGCGCGGCAGCCGCTCGACAAGTCGTCGCGCTTCACCGACTGGTCGCGACGGCCGCTGACCGACGCCCAGAAGAGCTATGCGCTGGCCGATGTGACCCATCTGCGGGAGATCTACGAGGTTCTGGCGGCCCGGCTGGACGAGACCGGGCGGACCGGCTGGGTGGCCGAGGAGATGCGGCTGCTGCGCGATCCCGATACCTATGTGACGCGGCCCGAGGAGGCGTGGAAGCGGGTGAAGACCCGCAACATGTCGGGGCGGTTTCTGGCGGTGGTGCGCGCCCTGGCGGCGTTTCGTGAAACCTATGCGCAGACCCAAAATGTGCCGCGGGCGCGCGTGTTCAAGGATGACGCGCTGGTCGAGCTGGCCTCGACCAAGCCGCAGAGCGCCAAGGATCTGGGGCGGGCGCGGCTGCTGTTGCGCGAGGCGCGGCGCGGCGATATTGCCGAGGGCATTCTGAGCGCCGTGGCCGAGGGGCTGGCCTGTCCGCAGGACCAGCTGCCGCGACCGGATCGCAGCCGGGACAATCTGCAGGTCAACCCGGCGCTGGCCGATCTGCTGCGCGTGCTGCTGAAGGCCAAGACCGAGCGTTATGGCGTTGCGCCCAAGCTGATCGCCTCGGCCGCGGATCTGGACGCGATTTCGGCCGGAGACCGCGAGGTGGCGGCGTTGCGTGGCTGGCGGCGGGACGTGTTCGGAGAGGATGCGCTGCGGCTGTGCGCGGGCGAGATTGCGCTGGCGGCGGAGGATGGCGCGATTCGCACCGTGGCGCTGACGCCCGGCGCGGCGCCTGTCAGGGTCTGACGCTGCGGCTGTTGCGCGCGGCGCGCACGCGGATTTCGACGATCTCTTCCAGTTCGGCATTGCTGAGGAAAGCGGCGGCGTCGATCTGGCGCGTGGACTCGGTGCCACGGCCGAAATCGACCGGCTGCAGGGCGTTCAGCGTGAACTCCATCACGCCGTTCACCGGCCCGTCGGGATTGACCTGCAACAGACGGACGTCAAAGGCGCCTTCGCGCAGCGGCTGGCCTTCGACGCGCACGATCGCCCCGGTCGGCAGCCGCTCGACCGCCAGCAGGCTGACCTGATCGACCAGCGTGCCTTCGTAGCGCACCTGCTTGTTCCTGCGAAACAGGCCGGAGCGTCTGACTGTGGTTGTGTTGCCCTGGACGAGCAGCTGGGCCTCTTCGTCCTCGATCAGCGGATTGCCGGTCTGCCGGTCGCTGGGATTGGTCGGCACGCCGGTGGGCTGGGCACTGGGGGTGCTGCCGCCGCCGCCGAACCAGTTGCGCGGGTTGGCGCCGGAGTCGCGCCAGCCGCTGCACGCGGAAAGCCCGAGTGTTGCGATCAGGAGCAGGCAGAGAAGGTTGCGCATGGCTGTGGTCCGTGGTGATTGTCCTGACCTAGCGCAACGCGTCCGCGAAGAAAAGATGCAAGCGATCTCTGGACGGCGGCGCGGGTGCGGCCTAGGTGGGGTCCAGACAGTGCCACCGGAGGCTGCCATGCCAAGCCAGGCTTTTGAGACCATCGTCGCGGATTTCGAGTTTCTGGAGGACTGGGAAGACCGGTATCGCTATGTGATCGAGCAGGGCAAGGCGATGCCGGAGCTTGACGCGGCGCTGAAGGTGCCGGCCACCAGGGTCGAGGGCTGCGCAAGCCAGGTCTGGCTTCACCCCAGGATCGGGGCGGGGCGGTTTGCCTTTGACGGCGACAGCGATGCGATGATCGTGCGCGGGCTGATCGCCGTGCTCCGTGCCCTCTATAACGGCACGCCGGTGGCGGAGGTGCCGGGCATCGACGCGGCCGGGGAACTGGCCAGGCTGGGCCTGAACGATCATCTGTCGGCGCAACGGTCGAACGGGCTGCGCGCCATGATCGAGCGCATCCGCCAGGTGGCGTCGGAGGCAGGCTGAGGCCGGGCCCGGTCCGGGCCGCCCGACTGGTGCGGCGGCGTGCACCACTTGTTTACCGCTGACGCATAAGACTCGCGCGTGGCCGGGGCGCAGACCCAGGTGTGCAGGATGAGGTGTGCAGGATGAGGTGTGCAGGATGAGGTGGAGGCGATGACATTCACCCCGGTGATCACGGGGGGCGGGCTGGCGGGATACAGCCTGCTGGTGCAGACTCGCGAGCGGCAGCAGGCGGCCTTCAATGCCTCGGTGCCGATCGCGCGCGACGTGACCGCGTTCGGCGCCGATCTGGAGACACTGCGCAGCGCGGATGATCTGCTGGGCAACCGGGCCGCGCTGCGGGTGGCGCTTGGTGCGTTCGGGCTGGAAGAGGACATCAACAACACCGCCTTTCTGCGCAGCGTTCTGAATTCCGATCTGGCCGACGAGACATCGTTTGCCAACCGGCTGCGCGATCCGCGCTATCTGGGCCTGGCGCGCGCCTTTGGCTTTAACAGTGCGGACGGACCGCAGATTGGCGGAACCGGCGTGATCGCGTCCCTGTCCCAGGTGCAGAGCGCCGAGGCGCTGCTGGCCGATTCGCGCGCGCTGCGATCGGTTTTGCAGACGTTCGGTCTGCAACGGGATGAAAACAATATCTTTTTTCTGCAACGCGTGCTGGAATCGGATGTCTCTGACCCGGCGTCCTTTGCCAACGGCTTGCGCGATCCTGTCTATGCGCAACTGGCCGGTGCCTTTGACTTTGCCGGCCGGGCCGTGGCGGACAATCCGGTTGCCGCCTTTCTGGATGCGGCCGAGGGCAAGCTGGACCGGCTGGTGCTGCCGCAGCAATTGCTGCGCGACGAGGCGTTGCTGTCAGCGTCGGTGACCCTGTTCGATCTGCCAAATGACGACCCGCTGCTGCTGGAGCGGGTGCTGAGCGCCGATCCCACCGATCCGGCGTCGCTGGTCAATCAGATGACGGACAAGCGGTATCTGGCGTTTTCCGAGGCGTTCCGCCTGGGGTGGCCCAACGTGACGGCGATCACCGATCCCGAGGTGTTTCTGGCCAATGCGCCGGTGCGGGCCGAAATGCTGGATGCGTTCAACATCAGTGACCGGGGGGACGACTTTTTCCGCGATCTGCTGACCTCGGATCTGTCCGATCCGGCGTCTTTCGCCAATCAGCCGGACAATGCGCCGTTTCTGCCCTTTGCCGAGGCGTTCCAGTCCGGTCTGCCGCGCCAGCCCAGCCCGGCGCAGCGCTTCGTCGCCGCGCTGGCAGGAGAAATCAATGCGATTTCAGGGCCGTCCGATGTGATCCTCAACTTTGATGTTCAGGCGCCGGTGTTGACGTTCTTTGGTGTGGGGCGTGGCAACAACACTGACACGCTGGGCTTTTTGCAGCGGGTTCTCGGCTCTGATCTGTCGAACCCGCAATCGGTGGCGGCGCTGCATCCCGACAAGCGCAATGCGGCCTTCGCCAAGGCGTTCGCCTTTAATCCGGGGGCGAATGCGCCGCGCTATCCGGACGGGTTTGCCGACTTTATCACCGGTCTCTATCAGGAGCGGTCGTTCGAGGTGGCGGTGGGGGCGCAGAACGTGGACATGCGCCTGGCGTTGTCGCTGGAGCGTGATCTGGGCGAGATTGCAGGGCAGGCGGTCAGCAACGATGCCAAGTGGTTTCAGGTGCTGGGCGCGCCGCCCCTGCGCGAGGTGTTCCAAACCGCGTTCCGCCTGCCGGGGGAGTTCGCCGGCATCGACATTGATCAGCAACTGGTCGAGATCAAGGCACGCGCGCAGAGCGTGCTGGGCACGGACGAACTGCGCGATCTGGTTCAGCCCGAGGTGCTGGACGATTTGCGGCGGCGGTTTCTGGGCCTGTCCCAGGCCAGCGGGTTCACCGGTACGCCCGGATCGCAGAGCGCGGCGCTGGCGCTGCTTCAGGCCGCGCCGGGTGCGGGCGGCGGGCTGCTGGGCTAGCAGACCCACGGCGCTGGCCAGGTGCCTGGCGTGCGGGTGTGAGAGACGTGGGGCGCGCGCCGCGCGATGCGCGCTGCGCCGCCGGGGACGCGTCGCGGGTTTTGCGCCGGATGTGCGGCCGGGCGGACGTCAGAGGCCCGGCGCTCGGGTGCAGGAACATCGCTGCGCCCGGATCGCGGGCGGCCCCGTCCCGCCTCAGGCGCGCGCGGCCAGCACCGTCTTCAGGTCGCCATATCCGGTGAACGGTATTCATACGCCAGCCCGAGATGGTCGGCACAGGCGCGGGCCATTCCTCTTCGATCGAAGCACCCGATCAGGTGACCGCGCTGATCGAACGGACGCTTCGGCGCGCAACGCCGTAACCGGCCTCTGCCGCTGCGTCCCGCCCGGTGGCCCGGCGCTCGGGTGCAGGAACATCGCTGCACGGCCACCCAATGCCCCTTGCGTCCCCCTTGCAGGACAGAGCCCTATCGTGCACGGACGAAATGCGCGATCCGGTTCAGCCCGAGGTGCGCGCTGCGCGGTACGGGCTGCGCCGCCGGGATGCACCGACGCGCGCGAGAGGTCCGGTGCACGGTGGCCGCGCGATGCCGGCTGCGCCGGGTGCTGTGCCTGTGGCGCGATCCCGCCAAAGCTGCGGAACGGCGCGGGGATGTGATAGTGTGTTCACGCGGCGGAAGCGGGGGGCGCATGGCTCAGATCGAGGTGAACGGGACGCAGTTGCACGTCACCGATACGGGCGGCCCCGGGGCCGCAATCGTCTTTTCGCACGGGTTGCTGCTGGACGGGACCATGTTCGGGGCGCAGGTTGCGGCCCTGCGGGGGCGGTACCGGTGTGTGACCTACGATCACAGGGGGCAGGGCAAAAGCGCGGTGACCGCCACCGGCTACGATATGGACACGCTGACCCTGGATGCCGCGGCGCTGATCCGGCATCTGGATCTGGCGCCCTGTCATTTTGTCGGTCTGAGCATGGGGGGATTTGTCGGGATGCGGCTGGCGGCGCGCAGGCCGGATCTGCTGCGGTCGCTGACGCTGCTGAACACCAGCGCAGATCCGGAGGACCCGCAGAAAGCGCCCGGATACCGCATGCTGAATTTCGTGGCGCGGTGGGTCGGGCTGTGGGCGGTGATCGGTCGTGTCATGCCGCTCATGTTCGGGCAAAGCTATCTGACCGATGTCCGCCGGGACGCTGACCGGCGGCGCTGGTCGGGGGTGATCACGGGCAATGACCGCATCGGGATCACGCGGGCGGTGACCGGAATGATCGGCCGGGCGGGCTGTGCGGGGGAACTGGCCGGTATCGACATGCCCGTGGGCATTGGTGTGGGAGCGCAGGACGTGGCCATGCCGCCGGCGCGGTCAGAGCGGCTGCACCGCGCGATCCGGGCGTCGGAGCTGGTGATCTTCGAGGGGGTGGGCCATTCCTGTTCGATCGAAGCACCCGATCAGGTGACCGCGCTGATCGAACGGACGCTTCGGCGCGCAACGCCGTGACCGGCCTCTGCCGCTGCGTCCCGTCCCGTCCCACCTCAGGCGCGCGCGGCCAGCACCGTCTTCAGGTCGCCATATCCGGTGAAACGGTACTCATACGCCAGCCCGAGACGGTCGGCACAGGCGCGCGCCTTGGCCTCCAGCGCGGGGTCTTCGGTCTGGGCCTGATAGACCAGCTTGGTGTAGTTGCCGAAATACATGTCGCGCAGGTCCGGATGGCGGTCGAGGCCCATCGGTTTCCAGACGAAGGCGTCGAATTGCCGAACAAGGAAATCGGTCAGGTAGAAGGCGGTGATTTCGTCGCGCGCGGCAAAGGTGTCATTGCCCTCGAAGAAGGAATAGCAATGCGGACCGGCGATCATCTCGACCCCCAGTTCGTCGCAGGCGGCCTGCAACAGACCGCCGGTGCCGCAATCGGCATAGACGACGAAGATACTGGCAAATGCGTCGCGGTGTCTGGCGACGGTTTCGCGCACCGCCTCGGTGATCTTTTCGGGATGCAGGTGATATTGCGCAGGCAGGCATTGCAGCACCATGTGGTCCCAGCCATTGGCGCGCTTGATCGCCTCGATCTCGCGTGCGAGCGCGCCGCAGGCGATCAGCAGGATCTGACCCGGATCTGCCTTGCCTAGTGCCATTTGATCGAGCATCCCATGGACGGCGTCTGCACCTCCGGTCCCTGACCGGTTTCGGCGATCTGGCGCATGGCCGATCGCAATTCGGGGGTACGGCCCGTTGCATCGCCCATCCGCGCATCATCCAGACGGCCGCGATACTGCAACCCGCCCCGGGCGTCGAAGCCGAAGAAATCCGGTGTGCAGACCGCGCCATAGGCGCGCGCGACGGATTGATCCTCGTCCACGAGATAGGGAAAGCCAAAGCCGTGCGCGGCGGCAAATTCGGTCATCCGGTCGGGCGCATCGGCGGGATGGGTCCGGTAGTCATTGGGCATCACGGCCAACACGCCTATGCCATCCTCGATCAGCGCCGCGGCGTCCCCGGCGAAGCGATCGGCGATCGTTTTCACATACGGGCAGTGATTGCAGATAAAGGCGACCAGCAGACCGCCTTTGCCGAGATGCGCGCGCATGCTGTGGCGCGTGCCGTCCGGCGTGGCCAGTTCGAAATCGGGGGCGGGCCAGCCGAAATCGCAAACCGGGCTATCAAGCAGCATGTCGATCTCCTTTGCCTGGTCAGGGTGTCTGAGCCATCCGTCCGGCCGCGGCCCTGAGCGCGGTGGACCGGGCAGCGCGCACGATCCGCGCGTCTGACGGCCCGGCGTGACCAGCGACCCCGGACAAGGGATCAGGTCGGTGTGTCCGGCCGGGCCCCGGTCCGCGCAGGATCAGCCGGCCATCTGGTTGTGCTTGCGGCCGACCAGCGATTTTGCGGTCTCGACCGCGACAGCCGCATCGCGGCAATAGGCATCCGCGCCGATCGCCTTGCCAAACTCTTCATTCAGCGGGGCGCCGCCCACCAGAACGATGTAGTCGTCGCGCTTGCCCTGTTCCACCAGCGTGTCGATCACGACTTTCATGTAGGGCATTGTCGTGGTCAGCAGCGCCGACATGCCCAGAATATCCGGCTGTTCGGTCTCAAGCGCCTCGAGGTAGCTCTCGACCGGGTTGTTGATGCCCAGATCAACCACCTCGAACCCGGCACCTTCCATCATCATGCTGACAAGGTTCTTGCCGATGTCGTGGATGTCACCCTTGACCGTGCCGATGACCATCTTGCCGACACGCGGCGCGCCGGTTTCAGCCAGCAGCGGCTTGAGGATGGCCATGCCGGCCTTCATCGCGTTGGCGGCCAGCAGAACCTCGGGCACGAAGAGGATGCCGTCGCGGAAGTCCTTGCCGACGATGGTCATGCCTGCGACCAGTGCCTTGGTCAGCACGTCGTAGGGTATCCATTCGCGTTCGAGCAGGATGTTGACCCCTTCTTCGATCTCTTCCTTGAGACCGTCATAGAGGTCGTCCCACATCTGCTGGACCAGTTCCTCGTCATCGAGTTCGGACAGGATGATATCGTCTTCTTCGTCGGACATCGTCAGTCACTCCTTACACGGCGTCGGGCCACGGTCCATTCCGCGCCAGCTTTCTTACGTTCGGCGGCGCATCTCTTTGCGAAATGCGACACGGGTGCCATCATTGCCGACCTGTGCCAAGAAAACCAATGCCACCGATGCAGAATATTTCAATCTGTAGCATGAGTTTATTGCAAATGTTCCTGTTATGTTCTAATTTCTGCATATGCAAACACCGGAAAACACGGTTTCGGATGACCTGGCGCGGCCGGGGCGCGGGGCGCAGAGCAACGCGAGCGGGCGCTATGAGGCGCAGCGGCGCAGCTTTGAAAGCGATGGCTGGGACAGGGACGATCCGGCGCGCGTGCTGCGCACCGAGGTGCGCGACGAACGCCCGCGCCGGATTCTGAGCTACAACCGGTCGCCGGATCTGCCGTTTGATCGCTCGGTCAACCCGTATCGCGGGTGCGAGCACGGGTGCATTTACTGTTTCGCGCGGCCGAGCCATGCGTGGCTGGGCCTGTCGCCGGGGCTGGATTTCGAATCGCGGCTGGTGGCGCGGCCCGGGGCGGCGGCGTGTCTGGCCCGTGAACTGGCGCGGCCGGGCTATCGCGTGGCGCCGGTTGCGATCGGCACGAACACCGATCCCTATCAGCCGGTCGAGCGCGAGCGGGGCATCACGCGCGCCTGCCTGGAGGTGCTGTCGGCGTTCAACCATCCTGTTGC
>JBCCHI010000043.1:0-27808 GCA_039028815.1 Pseudomonadota bacterium
CTCGTTGGCCTCCACGAGATCAAGGTCGCCTGCGCTCCAGCCCGCCTTTTCCAGCGCCTTGCGGCTGGCGTGAATCGGGCCCACACCCATGATCGAGGGATCCAGTCCCGCCGTGGCGTAGCTGACAATGCGTGCCATCGGTTCGATGCCCCGCTTTTCCGCGTCATCCGCGCTCATCAGAAGCACTGCCGCCGCACCGTCGTTGATGCCCGAGGCATTGGCCGCAGTGACAGAGCCATCCCTGGTGAAGGCGGGACGCAGCTTCTGCATATTCTCGATCGTCGCGCCGTGGCGGATGTATTCGTCTTTGTCGACCACCGTTTCGCCCTTGCGGGTCTTGACGGTGAACGCAACGATTTCGTCGTCGAACCTGCCGGCGTTCTGGGCCGCTTCGGCCTTGTTCTGGCTGGCCAGGGCGAATTCGTCCTGCATGTCGCGGGTAATCTGCCACTGATCGGCGACGTTTTCTGCGGTCTGGCCCATGTGGTAGCCGTTGAACGCATCCCAGAGACCGTCGCGGATCATCGTGTCGATATAGCTCATGTCACCCATCTTGTGACCCGCCCGCAGATTGGCGGCATGAGGCGACATGGACATGTTTTCCTGTCCACCCGCGGCCACGATGTCGGCGTCCCCCAGCTGAATGTGCTGTGCGCCAAGCGCGATCGCGCGCAGACCCGAACCGCACACCTGGTTGACGCTCCAGGCGGCGCTTTCGATCGGAAGACCGGCGTTCACATGCGCCTGACGAGCCGGGTTCTGCCCCTGTGCGGCGGTCAGCACCTGACCGAGAATGGTTTCTGAAACGTCGGACTTGTCGATGCCGGCGCGGTCAACCACCGCCTGCAGAACCGCAGCGCCAAGATCATGTGCGGGGGTGTTTGCAAATGAACCCAGGAACGAACCAACGGCGGTGCGCGCCGCAGATGCTACTACCACATTCGTCATATCTTCCTCCACCAATCCATGTTGGTGAGGCACCCAGATCCGCTCTGCGCCGCGACGGCGTGCCCAGGACACGACTCCTCACCCTGTGGAGGTCTTACATCACATGCTGCAGCGCGACAACATCGCCCGGACAGCTAAATCAGGCGCTGATCTTCTGGTTGATATGTTCGATCCAGGGCGGGTTCACGGTGGGCGCGCCAAAGTAGTAGCCCTGCAGGCAGTCAATCCCGATATCCTGCAACACCAGCGCATCGTTTGGGTTTTCCACCTGTTCGGCGACGGTGATCAGATCAAGCTGTTCGGCAATCGCCGCGAAGGCGGCCACCATGACCTGTTTGTTGCCATCTTCATGGATGCCGCGAACGTACTGGCCATCGATTTTCAGGATGTCAAAGTGAAACTTTTGCAGAAACTTGAAGGACGTAAACCCTGCCCCGAAGTCATCCAGCGCAAAGCTGATCCCTTCGGCGTGCAGATCGGCCATGAAGCTCACCACCAATTCCGGCACCAGCATGGCGGAGCTTTCGCTGATTTCCAGAATCAGGCGTTCGGCGATCGTGTCGTCCTTGGCCAGTCCACGCTTGAGCGATTTCATCCAGCGCCCGTATCCGATCGACCGCGCAGACATGTTGATTGCCAGGCGCAGGTCCGGATACTTCAGCAGCGCGCGCAGCCCTTTTTCCAGCGTCAGACAATCAATGAGTCGACCCGTTTCCTCGGTCTCGATGGTGCCGATGAACTCGCCGGCAGGAATGATGCGCCCGGTCTCGTCCAGAACGCGCGCCAACCCTTCGTAAAAGGCCGGTGCATCCTGCTTGCCTGAAGGCACGATCGCCTGATACGCAAGCAGCACCTGCTTGTGCCGCACGGCGTCGTCCACCATCTGCATGACTGACCAGTCACGAGAGGTCACGGCATAGGCCAGCGGGTTTTGCTGCCCACTGGGTATATCCGCCCATTTCCGGTGCTTGCGTCCCATACCTGTCTCCGATCCAGAACTCAGACGATCAGGACAATGCTCGCAGCCCGCTAAGGATTTGTTAAAGATGGCATTCACGTAAAATACGATACGTCTGTCAGCAGGAGGCAAGACCGTGGAACGGTGCGCATGGGCCGGAGACGACCCGCTTTACCACGCCTATCATGATGAGGAATGGGGCGTCCCGGAACGCCGCAGCCGCGCTCTTTGGGAGGCTCTCGTGCTCGAAGGCTTTCAGGCCGGGCTGAGCTGGATCACCATCCTGCGCAAGCGCGAGGCCTTTCGGACCGCCTTTGCGGGCTTTGACCCCGACATCGTCGCCACATGGGGCGAGCGCGAGGTCGCGCACCTCTTGCAGGATGCGGGCATCGTGCGCCATCGCGGCAAGATTGAGGCCACCATCAGCAACGCCCGCGCCTGGCAGAAAATCGAGGCCGAACAGGGCTTTTCAACCTACATCTGGAATTTCGTCGACGGCCAGCCGGTCCAGACCCGACCCAGGCAGATCACCGACATACCGGCGCAGACGCGACTGTCCGCCGCGCTGTCCAAAGACCTGAAGACGCGCGGCTTCCGGTTTTGCGGGCCAACCACGGTCTATGCCTTCATGCAGGCCAAGGGGCTGGTCAACGACCACCTGCTCAGTTGCCCCCGCCACAGCGATGTGATGCATATAGGCCGCGGCGGCAGATAAGCGTTTGGCGACAGGGTTTCGATACTATATGAGACGCCAACGCCAGAGTTTCGGACAGCGATATGCCAACGACCCGACCCGCCCCGATCACACAGGATGTGCTGACGATCCCGCGCAGGCAACCGGACGGCCCGGTCAACCTTGTGGGTCTCACGCGTGACGGCCTGCGCGATGCGCTGATCGGGATCGGTACGCCTGAAAAGCAGGCCAGGATGCGTGTCAACCAGATCTGGCAATGGGTCTATTTCTGGGGGGTTCGCGATTTTCACGCGATGACCAACCTCGCCAAGCCGTTCCGCGCCATGCTGGCAGAGCAATTCGTGATGGACTTGCCTGAAATTGTCAGTCGTCAGATCAGCGCCGACGGCACGCGCAAGTATCTTTTGCGGATTGCGGGCGGGCATGAGGTGGAAGCCGTCTATATCCCGGAAGACGAGCGCGGCACGCTCTGCATATCCAGCCAGGTCGGCTGCACGCTGACCTGCTCGTTTTGTCACACTGGCACCCAGAAACTTGTGCGCAATCTGACAGCGGGCGAGATCGTGGGACAGATCATGGTCGCGCGCGACGATCTGGGCGAATGGCCGCAGCCTGGCGAAGGCGGCGGCGAACGCCCCAGGCTGTTGTCCAACATCGTGCTGATGGGCATGGGAGAGCCGCTGTACAATTTCGACAATGTGCGCGACGCGATGCGGATTGCGATGGATGGCGAGGGCATCAGTCTCAGCCGTCGTCGCATCACCCTGTCGACCAGCGGTGTTGTCCCCGAGATTGCAAAAACCGCGGAACAGATCGGCTGCATGCTGGCTGTCAGTTTTCACGCCACCACGGATGAGGTGCGCGACACACTGGTGCCGATCAATCGCAAGTGGAACATCGAGACACTGCTCGACGCCCTGCGCGCGTATCCGAAACTGTCCAATTCCGAACGCATCACCTTTGAGTATGTGATGCTGAAAGGCGTGAACGACAGCGACGCGGATGCCCGCCGTCTGGTGCGCCTGATCGCGGGTATCCCGGCCAAGATCAATCTGATCCCGTTCAACGAATGGCCAGGTGCGCCCTATGAGCGCAGCGACTGGGAGCGGATCGAGTGCTTTGCCGATATTGTGCACAAGGCGGGGTACGCCAGCCCGATCCGCACTCCGCGCGGAGAGGACATCATGGCTGCCTGCGGTCAACTCAAATCCGCCACGGAACGCGCCCGCAAGTCCCGCGCCGCCATCGCCGCCGAGACAGGATTGCGCTGATCCGGCGCATCAAGCCGTCTTTCTTTTTGCGTCGCGACCCGGCATCCTGCCGGACATGCGATGGATTGCGTTCCCCCTGCTGACTGTGACCGGGCTGACGCTGATGCTGCCTGGCATCGGTCAGGCACAGGATCTGGTCTGGACCCCCGAGGCAACGGAAGCCTGTCTGGCCGCAGCGGTCAGCCCAGAGGCGCGCGACGCCTGTGTCGGAACCTCGGCCGGCCTGTGTATCAACACGCCGGATGGCTACACCACGGTCGGTTTTGCGGCCTGTTCCCGTTTCGAAGCCGAGTACTGGGACACCCGGCTGAACGAGGCCTATGCCGGCCTTATGGAGATCGAGCAGAGACTGGATGCCGAAATGGCGCAGTTGGGCTCTGCCGCGCCGTCCGTGGCCCTTGCCCTGCGCGAGATGCAGCGCGCCTGGATCGTCTTTCGCGACGCGTCCTGCGCGTATGCGGCCAGCCAGTTCGGCACGGGCACCGGATCAGGCCCCGCTGCGGCGGACTGCGTGATGCGGCTGACCGGGGAACAGGCGCTTGACCTGGAACGACAGCTCGCCGGAAAGACGGCGCAATGACACCGGGGGCGGCGGATCCGGTCGTGTGACGCGGTCCAGGCTCTGCTTTGGCGCGACCGGTGATCGCCACCGGCGCGCGCGGGGGATCAGCTGCGCTGCGGTATAGCCACCAGCTTGCCGCGCGGGATTTCGCAGGCGGCGTCGTAGAAGGGCATGGCATGTGTTTCGCCGGGATATGTGTGTCCGTCGATGCAGGCGATCTCTATCTCTGTGCCGGGGGCGGGCGCGGCCGCATCAAACAGCGCGATACCGATGCCCGACTTCAGAAAGGGCGAAAACGCACCCGCGGTGACGCGGCCTGCGGGTGCGCCATCCAGCAGCACCGCCCCGCTGATCACCGGTTCTGCCTCCGGGCACTTGACCCCGATCAATCGCGGCACACGATCCGCGGTTTCGAGGGCCGTCTTGCCGATGAAGTCCGCCTTGTCCATGTCCACAAACTGTCCCAGACCTGCGGCAAACGGGGTTGTCGAGGCGTCAAAATCCGAGTTGGCATTGAGAATACCGGCCTCAATCCGCCGGATATGCATCGAATCCAGTCCAAAGAACGTCACCCCAAATGGCGCGCCCGCTGCCTCGAGATGCGCCCAGAGCGCGGTCGCATCGTGATGTGGTTCGGTGTAGTACTCCCAGCCCAGCTCATTGGTATAGCCGGTGCGCGTGATCACCACTTCCTGGCCGCCGAAACGAACCCGGGCGATCCCGAAATAGCCAAATGGCTCTGGAAGTTTACCGTCGTCGCTGGCCGCTGCGAGCACATCCAGCGAGGCCGGGCCCTGCATCTGTGAGACATAGACGCGCGGATCGGAGATTTCGACATCCATGCCTCTGGCATGTGCCTTGGCCCAGCTCAGAAAATCCCCGTCGGCCTGCACGTACCAGAAGAGGTCGTCTTGCAGCCGCATCAGGACACCGTCAACAATAAGGCCGCCATCGTCGTAACAGGCCAGTCCATAGCCGCACCGGCCCGGACGGACTTTGGTGATATCCTTCGTGAACAGCACGTTCAGCAACCGTTCGGCATCCGGGCCGCGAAACTGTAAGGGCCATTCCCCGGTGTTCAGAACCGCCGCTTTCTGCCGCAGCAGCCAATACCCGTCCTCCTTTCCGACATGATTGTCGAAGCACACGGCCATGTGCCGGCGGTTGTAGATCGTGTAGTGCGGCCGCCCCGGTGCCTCGATGTGGTAGTATGGATGACGGCTCATGTTGAAATCCCAGCCTGCGCCATCAATGGCGCTGACCACATCCCGCCGCTTGCCATCCCCGCTGCCCAGCATGTCCGTCTCCTTCGGTTTGGTCTGTCCGGACCATGCTTTCACGTTCGCGCGGTCGCGAACACATTTTTTTCGGATTGCACAACCGGGACCCGAAGCGAAACGCCCACGCCGCAGCGCAGCAAGATCATCAAAACACCCGCGCGTCACCGCAATTCGGCACGATTGTTGCCACATGCGAACTCTACCCAGAACAACAGCAAAGAGTGTTACGGGAGCGAAGACAATGAACCTGAACAAGATCAAAGACATCCGCGAATTCGTGTTACGCGAACGCAACCTGTCCGTCTCGGACCGGGAGTGGAAGTTCCGGCTGCGCGGCTACGGCTACGGCATCCGCGACAGTGCCGAGGGCCTGATGATAGTGGCGCTGCGCGGCAACCGCGCGCTTTGCCCGCTTTGCAGCGCGGTCTGAACATCTTTCATTAACGCTTGCATGTTGACCTTCCCCGCGTTTGGCTGCGCCGGCGATACGGAGGTTCTGCATGAGCAAAACGTTTCTCGGGGTGATCGGCGGCTCTGGACTCTATGAGATTGACCGCCTCGAAGAGACGGAATGGCGCCGGGTTGACACGCCGTGGGGCGCCCCGTCAGACGCCGTTCTGACCGGCCGGCTGGGTGAGCTGCCGGTTGCCTTTCTGCCCCGGCACGGACGCGGACATGTGCACAGCCCCGGCACGGTACCCTACCGCGCCAACATCGACGCACTCAAACGCCTGGGGGTTACGGACGTCATCAGCGTATCGGCCTGCGGCTCTTTCAGGGAAGAGATGGCACCGGGTGACTTCGTGATCGTCGATCAGTTCATTGACCGCACCAAGGATCGCGAAAGCTCTTTTTTTGGCACGGGGTGCGTGGCGCATGTCAGTCTGGCCAACCCGACCTGTCCCCGGCTGGGGGCGTACTGCGCCACCGCCGCTGAGGCAGCGGGCGTCACCGTGCATCGCGGAGGCACGTATCTTGCGATGGAAGGCCCGCAATTCAGTACGATGGCCGACTCAAAGCTCTATCGGGAGATCTGGGGGTGCGACGTGATTGGCATGACCAACATGCCCGAAGCAAAACTCGCCCGCGAGGCCGAACTGTGTTACGCCTCCGTCGCCATGATCACAGATTATGACAGCTGGCACCCGCAGCACGGAGAAGTGGATATCACACGGATCATTGCCACGCTGATGTCCAATGCGGATCATGCCCGCGACATGTTGGGCCACCTGTGTGCCGCGCTGGACACGAACCGCGCGCCCTGTCCGTTTCGGTGCGACAGAGCACTCGATCATGCGATCATCACCGCCCCGGATGCGCGCGATCCCGACATTCTGAGCAAACTCGACGCGGTGGCAGGCCGTGTCCTCTGACGTGTCTGGGGAACCGCGTGTCGCGCAGAAAGCCGCTGGTCACCGTCGTACTGTACAAAAGCCGCCATCGACCCGACCAGGCAGGATGCGTGGCGCCCGGCAGTGACGCCATCGCGTTGGTCAATCCCCTGGGACCGCACAGCGCACGCACTGTCCAAAAGACAAAATCTGCCTCACGCGGATGTCGGAAGATTGTCAATCGCCGAAAAATTCGGGACAAGACTTTCCCGAATCCACTTAACCGGAGCGTGCCATGCCGCTTGATCTCTGGCTTACTTTCGTTGCAGCCTCAACCGCGTTGCTTCTGATCCCGGGCCCAACTGTTCTGCTTGTGCTGAGCTACGCGCTGTCCAAGGGCCGGTCCGTGGCACTTGCGTCGGCGGCGGGCGTGGCGCTTGGGGATTTCATCGCCATGAGCGCCGCGCTGATGGGACTGGGCGCGCTTGTTCTGGCCTCGGCCACCGCGTTCACCGTGCTGAAATGGGCGGGGGCGCTCTATCTGATCTGGCTGGGCATAAAGCTGATCCGCTCGGCCCCGACGCGGGGGTTGACGCCTGCGCGCGACGTCTCTGCCAGAGGGGTGTTCGGCCACACCGCTCTTGTGACCCTGCTCAACCCCAAATCCATACCCTTCTTTGTTGCCTTCGTACCACAATTCATCACAGCCAACGCGCCGCTTCTGCCTCAGTTTGCCATATTGATCAGTACCTTCGTGACTCTTGCAGCGATCAACGCGCTGGCCTATGCGCTGGCCGCCGACCGGTTGCGGAACATCATCGCGCGCGGGTCGGTGATTGCGTGGATCACACGAGCCGGGGGCGCGACGCTGATCGGTATGGGTATTCTGACAGCCACGGTGCGCCGCGCAACCTGAGGGTTTCCAGATGAGCAAAGACGTCAAAGATTACATCCGCACCATCGCCGACTTTCCGCATGACGGGATCATGTTCCGCGATGTCACGACGCTGTTTGCCGATGCGCGCGGTTTTCGGATGACTATTGATCAGTTGCTGCATCCCTTTGCCGGCTTGCGGATTGACAAGGTTGCCGGGATTGAATCGCGCGGCTTCATTCTGGGCGGCGCACTCGCACACCAGTTGTCCGTGGGGTTTGTGCCGATCCGCAAAAAGGGCAAACTGCCAGGCGCGGTTATCGCGGAAGCATACACGCTCGAATACGGCGAAGCCGTTGTCGAGGTGCACGACGACGTGATTCAAGCCGGGGAAAAGGTTCTGCTGGTCGATGACCTTCTGGCGACGGGCGGAACGGCACAGGCCGGCATGACACTGATCGAACGGCTTGGCGGCGACATCGTGGGCCTTGCCGTCATTGTCGACCTACCGGACCTTGGTGGTCGTGCGAAACTCGAGGGTCTCGGGATGGATGTTCACGCGCTCTGCGCGTTTGACGGCCACTGAGCCGTCCGGTCGCCGGTTTGTCGGCCCGGGTGGCGGTCACTCCTCGTCGCGATACCAGTCTTCGATGATTGCCATAGCCTCGGCTGCTGTCTCCACATATCGAAAAAGATCCAGATCTTCGGGCGAGATCGTGCCGGCATCGGCCAGCGCGTCCCAGTTGATGATGGTGCGCCAGAAGTCTTCTCCGAACAGCAGGAACGGCACCCTCTTCATGCGTTGCGTCTGAATCAATGTCAGCGATTCAAACAGTTCGTCGAGTGTTCCAAAGCCCCCGGGAAACGCGCAGATCGCGCGTGCGCGCATCAGAAAGTGCATCTTCCGGATTGCGAAGTAGTGGAAATTGAAACACAGACCCGGTGTCACATACGCGTTGGGCGCATGTTCGTGCGGCAGAACGATGTTCAGTCCGATGGATGTGCCACCAGCGTCTGCGGCACCGCGGTTGCCGGCCTCCATGACGCCGGGCCCGCCTCCGGTGGCGACGACGAAATCCTTGCTGTAGGTCTGCATCGATTTTTCGGTGACACGCCGGGCAAAGTCGCGCGCTTCGTCATAGAACCGCGACAGGTCAGCCAGTGTTTTGGTGCGGGCGGACTCCTTCGAAGCGGGTTCGGGAATGCGTGCGCCGCCGAACAGCACGACCGTGCTTTCGATGCCGCGCTCCATCAGGATCATTTCGGGTTTCAGCAGCTCCAGTTGCAGCCGAACCGGTCGCAATTCCTCGCGGCAGAGGAAGTCGTCGTCCGCGAAGGCCAGCCGATAGGCGGGCGCGCGGGTCTGTGGTGTATCCGGGACCATTTCGGCCGTGCTGCGGTCCGAATGGGCATCCCGGAACTGACTCAGGCGGTCCTCTTTCATTGTCTGCATCCCTTTCTGCCCGGTGTCATTCGCCCTATAAGCGCGCAGGCCCTTTAAGCATACTTTCAGAAAGGCGCAAATGTATGGATTGGCCAACAGAAATCGACTGGGCGCACGATCGCATCAGGCATTGCGTCCGGCAGACGCCAGTCATGCAGGTCGATCTCGGGTTTGATCAGCCTGTCGCGCTCAAGCTGGAGCATGTGCAGCATACGGGCAGCTTCAAGTCGCGGGGGGCTTTCAACACGCTTTTGTCCGAACCGGTGCCCGCTGCCGGTCTGGTGGCTGCCTCGGGTGGGAACCACGGTGCCGCGGTGGCGTATGCCGCTGGCACCCTGGGGCATGCGGCACAGATCTTTGTGCCGGACATCGCAGGGCCCGCAAAGATCGCTCTGATCGAACGTCAGGGCGCGGTGCTCAACGTGGTGCAGGGAAGCTACGCCCAGGCGCTTGAGGCTGCGCTGGACTATGCCGCGCGCACCGGTGCACTGCAGATCCATGCCTATGACGCGCCCGCCACGGTGGCCGGTCAGGGCACTTGCATGGCGGAATGGGAGGATCAGGGACTGGAGGCGGACACCGTTCTGATCGCAGTTGGCGGTGGCGGCCTGATCGCCGGCGCGCTCGGCTGGTTTGACGGACGGCGCCGGGTCATTGCCGTAGAGCCGGAGCGCTGCCCGACACTTCGGGCCGCGCAGACCGCGGGCACGCCGGTGGAAGTAGAGGTGGGCGGTGTTGCGGCCAATGCACTGGGCGCGCGCCGGATCGGCGGGATCTGTTTCGACCTGGCAAGCCAGCACGACACGCGCACCGTTCTGGTCAGCGAAGACGCCATCACCGAGGCACAGCACTGGCTGTGGCACACTTTTCGGCTGCTGGTCGAACCGGCGGCGGCTGCCGCGATGGGCGCGCTGCGCGCCGGTGTCTACGTGCCCGGTCCGGGTGAAAGGGTTGCGGTGCTGCTCTGCGGTGGCAACGTCGATCCGGACCCGCTTGCACGTCCGGTCTGACCGCGACGCCGGCTTGCACGCGCCGGCCCTGCCGCCTATAGCGCGCCAAACGTCACGTTCCGACAGGAGTCCCCATGTCCAACGCCCAACTCGAAGCCGCTATCGAAACCGCCTGGAACAACCGCGACGCGATCACGCCCGCGACAACGGGCGAGCCGCGCGAGGCGATTGAAACGACGCTTGCCGCGCTGGACAGCGGCGCACTGCGCGTGGCCGAGCGTCAGGACGACGGACACTGGCATGTCAACCAGTGGGCCAAGAAGGCCGTGCTTCTGGGCTTTCGCCTGAAGGACATGGAACCGCAGCCGGGCGGGCCTCAGGGCGGGACCTGGTGGGACAAGGTGGACAGCAAATTCCAGGGATGGGACGGGTCCCGGTGGCGCGCGGCAGGTTTCCGTGCCGTGCCGAACTGCATCGTGCGCAGATCCGCCTTCATCGCGCCCGGCGTGGTGCTGATGCCGTCTTTCGTCAATCTAGGTGCCTATGTGGACGAAGGCACAATGGTCGATACCTGGGCCACAGTGGGCAGCTGCGCGCAGATCGGCAAGAACGTGCATCTGTCGGGCGGTGTGGGCATTGGCGGCGTGCTGGAACCGATGCAGGCCGGCCCGACCATCATCGAGGACAACTGTTTTATCGGTGCCCGGTCCGAAGTGGTCGAAGGCTGCATCATCCGCGAAGGTTCGGTTCTTGGCATGGGCGTTTTCATCGGCAAGTCCACCAAGATCGTCGACCGCGACACCGGAGACGTCATGTATGGCGAAGTGCCGCCCTACTCTGTGGTCGTCGCCGGTTCCATGCCCTCCAGGAACGGCATCAACCTCTATTGCGCGGTCATTGTAAAACATGTGGACGAGAAAACCCGCTCCAAGACCGCGATCAACGATCTTTTGCGGGATTGATCCGGCTCGGACGCCGCCACGGTCCTGCGGGACTGTGGCATGCGGACCGCGCGACCAGCGCGTGCCGCCCTGACCCCCTGGCGATCACTCAAGGCGGCGCGCCTGGAGGATCCGGGCGGTGCGCGGGACGTCACGACACACGGTGCAGCAAGGCCGTCACGAAGCGCGCTTTTCAGCCACAGCATCCGCCTGATCCGTGTGACTCAACCCGCGGGCAAGACTGGCGGTGCGCGCATCTTGCGCGTTGCGCAGCAGCCAGCCCTGAAGGTGCGCGGGGCTGAAACTCATGTCTCCGATCACCTGACGGAACTGATCCGCCAGTCGGGTCTCTTCCGGGAAAAACCGCAGGAACATCACGCGGGCCGCCGTCCCGGACAGAAGGCCGAGTTCGACATGCAGGTCGGCCCGGCCGGGCCGGATCAGCGCCGCATCCAGACGGTCCTTGTGGTTGGTGGTCATGAACAGGGCACGCCCTTCCTGCGCCGCCAGCCCGTCGATGGCGTTCAGCAATCCTGAAAAACTGACACCTTCGGTGTCACCGGTGCGCTTGCGAAAGACGGCATCAATATCCTCGATTACGATCATGGACCCCTCGGGCGCCTGAAACAGCGCTTCGCGCAAATCATCGTCAGACAGCTTTGGCTGACCAATATCCAGCGCGGCCAGATCGCGGCCGTACTCGGACGCAATGGCACGGATCACACTCGACTTGCCCGTTCCCGGAGGGCCGTACAGCAGATAGCCCCGGCGCCACGGAACACCGCGCTGCGCATACCACGCCTGCGACCCGTAGAACCACCGCACATCCGCCGCCAGACGGTCGATCCGGTCATCGTCGCACAGAACGCTGTTCAGCTTGCGCGCCGGAATGTCGCCCAGTTGGTCCCACCAGTCACGCCGCAGAACATGCAGCCTGGGACCGATGCGCTGGCGCTGTGCATCCAGACGCGCGCCTTCATCAATCCAGCTCCGGATTGTCTGCAGGCGGCCCAGAAAGATGGTCAGGTCAATTGTCTCAAGAGGTTTGGGACCAGCGCTGTGCGACACCCGCGCCCGCGTATCCAGATGCCTTTCGAACCGGCACAGCCGGCCTTGCCGCCAGAACCAGTGCTTGCCCGGCGCTGGCGCTTCGATGTCGCGCTCTTTCAGCGTGATATCGGTGAACTGCACGCGACGCACACCGCGCAGCGCACCGCTGTCTTCGAGCCAGATCATCAGATGCCGGAACGACGCTGTACGGTTGTCGACCGTAAGCGTGACGCTGAGACGCCGCACGGCGAAGGCCGACAGATGCGACCACCACATATGGAGCAACCCGGCGAGCAAACCGATCAGGCCGAGTGCGATACCAGCCGCGAAAACGTCGCTGTCGACCGCGCCGGATGCGATACTTTGAATTTCAGCAAACATGTGAACAGCCCGATCCGTTCATCGGGTCTTGTGAGGCAGAATACAGGGGTAACGCCCGCAGCAGGGGGTATTACGGTTCAGTCGCGCCCACGGAGGGACGGATTGGAATAGCAGTCACGTGACAAATCCACCCTCCTTCGATTGGTGCAGACATGAGTATGCCCCGGGGCTATCGCCGGTGACGATGCGCTTCAACACCCGGTTTTCCGCGAGTGGTCCGAATGTGGCCATCGGGCAACATGTGACCGCGGCTTGACAAGAACCGCGCGAGAGCGCAGTCGAGGCAGGCAGCCAGAGGACCCGACATGTCGAAACCGCCATCCCGCCAACAGGTCTACACCCTGCTTGTCGAGGTGGGCCGCAAGGCGGGGGACGGCTTGCCCGACACGGCCACCGGCGCGGCCCTGATGGTCTATGCCGCAGGTGTGGATGAATCGGAAGCCGTGCGCGAAACCGTTGCGATTCTCAAGCAGGCCGACATGGCCCCGCTCGACGTCTCGGGCTATGGCACGCTGGCCGAACGCGAGGCCGAAGGCCACGACATCAGCGACGAAGAACGCGCCCTGATGGAGCGGGCGCGTGACGAAAATGCCGTGATCGTTGCTCAGATGACACCGTTTTTCGAAACCTGAAGCCCTTCGCCTTACCACCGAAACATCAACCGAAGGTGAAAGGCGCGCAGCTTGGGAGCGCTGTCGCGCCCGCGCACCCGACCCGGGCGCACAGGCCAGCCCCCACAGGCCGCATCCTCCGCAAACCAGGCGCGCGCCCCGACCCGGCCCCTGCCTTCATCTTTCCCGAAATTCTCCCGGGGAGCGCGAGGGGTTGGCCCCTCGCGGGATCGCATCGCGCGGGCGACCCCTTGCCAAGACACTGAAGCCTTTCACCCTTACCCCGAAATACCAGCTGAAGGCGAAAGACGCACAGCAAAGGAACGCTTTAAGCCGGCGTCAGGCCGCGCGGGTCAGTGCCAGTGTGACCGCCTCGAAAGGTTTCAGCACGGGATGCACCGGCTTGGCATGTTCTGGCAGGCGCGCCCGGTCGAACCGGGCCAAAACGCTTGCGGCCAGCGCGTCGGGTTTGCGTCGCAGACGCCCGACATACAGGCTTTCGAGAGGGCAGGCGCCCGACATGATCGCCTCGTGTCCAGCCAGAAGAACATGGTAATAGGTCACAAGATCCGGCCCGCGGGCACGAAATGCGGAACGCTCGTTCACGAGATGCGCCGCTGGCACCAGAACCGCTTCTCGGCCGAACATGTATTCCACCTGACTGCCGCTCATGATCAGCCGGGCATGGGGCGCCACGACGATGTCGCGCGACAGGCCGAAGAACGGCGCGCGCAAACGGACCGGTCGGAATCCGCCGCGCGCCGGCACCGTGCGTTTGACCACCTGAAGCACCGGCACCAGCGCCCCGGTGTCCGTGCGCACCAGATCACCGCGCGCCAGATCAGAGGCCAGGCGAACGCCCTGCGCGGTTTCGACAGGGACTTTCGCTGTCAGTGCAGGCATTGGGCCCACGGGTTGCAACGCATTGGAAAACGAAAGAAAAACAACACTTTCATCAATAACCGTGTCGCGGGTCTGATAGATCGCCGCCTCGATCGCATCAATCGGAAGCGGCAGGGGGTTGTCCAGGAAAACCGACTGCACCAGATCCGTTTCCGGGCGTTCAAGCGTGAGCCGGGCGGTCTGCTGCGCACAATCCCACGCATAGGTCAGCCGCAGCACATCAAGTCTGCCATCAGAGATGAACGGCACTGTCGCATGGCGCACGTCTTCGCCGCGTGCATCCACCAGAACAATCCCGCCGCGTGGCAGCGCCTGAACCGAAAACCGTCCCGGATAGAGACCGGCACGAGACACAGCCAGCAGGGTTTGCGGCCGGGTTGTTTCGGACAGCCGGGTTTCCAGGACAAGCGCCCCGCGCGTCAGCCCGCCGCCGGCACATCCTGCGACCGCGCGCTCCGGCCGAAACCAGCTTGTCTGAGCGTCGCGCAGGCCGATCCAGCTCATGCTCAGGCCACCAGGCGCCGCGAGAGCACCCGCGCCTCATAGGGTTTCAGCATCTGGCGCGCAGCGGCGCCATAGCCCTCGGCGGTGTCGCGCTCGAGTTCCGGAAAGAGCGCGTAAACCTCGGCCACCATCTCTGCTTCGAAACTGTGAATGATCTGGGGACCCGGCAAGAAACTTTCCGTCGCAAGCCCTTCTGAAATGATCACCTGATGACGGTCGAACAGAAGATGTACGTATTCGACCTCCGCGCGGGGTTCGACGCGCACGGAATGGTCGTTCACCAGATCTCTTGCCGCGACCAGAACTTCGCGGTCTCCGAACAGAAGTTCGGCCAGCCCGTCGCGAATGAGCACACGATGCAAAGGCGACAGCCAGATCTCGTTATGAGGACCGAAGGTGCGTGCCGCGATACGCACCGGCGCGAAATCTCCGGTGCCCGCCACCCGGCGCCTGCCGATCCAGCGCAACGGCTGCATCCCCTCGTCGCGCGTCAGGATCATGTCACCGGGACTCAGCGTCTCGACAGCCTTGTCGCCCTGCTCGGTCAGGATATGCGTGCCCGCGACGAAACACGGCACCGAATTGAGCGTGACAAACCCGACGTCGGTCTGCCCAGTCGAGCTGGTGACTTCATAGGTGAATGATACGTTTTCGACATCGCCATCGCCCAGAACAGAGATCGTGCCATCGCCGTTGACCGTGATTTGCTGACCAGAGGTCAGTGTCAGAACGCTGCCGGCCGTGACATTCACACCATTGATCTGGGAGATCTCCAGCGTTCCGCCGGTGTTGTTGATATCGTTGCCCAGAAGATCGAGGGTTTTCGTACCGGTGGGAAAGAGATTGCTGACATCGTCATTTGCCACCAGCGTCGTCTGTACCGAGTTGGCCGCGATCAGCAATGTGGAGTCGTAGTTGCTGTCCGCCACATCAGCGATGCCGATGCGTAGAAAATTCGGACCGGTATCGCTGACCGGGATGGTCAGGGTCAGCGTCGCGGTGAACCCATCCATTTCTGTGTTGAAGGCATCCGTGGTGTTGTCGACGAACAGGTTGGGGCTGGACCCTGATTCCAGATTTCCGGGGTCGATGTCGCCATTGCCGACCGACAGTTCCACAAAACTGCCATTGATCCAAACCCCGATGAAGTCCTGAAACTCCGAGCCGGTGAATTCGGGAAACTCCTCGGAAGCGAACACAAACTGCATCGTCATCACGTCGGCGTCGGTGGTGAACTCGACATCCAGATAGGACGCGTCGAACGTGTTGGTGCCCGCTGCGGCGTTGAAATCGGGCACATTGTTCGGACCCGAGGACGCGGTGGTGGTGCCGGTTCGCAGATTGGACTGAGACGGGTTGTTGTTGGTGAAACCGCGCAGATCGCCGGTTGAAAACATCACGCCGGTTTCGCTTGGCGTGACCCCCGACGAAATGCCGCCGTCGGTGTAGATGCCGGAGGAATCGTTGTCCCCGGTATAAGACGCGCTGGTAACGGTCACACCGTCACCAAAGATCAGCTCCGCCATGTCCAGCGCGGATGCACCGCGGTTGATCGGCAGCTCGACGCCCGCAACCATATCTTCAGCCCCACCTCGTGTCCGGGATCAGGGAAGCCTGCAAGCGTAGGGTCTGGGTCTGCGCAAAACAGAGAGGCGTACGCGTCGCCAGCCTGTCAAGTCGCACATCTCTGGTGCCTGCTCGTGCCCTGCCTCGGGTCTTGTTTTGAAGATCGTTACCACAACTGCCTCCGTTTGTTAAGAAATTTGAAACAATTGCGCCAACCGGCATTTGCGTCACTGCGTCAGCCGGTCTAGGGACAGGGAGAACTGATGCCGGAGACAACGATCCCGATGCCCACAGATCCCGTTGAACTGACGCGCGCCCTGGTGCGGTGTCCCTCGGTCACGCCCCAGGATGGCGGCGCGATCGAGCTTCTGTCAGGCCATCTCGAAGAGGTGGGATTTGAATGCACCCGCGTCGACCGCGGCGGCATTGCCAATCTCTATGCCCGCTGGGGTGCGCGTGGGGCACGGCGCACGTTCGGCTTCAACGGCCATACCGATGTGGTGCCCGCCGGGGATGAACGCCTGTGGACCTATCCTCCCTTTTCGGGCGAGGTGCGTGATGGCGTGTTGTGGGGTCGCGGCGCGGCCGACATGAAGTCGGGCGTGGCCGCTTTCGCCTCGGCGGCCATGGACCTTGCCCGGCAGACGCCACCTGATGGCGCGATTGTGCTGGCCATCACGGGCGATGAGGAAGGCGACGCAAAGGACGGAACGCGGGCGCTTCTGGACTGGATGGACCAGTCTGGCGAGCGCATGACGGTCTGTCTGGTCGGGGAACCCACATGTCCGACCGTCATGGGCGAGATGATCAAGATCGGGCGGCGGGGCTCTTTGACCGCATGGATCACGTTCACCGGCACCCAGGGCCATGCCGCCTATCCGCATCTGGCCGCCAATCCGATCCCTGGCATGGCCGCTCTGATTGACAGGCTGTCACGTCATGCGCTTGACACCGGAACCGATCATTTCGATGCCACCACGCTGACCGTGGTGACCGTGGACACAGGCAATCAGGCCACGAACGTCATTCCCTCGACGTGCCGCAGCACGATCAACATCCGGTTCAACGACACGCATTCCGGCGCTTCGCTATCGGACTGGCTGCGCAACGAAGCGACCCAGGCCGCTGCGTATCACGATCTGAAGTGCGATATCGAAATCAAGATCTCCGGCGAGAGCTTTGTCACGCCGCCCGGTGATCTGTCCGCGCTGGTTGCGCGGGCGGTCGAGGCGGAAACCGGCGTCTCTCCGGTTTTGTCGACCTCTGGCGGGACGTCTGACGCGCGGTTCATAAAGACGCATTGCCCGGTGGTGGAATTCGGGCTGGTGGGCCAGACCATGCATCAGGTGGACGAACGGGTGCCGGTGGCTCAGATCGAACAACTCAAGGCGATCTACGGCCGGATTCTCAAAGACTACTTTGCATGAGACGGCACCTTGTCGTGATGATCAAAGAGCCCCGCGCGGGCCGCGTCAAAACCCGCCTGGGGCGTGACATCGGGGTGACGCAGGCGGCCTGGTGGTTTCGTCACCAAAGTGCGGCGCTGTTGCGCCGGCTGCATGATCCGCGATGGAACCTGGTTCTGGCCGTCACCCCCGACGGCGCCGTCACCAGCCCGATCTGGCCTGCTCATCTGCCGCGCCTGGCGCAGGGCCGCGGCGATCTGGGACAGCGCATGGCGCGTCTGATGCGCGACATGCCGCCCGGCCCGGTCTGTATCGTGGGCGCCGACATTCCCGCGCTCGGCGCAGAACATGTGGCAGAGGCCTTTGCCGCGCTTGGACGCAATGACGCGGTGTTCGGCCCCGCACCGGATGGCGGATTCTGGCTGGTCGGCCTGAAACGGATCGCCCGCCCGCCGGCGCGGTTATTTACCGGCGTGCGCTGGTCCAGCGCCCATGCCCTTTCGGACAGTCTTGCAAGCCTCGCGGGCGCGCGCGTGGCCTGCATCACCCGGTTGCGCGACGTCGATACGGCCGCCGATCTTCATCACGTCAGCCGCCCGGTGAAAGTGCTCCCATTTCTCACGTAGCGCGCCATCCCGCATCATGCTAGGCGAAGGCCATGAGCGAACTGCCCTCAAAGCGCCGGATCCTGCAATGGATCGAGGACAATCCCACCCTTACCTCAAAGCGCGACATCGCCAAGGGGTTCGGCATCAAGGGCGCGGCCCGCATTGACCTCAAGCGCATGCTCAGGGAACTCGAAGCAGAGGGACATCTGGAGAAGCGCAAGAAAACCTACCGCGATCCGGAGAAACTGCCGCCGGTTTCGGTGTTGCAGGTTTCAGGACTGACGCCGGACGGCGAGGTTCTGGCCCGTCCGCTGGAGTGGCAAGGCGAAGGGGTAGAGCCGGTCGTTCTACTGCTGCCTCGTGCATCCGATCCGGCTTTGGGTGAGGGCGACCGGATTCTTGCCCGGCTACAGGAAGTGAAAGGCGAGGCGCATCACTACGACGCGCGCCTCATCCGACGGATCGGCACCAACCCCCGCCGCATTCTGGGCGTGTTTTCAAAACGCGCCGAGGGCGGCCGGATCATGCCGATCGAGAAGGGCGGAACCCGCAAAGGCAACGAATGGATCGTGCCCGCCAGCGCCACCGGTGGCGCAAAGGACGGGGAACTTGTCGAAGCGGAACAATCGGGCCCCAGGGACCGGATGGGCCTGCCGCGCGCCCGCATTCTCGAACGTCTGGGCGACCCCTCTGCCCCACGCGCCGTCTCGCTGATTGCGATCCATCACCACGGGATACCCGATGATTTTCCAGACGAGGTGATCGCCGAAGCCGACCGCATGACACCCGCCGGACTGTCCGGGCGCGAAGATCTGCGCAATCTACCGCTTGTCACCATCGACCCGGCCGATGCGCGCGATCACGACGATGCCGTGTGGGCCGAACGCGACCCGGACCCGAAGAACGCCGGCGGATTCATACTGTGGGTCGCAATCGCCGATGTCGCCCACTATGTGCGGACGGGTTCTGCGCTGGATGCAGAGGCGCGCAAACGCGGCAATTCCAGCTACTTCCCGGATCGCGTCGTGCCGATGCTGCCCGACAGGCTCTCGGGCGATCTGTGTTCACTGCATGAAGGGGTTCCGCGCCCCTGCCTGGCGGTGCGCATGCACATCACGCAAGACGGGGAAAAGATCGGGCACAGCTTTGTGCGGGGCTTGATGCGGTCCGTGGCGTCGCTGACCTACGCGCAGATGCAGACCGCACGGGACGGTGAGCCGGACGAAAAATGCAGGCCGCTTCTGGAAACCGTGATCTCGCCGCTTTACGAGGCCTATGCCGCCCTGAGCCGCGCCCGGTCCCGGCGCCAGCCGCTCGATCTCGATCTGCCCGAACGAAAGGTGACCCTGAACGCAGAGGGCAAGGTCGGCTCGGTCAACTTCGCGGATCGGCTCGACGCGCACAAACTGATCGAGGAATTCATGGTGCTGGCCAATGTCGCGGCCGCCGAAACGCTGATCGCGCGGGCGTCTCTCCTGCTGTTTCGCGTGCACGAGGAGCCGAGCCCCGAAAAGCTCGACACCTTGCGCGAGGTGGCAGAGGCGGCGGGGCTGCCGCTCGCCAAGGGGCAGGTTCTGAAAACCACCCATCTGAACCAGTTGCTCGATTCCGCCGCGGGCACGGATCATGCCGAGGTCGTCAACCTGTCAACCCTGCGCGCGATGACGCAGGCCTACTATGCACCACAGAATTTTGGGCACTTCGGCCTTGCACTGCAAGCCTACGCACATTTCACCTCGCCCATTCGCCGCTATGCCGACCTTGTCGTGCATCGCGCCCTGATTTCCGCGCATGGTTGGGGTGAGGATGGTCTGACATCCGCAGAAATCGAACGGCTGGACAGTACCGCCGAACATATCTCGGAGACAGAGCGCCGCTCGATGATGGCAGAGCGCGACACCACGGATCGCTATCTGGCGGCGTTCCTGTCGGAACGCCTGGGCGAAGAGTTTACCGGCAGGATCAGCGGCGTGGCCAAATTCGGGGCCTTTGTGCGGCTGGATGACACCGGCGCGGACGGGCTTGTTCCGATGCGCGCGCTCGGGGGCGAGTATTTTCATTTCGACCGCGAGCGCGGCACATTGATGGGCGCGGACAGCGGGCGGATCATCGGGATCGGTCAGCGCGTGGTCGTTCGCCTCGCCGAAGCCGCGCCGGTAACGGGCGGTCTTGCGCTGGATCTGGTGCGCCTCGATGGCGAAGAGATGCCAGGCACCGGAACAGACCGGCCGGACGGGCGCCGGGGCGGGCGCAAGACGCCGCCCAAATCGGCCAAGGGCGCGCGGCGCAAAGCCGCGCGTGCCAGGATCAAGGAAAACAAGACCCGCCGAAAGGTCGCGCGCCGCCGCCGCTGACCCCAGGTATCAGGTGTGGCGCGCCACCGCTTCGGCCAGACTGGGCCGGGCTGCCACTGCATCTTTCAACCGGGTGATCCGCGGATCCAGCGCGCTTGTGTCTTCTTCGACCAGCCAGGTGGTGATCACCCAGACCAGAAAGTCCACAGCCCTCGGGGTCTCGCCCAGGATGAACGGGTCAGGATCGGTTGCGTCCGCCAGAATGTTGAATTGCGCGATCAAGTAACGCAGTGCCGCCTCGCGGACCGCGGGCCCGGCGGCCGGATCTGTCGTGTAACGTTCGCTGTAAAACAGCCGGAGCACGGCCTCGTAGCAATTGGCATGTACGAAGGCCAGCCACCGGTCATGCTGCGCCCGCGCGCTGCTGCCGGACTCAGGCGCGAGCCCGGATCGCGGATGCGCGTCCGCCATGTGCAGCAGGATCGCGGGCACCTCAGTGATGACGGATCCGTCAGGATGAACCATCGCGGGCACCTGGCCGCGCGGATTGATCGCCAGAAATGCCTCGCCTTGCAGGTCGTCGGGGTTGATGTCCTTCATCCGGAAGGGAATGCCCGCCTCCAAAAGTGCGAGCTCGACCGAGGCAGAGCCGGATTCGGGATAGCCATAAAGCACGTAGTCCGTCATCTGGGTTGTTCCCTTCATGAACTGAATCGAAAACGAGGACGCCTGAACATGGCTGAGTTTCGCCGAAACGAAAACCTCTTCAATGGGCTCATCTACTCGTGACTTCCGGTTCCGGCACTCGCGCGCTATCATGAAAAAAACACCTTCTGAGGGTTGGGCAATGTGTATCACTGCGTTTCGGGCCGCGCTGGCCGGGGTATCCACCGTCGTTGCGGCAACGTCGGTCATGGCGGGTCCGCTCGAAAGTTCGCTTCGTCCGCAGCTGCGTCCTGTGCCCGCTGCAGTGGCCCAGCCTGATGCCGTGCGCCAAACGGCCCCGCCTGCCCTGCTGGAACGCACTGCCGCGCGGGCAAGCCTGCGCCCGCAAGTAAGGCCGCAGGATCTGGGGCAAAAGGCGACGGTGACACCTGTGTCGGCCAATCCGGCCTTCGACGCCTGGGTGCGCAGTTTCCGTCCCCGCGCGCGGGCAGCAGGGATTTCGGGCAACGTGTTCGATCGCGCCTTTCAGGGCGTGTCCTACAACCGTGATGTCATCAAGAAGGATCGCAACCAGTCAGAGTTCAAGAGCCGGATCTGGGACTACCTCGACAGCGCCGCCTCATCGGAACGGGTTAAGCTGGGCCGACAGGCATTGAAACGCCACAAACGGGCGCTGGAACGTATCGAAAAAGCCTACGGGGTTGAAAAAGAGGTGCTGACCGCGGTTTGGGGTCTGGAAAGCAAGTACGGCACCCGCAAGGGCGACATCCCGGTGATCGAGGCCACTGCGACTCTGGCGTTTGACGGCCGGCGCGGCCCGTTCTTCGAAAAGCAGCTCATCGCGGCGCTGAAAATCCTGCAATCCGGCGACACAGTGCCACGCAACTTCCTGGGGTCCTGGGCGGGCGCAATGGGGCACACCCAGTTTATTCCGACGTCCTATCAGGCCTACGCAGTGGATTTCACCGGGGACGGAAAGCGCGACATCTGGTCTGACGATCCCTCCGACGCACTGGCCTCTACGGCGGCGTATCTCAAGCGTTTCGGATGGCGCAAAGGCATGCCCTGGGGGGTAGAGGTGCAGGTACCGCGCGGCGCGTCGTTCGGAAACACCAAGCGGATGCCCTCGGACTGGGCCGCGCGCGGCGTGGTTGGCCTGGATGGCCGGGCGGTGCGCAACTACGGCGCGGCGCGCATCCTTCAGCCCGGCGGTCCCAACGGTGCATCGTTCATGGTGTTCGCCAATTTCGACGTGATCAAACGTTACAACAATTCCGACTTCTATGCGGTCGGCGTAGGCCATCTGGGCGACCGCATCGGCGGCGGCCCTGCGATTCAGACCCCCTGGCCGCGTGGCTATACGCCGGTCAGCTTCGAAGAACGCAAGGAAATCCAGCGCCGGTTAAAGCGCAAGGGCTATCCGCTTGAAAAAATCGACGGCATCATTGGCCCAAACACGCGCAAATCCATCGCCGCCTACCAACGCGCTGTCGGCATGAAAGCCGACGGCCACGCCTCAGCGGAAGTGCTCAGTAAGCTGCGCGGGCGCTGACGAGATTCAGCCGGGACGGCACGAGAATTGACCCGCCTGTGGCGTACTGTGCGAGCACGCTGCGCAACCGCTGGAAAATCGCGTCGCGATCAGCCTCGGTCCCGCCCATTTCATCCAGAATGCGATTGACCGGTCCCTCGCCGGCCGCGAACAGCGCCACATCGTCAAGGCTGCCTGTCGGAGTGAGTTTCGGCGACGCGGTTTCGACCGAAATCTGCTCGAACCCGCCGCCTGTCAGGATCTCCCTGATGTCGTCGGGATCCGAAAAGGCCATCGGCCCCGGCGCACGCGGATCAGGGACATGGGGGGGTGTGCCCACCACGGCTTTCGCCGCGTCCGCCAGATCACGAAACCACGGATTGTGCATCAGTTCGCCCCACGCGACAAAGGTCAGACGCCCGCCGGGCTTCAGGCCCGATGCAATATTGGCAAACGCCGCGATCGGGTCGTTGAAGAACATCACCCCGAAGCGCGAAATCACATGGTCGGCCTCACCGGGCCGGAACTCAAAGACCTGCGCATCTCCGAGCCGGCACGCCACCTGTCCCAGCCCGGCCTCCGCCACCCGCGCGTGCGCCAGATCAAGCATGGGCTGCGACACATCAAGACCGGTCACATGGCCCTCTTCCCCCACCTGCGCGGCGGCCGCCAGAAGGCTTGCGCCGGTGCCGCACCCGATATCGAGAACCCGATCGCCACGGGCCAGCGCGGCGCGCGCCAGCACCAGATCCAGCGCCGGCGCCAGCAACGCGTCGAACAGCGGCTGCTTGCGGACCCAGGCTGACGCCCGGTCTGTCCAGTACGCCGCCTGATCGACATTCGCGACATCGGTCACTGCCGGTTCTCCGCCATCACGCACAACAGCTCGAACATGATCGACGCGCCAAGGAACGCCGTACCGCCGCTTTGATCGAAGGGCGGCGAAACCTCGACAAGATCGGCGCCCGCAATGTTGAGACCGCGCAGTTCCCGGCACACCTGCAAAGCCTGAAACGAATTCGGTCCACCCACTTCCGGCGTGCCGGTGCCAGGTGCAAATGTCGGATCCACAAAGTCGATGTCATAGGACACGTAGGTGGGCTGATCGCCGACGATGTCACGCGCTTCGGCCATCACGTCCTCTGCGCCACGGGCAAAGAATTCCTCGATCAGGATCAGCCGGATGCCATTGGCCTCCGCAAAGTCGCGATCCTCGGTGTCGTACATCGTACCGCGCAACCCGATCTGAACGACACGTCCGGGGTCCAGCGATCCCTCTTCCACCGCGCGGCGGAACGGCGTGCCGTGGGTGTAGATCTGTCCGTCGAAATACGAATCGAAAAGATCGGTATGGCTGTCGAAATGCACCATGCCCAGTGGGGTGTTCCGCGCAAGCGCACGCAGAACGGGCAGCGAACACAAATGATCCCCGCCCGCCGTCAGGGGGACGATCCCCGCGCCATGAACCGCGTCGTAAAAGGCCGTGATCCGCGCCATGCTGTCCTGAATGTCCGACGGGTTCGGGCCGACATCGCCCAGGTCCGCACACCGCGCCGCCTCGAACGGGCGCAGACCTGACACTGCATGCTGCGCGCGGATCATGGTCGAGGCATCGCGCAACTGGCGCGGTCCGTGCCGTGGCCCGGCGCGGTTGGTGGTTCCGCTGTCCCAGGGAACGCCGACCAGACCAATCTGCACATCCTGCCACCTGTCATGACCCAACGGTACATGGGGCAGACGCATGAATGTCGGTATCCCGGCGAACCGGGGCAGATCCATCCCGGACACCGGTGTAAAAAAAGCGTCGCTCATGTCGATGTCTCCAGTCGCTTGCGCGCGATGACCGGCCCATCGCCCTGAGCCTCTATCCGAGCCACGGCGCGCTCGATCGGCTCGTAGGCGACGGCCATGTGATACGCATTTGCGTGCAGCAGCGTGGCCGCGTCCGCCACCCAGGCGACATGCCCGCGCCAGAACACCAGATCCCCGCGCCGCAACTGGGTCCGCGTGGCCAGCGGCACACCAAGCGCATCCAGCTGCTGGTCGCTGTCGCCGGGACAGTCGATCCCGCACGCCAGACAGGCAATCTGCACCAGACCTGAGCAATCCAGACCCAGATCGGAATTGCCTCCCCAGAGATAGGGCGCGCCCAGCAGTTTTTCGGCCTCCGCCACCAGGTCGCCCGCCTGGTCGTCCTGCGGCGCAAGATGGGCCATCGATATATGCAGGCCGCAGACGGTTCTGGCCCAGACATCTTCGTGCTGAACCACCGAGACCCGCGCGCCCATGGGCAGGCGCAGGGGTTCGGGGGATTTCAGGTCGGGCGCGCCAAACCCCAGCGTCGCGCGCGCGAAGACGCGGCTGTTGGGCGCCACCCAGTCGGCCAGCGCGGCCTCAGCAACATAGCCGACGTAACCGCCCCGGTCCGATTGCCCGAATGCATATCCGTCAACCCGCTGCAGCACCCGGAACCGGTCGCCATAAAGCAATTGCCGGTCCAGCCGGCCCAGACCCGGATCGCATCGCAGATCGGCCACCGGCACCGCGATCCTGCAGGCTTCACCTTTCACGAAATACTCCGCCTCGACGCTGCCACGCAGCTCGTCGGCTGCATATGTGCCATTGCTGGCCAGAAGACGCCGGTCGCTCACAAGCCCAGAACTCCCGGCAGCGCGTCCAGAATCGCCCGCGCGCCCATGCCCACGCCGCCCTTGGGCCGGGCCGGTGCGGATGTCGGGGTCCAGCCATAGACATCAAAATGGGCATAGCGCGCGCCATCCACGAAACGGCGCAGGAACAACGCCGCCGTGATCGCGCCAGCAAACCCGCCCCTGGGCGCGTTGTCCAGATCCGCAATACCGGGTTCAATCATGGCCTCGTAGGGCGTATGAAAGGGCAGCCGCCAGACCGGGTCGGCAACCCGGGCCGCAGCGTGTTCGAGGGCTGCGGCAAACTCCACGTCATCGCAGAAAAACGGGGCAATGTCCGGGCCCACGGCCACCCGCGCCGCGCCAGTCAGCGTGGCCATCGAGATGACCAGATCCGGGTCGTCCTCTGCCGCGAGCGCCAGCGCATCAGCCAGAACCAGACGGCCTTCGGCATCGGTGTTGTTGATCTCGACCGTCAGACCGTTGCGCGCGGTCAGGATGTCGCCCGGTCGCATCGCGTTGCCGCCGACCGCATTTTCCACGGCCGGGATCAGCACACGCAGACGCAGCGGCAGTTCCAGCGCCATGATCATCTGCGCCAGCCCAAGCACGGTCGCCGCGCCGCCCATGTCCTTTTTCATCAGCCCCATCGACGAGGACGGCTTGAGGTTGAGCCCCCCGGTATCAAAACACACGCCCTTGCCCACCAGAGTCAGCGCCGGTCCGCTGGTGCCCCACTGCATGTCAATCAGACGCGGGTCTTCGGCGGCCGCGCGCCCGACATCGTGGATCATAGGCAGATTGGCGTCCAGCAGCGCCGCACCCCGGGTCACGCGGAGATCCGCGTCATGCGCTTCGGCCATGGCCATGGCCGCCGCCTCCAGTGCCTCGGGGCCCATATCGCTCGCCGGGGTGTTGATCAGATCGCGCGTCAGGCACTCGCCGGCCGCAATCGCCTCAAGCCGTGCGGCGTCCACGGTGTCCGGCGCCACCAGTTGCGCCTGAGCGCCCGTCTGTTCGCGATAGCGGCTGAACACGTAGCCGGCCAGCAGCCAGCCCAACGCTTCTTCGTCGGCGCGCTCGGGCGGCAGCGCCTCGAGACGGTAGACACCCTTGGGCAACTGCGCCGCCACCGCCGCCAGATGAAACCGTCCCCGTGCCCGTGACGCCGCTGACCCATATCCCGCCAGAACCCCGGCTATCGCACCGCCTAGTCCCGGCAGAAGCAGCACCTGGCCCAGACCGCCGGTAAACCCCGACGCCGCCACCCAGGTCGCTGTCTCGGAGGGTTGCGCCTGACACCAGTCGTCCAGCGCGTCCTGTTCGATTACATGAACGGATAGAGCTGCGCCGTCACGAGGCGCGAAAGAAGGGGCCATGCAGGGGTCCTGACATCAGGGCGTCGGTTCGGACGCAGCCTAACGCGCACGGGGCTGCCTGCAAGAGGTCAGATCGTGCGGTCCTGCAATTCCCAGATTTCGTTGAGCGAAGTTTCCCCGATTCGCAAAAGGCGCGCCAGCGTTGCGGCCAGCGCCGTGCCGTCGCCGGCATCAATGCACCCTGTCACGTCACCTGCAACGCGCGCCAGGGTGCCCATGCCGACCTGATCGGCGATTGCAATAAGACTGCGTGCGCTCTTGCGCATATCGCTCAGCGCGCCGCTGCGATAGAACCGCTCGGTATGCGTCAGACGCACGGCAAGCTCTTCCAGTGCCCGGCACACCACGTCCTCGGCCCCGGCAGAGCCAAGTTGCATATACAATTGTTCGAGACGCACAGGATCGAGCTGTACCTGCTCCGTCTGTTCAAGAAGACTGACTTGTTCCACCGCTATACCCAGACCAATGGCTCCGGCCCTGCGCCCCCAACCGCTGCGGGACAATGCGCGGTCAGTCTTCCCAAAAGGTTGCCACGACCCGGAAATCTCTGTCGAAATCGCGAAAAATTGCGCCGATCCACGCGATGCCCGGATGCCCGGCAATCCTGCCGGACGACAGCACGCTGCCGCCGCCATATCGGCGTGAGACCAACGCGATACCGGTCCTAGGTCTCCGCGGGGTGCACTGTGTCGTCAGGGCCGCAACGGGACGGGCTCAGCCCTTTTTCAGCACGCGATTGCCCAGCGTCTCGGCAATCTGCACCGCGTTCAGCGCTGCGCCCTTGCGCAGATTGTCGCTGACGCACCACAGGTTCAACCCGTTCTCGATCGTGCTGTCCTGACGGATCCGGCTGACAAAGGTCGCATAGTCACCGACGCATTCGATCGGCGTCACGTATCCGCCCGCTTCGCGCTTGTCGATCACCATCACACCCGGCGCCTCACGCAGGATGTCGCGCGCCTCGTCCTCGTCCAGAAACTCTTCGAACTCGATGTTGACCGCTTCGGA